>NZ_JBPXKS010000008.1:0-208171 GCF_054558755.1 Aquirufa sp. A-Brett2-W8
TTAAGAAAGCATCGGTTAATGAATCGGGTAATTCCACTTCCATTTTATTTAGTGTTTAAAAGTAAAAAAAAATTATCAAGGTCGAAACCCTAAATATTTCTACTTACACACTTTACGAGATGGTGCCACTAACACACTTTTTGAGATGGTGCCTTTAAATAGCTCCAAGTTTATTAAATATATTTAGCTTTTAATAGCGCTATTAAATCAATTGAATGGGGTCTTTTCGTTTCTCTTTTTATAGGAATTTTAGTTAAGTCAATCTTTATCCCATCAAATTCTTTCTCGATCTGTAAGTGTCCCTGATTAACAGACAGTTTATAATCGAAGAAAAAATCTTTAATTTTAAATTTCATATGTTTCAATAACCTTATAACCACTAAAAGCATTTCCAAAAAGGGTATTAAACTCTTGAATATTATTTTTTAATCCAACTAAATCAGCATTAGGCGATATTTGAAATGGTAAATGATTATCAATAAATTCTTCTACTAGCATATCTGTATTAATTATTTGTTTTTCCCATTCATTGGTTCTTATAAAATTTTCATTGATAATTTTAGCATCAATTTCCTTCTCATCTAAATAACCAATGTCAATTTTATACACTATACTATTTGGGTTTGTTTGAATTAATGGGTCACAAAATCTTTTCGATCTAATAAATTTTTTTAAAACTTCATTTTCTGTAAATATTGTTGGGTTAAGACATATTTCACTAATAAAGTCTCCTGTAAACTGAATCTTTTTGATCGTATTCCCCACTTTAATATAACTATATCCGATTTCCCATTTCTTATCTTTTAAAAACAAGCCAAAATCTTCTTTTGAAACTAGTAAATCAAAACTTTGACCTATTTCAAAGTAATACCTATTTATAAATTTAAATTTTCCATGATCATTTACTAAAGCTAGTCCATTTTCCAAGTTGTAATTATGTATTTCATTATAAACCATACTTTCACTCTCAGCTACATCATAGCCTAATTGACTTTCTTCATCTGTAGACCAAGCAAATCCTGGTGTCAAATAATATAGATTTTCATCTCTTTCTTTTTTATAATACGGTTTTATTTCGTTTCCGTAACCATACTCAAATCCAAGTAAATCGTATGATCTACAAAGTTCACAGACGAGTGATTCGTATTCCTCCAAATTAATATTGTGACCTGCATAACATTCAGCCCAATCATTATAGGGCCCACCAATTAATTCTTCTTTAAGATTAATTATTATTTCATCCAATGATTTTGATGTGCAAATTGTTAATCCCTTATAAAAATGGGACTCGCGATGACTGATAACAGAAAACGAATAAGGAGATTTTGAAATAATTAAATTATCATTTTCAAAGTAAGAAAAATATGCAAAAGTACAATCTCCATCATCACCACCAAAAAGTAGATAGATTGTAGAAAAATTTGTCAGAGATAAATCAGAATAATTTTTAATTGTACTAATGTCTGAATATTTGCATTCTATTACTACTTTTCCAGTAACATCAACTAAACCAAATAAACCGTTATCATCTGATATTTCGATTTTATATTCCATATTTTATTTATATTTTAATATTAAATTGAATTGTTTTTTTAATGTTCTTTAAATAGTAAAGTCATCAATAAATTTTTTTTGCAATACTTTCTGCGCAATTATCAAAGTACTTGGATTGATTTAGAGAAACTCTATAATGAATCCATGTCATTATTATCAATCCACATTTAAACATCTACTGATGTTATTTGTCAATTGATAATCGGCCATTTCAGAATATTAGTGTTTATTTAATTACAAAACTATAATAGAATAGTTTTGTAATTAAATAAATATATAAAATAACTTTTAAAACATATTTTATGTATCGGTAATAGCCACCTTTATATACCTCCACAATGCCGCACCAAACTTTGCTTCATAAGCTCGACTCAGCCTCTCGTGAGCATTATTCCAATAGCCATGCTTGCGTTCTAAGCGATCATATTCGTTTTGATCTGCTTGGCTTTTTAAATGCAAATGGTGCGCATACTCGTGAATCAGGGTGCTGCAAAGCGACTTTAGTTCTAAAGAGGGATAGACATAAATCGTAATTTTTCGAGTGGAATATTGGTAGGTGCCCATGGTCTTTTTGGGCTTATAATACTTTAATTCGTAGGTGTACTTGCGTTTCGACTTTTCGATATGCTCCTCGCACCACTTCAGCGCTAAGCGAACGAATTCCGTTGTTTGAATGGGGAGGTCGCTGACGTATTTAATGGATTTTTGGAAAGGCCAAAAGTTGAATCCCGGATTAAAAGGCTTAGGAGGTACCGGCGGCTTCGGACTAATAGGCGTAGGTGCCACAGGCCCAGGCAAAGCAATGGGCCTCACTTCCTCATAAGTATCATAGGTAGGATTCACGCGCGCGTTTCCACCCGTTTGAATCTGAATATGGATACCGTTTGTATTGACCTGGATCAGGCTAGGTGAGTCATGATTCGTCTGAATAAACACATGGCTATCCCCATTAGTGATGGAGATGGTAGTCTGAATGCGATTTGTAATTATCTGTTTCATCAATAAACCGGAATGCTGCCGCACTTTGCGAGGGGAGTTAAATGCACTTTTTTGGGCGATTGAAAATAAGAAGTCAGGTGCCTCTTTTGTTTAGAAGAATATAGTTTCTTCATCTCTAAAGTGGGCCGGCTAATCTCAGAAAAAACGGCGGCAAACTGTGGGCCATGAGGCTTCAGACTCATCCCGTAATAGGGCGACTTAATCTTTTTGCCACTCAAATTATAGACATAGGCGTAGGAGCTAAGCGTATGAATCCGCAGGTGGGCAATCTCATGAATAAGGATGAGAGCCATTACTTCGGTTTTCACGTCTTTACTACAAATACTAATCGTATGCTGCTTCCCATTATATTGCCAAAGCCCCAGCGTTTCAGTCTTCTTCGTTTCCCCTAAACCATCGGTAAGTATTAAATTAAACGGAGTTAAGCACCATAATTCCAGCATATAGTTCGCAAAAGCCTCACAATCAGGAGAAAAATGACAAATAACAAAAAAGAAGTTTTCCTGATCTAATGGGTATGTTACCTTGTCTTCTTTTTTATCAGTAATCGTTAATTTATACGGACTTTTCTTGCCCTTTCCCAGTGGATAAACGCCTAATTTTCGAAGGTTTTTATGGATATCATCTATGGCTTTTGGATCCTCCATAAAGAACGAAATGATCAGTCCTAAAACAGAAATAATGCCTAAACCGGTAAAAAATGCATCCATATTTCTTTAGATTTTAAATAAATTCGGCCGCTAAAAGCAGCCGAATTTCATTGTTTAACAACTAAACACCAAACAACAATTATGAAAACACACAAACACAATTAAAAATCAGTTAATGCCACACCCGCAGCGCGGTAACTTTCTTCTGGGGTGGTAAACTTTCCCACTTTTTGGAAAGGTTTCAAGTTATTATTCTCCTGTCTCGTCACATAATTCCACTCTAAGTAGGTATGTAACAAAGACTCAAATTCTTCATAGGTCACCTGGTGACCTGACATGTATTCCATCAACTGTAATCCACCAATCTTACGGGGAAGTTTGGTGTTCCTTCGTTAACTTCTGTAAGGCCTTCGCCTTACTCAAACCCGCCGACTGTAAGGCAGCTAACTCCTTCTTTCCTTCTACGGAAATTTTCTGGAAGGATTCCTTTGGACACCCAACATAAAAAATTTGGGCCCCTAACATCACAGAGATCTGCCCGCGCAATTTCTCGTCTTCTAACTCACCATATAAAGGGGACAAAGCCTTACAAATACGGTACAACAATTCCATTTTTTGTTTTTTAGTCTTACTCATGTTTTTTCATTTAAGGTTTATACTATTAAGCCACATTTCTAATTCCGTACATACCACTCTTAGTATCTAACGGGACTACCGATTTTAACTCCC
This sequence comes from Aquirufa sp. A-Brett2-W8, assembly GCF_054558755.1. Taxonomy (NCBI): domain Bacteria; kingdom Pseudomonadati; phylum Bacteroidota; class Cytophagia; order Cytophagales; family Flectobacillaceae; genus Aquirufa; species Aquirufa sp. A-Brett2-W8. Next base: position 3,933 of record NZ_JBPXKS010000008.1, read on the forward strand.
CTAAGTAGCGGAACAGCGAACGATCCGTGACACCCAGGAACGCTGACATTCTACGCTTACTTACGAAGGTTCCCTTATGCTGGATAAGGAAAAGTAGCAAGGCTACAACACGCTGTCTTTTGGAATTACTTTTAATTCCAAGGTCTAAATCTGCTACAGAAATAACTGATTTCGAAGGGAAGGTTTTTGGCTTCATAGAACAGGTCTTTTTAAATGAGGATGCAAAGTTATTTTTTTATTTTAAATCATTTCGACAGTGTCTTAAAATAGCTGATATTCCAATGTCAAAATTTCATCGTATTTAATTGATTTATGTGTAAAATATTACTCAATTGTACTAAAATAGGTATTTTTTAGATTGACAAAATCGAATTGAGTTTAGCTCAGTGACAATTTCATCTCTTTAATCTGCCGTTTTTGTTAACACAAATTTACGTGCTTATTTACCCTGTATGAAGTAGATGTAACCTTACATCAGATTCCCTAATTTGCTCTTTACTGCGACCTTCGTCTAACATAAAATGTAACCCTATGGCCTACTTCCATTTCTTAATTGACGCAAGCGTCTCCCATCGAGTTTTTCAAAATACCCCAGTCTATACCAGACTTTTGGATCAGCTCGATCACCTAATTGAGTTAAATCAAAACAAGTCCAATCCTGACCAGGTAGGTTTGACTATTTTCGATGATCATCTCCGGTTACGAATTTTAACCATACCGATAGCCGAATTACAAAACAAGATGCAACAGACATTTGACTATAAGCCTGGTTCTGCTATTATAGATGCCATGGCAATGACGAGTTCTTGGATACAAGAACACTTAGAGCTAGCTGATTACACTAAGCATGTTTTGGTCTTTTCAGATTTTGAAGAAAATGCTAGCCGTTTTTATACCGTGGAAACGCTGGGTGAGTTGATCAAAACCTATAAAGAAGAATATGGATTTGAGTTCTATGCCTTTGGCCTAAAAATAAGCCAAGAATCTCTTTTTCTAAAGATGAATTTTAATCTAGAAAATTTAATATTTTTGGAAGAATAAACCTCTAAAATCTATGGCTAGAATCATCCTCCACTTATTGAAATCTGACGACTGCTCTAGTACCACATTTAATGACTTAGTTGAGGTGATTCAGAGCGAGGTAAAATCTAAACTATTCGAAACCCATACCGCAAAACCTCGGACAAAAACATCTTTTACTCTCTCTTCTTTTCCCTCTTTTCAGGAATATTTTGCCATTTCAGATGCCTACCGAACTGAACATAAGATTCGCCCAGAGGATTTCATTTTTGTCGTTTCTGAGAAGAGCAATCAAATGGGATTTTTTTGTGCATTAGCAGACGGAGACTCACGCGGGGGTTTCATACATGCCAAATCCTGGAAGCACACTTACCCAGATCTTTCCACCCGAGCAGAAGCATATGCTAATGCGTATTTAATTTATTCCTTAGTACTTCGCCGGTTTCAGTACAGCGCTGCCGATTATTCGTCTTATTATGAAGTGTTTGCAACAGCTCCTTTTGTCCACCGAGATACAAAGCCTTGCTTCAATAACTGGGTAGTCGAAAAGCGTAAAATTGAAACACTTTTATCAAGCGTATATATTTGTCCAGGATGTTATAGAGGTATTATCGAGGGGGGGGTATCTGCACAACATTTGGCCGTAATTAAAAAACTCTTTGAAAAGATCAGGGAAAAAGTCCTCGCGAACGAAGAAACAGACCCATTCGAAAATGGTCTTGTTTATGTTTATCAAAATCGGTTAGAGATTAGGTACGAAATGAATAATAATTTTGTACAAGTTCCCTTTTCTGCTAATGTAGGCGAGATGTCCTATTTTGTATTCTACCTATACCTGCTTCTGATTAATAGAACCGTACATTTAAGCGAGTGGATTAACGACGCATCCCATTTTCAGCTCATGCGACGGATTGTAGGATTAGCCCAAGGCTCCGTGCTCACCCAGCCGTTAGCGGCTACAGCGAATGAACGTTATGAAGAAATGACGCTGTTAAAAAGATACGGAACTCCTGATCCTCGAAAACCGCTAGAATACCAAAACCCAGCCATCGCCACCTTAGTGAGTAGAGTTAACGCTACCTTTACGCATGGCTTTCAGCAATTTCAAGACGACGAATCCTGGGCGAAAGAAACGGCAAAAGCGTACTTCATTAAAGGAACCCGCGAACTAGTTTTAGGATTGAATCGCAACCGGGTGTACTTCGCAGATTGCTGGATGGATGCCTTTTCTGAGGAGTTCGAGTGGATGAAGGGGATGTAATTAATCTTCTTCAGTGGTTAGGGTCTTTTTTTTCATTGTGTTAAAGTATAAAATTTTATCTATATTTGTCCAGTTTTTTATATAAATTATTGGACAAATATATGAAGGTCGCACAATTTATTTCAGAAAAGATAAAGAAAATGCCAGTGGGTTTAGTATTTACTCAGTCTAGCTTTGAGTTAGATAATGCTAAAAGGGAAGCTGTTATAAAAGCCTTAAATAGATTAGTTGAAGCTGGGGAAATTGAAAAATTGGCTAAAGGGAAATTCTACAAACCTGAAGTAACCGTATTTGGTAAACTTAAGCCATCTAGTGATGAAATACTTAAGGATTTAATAGAAGAAAAGGGTTGTGTAAAAGGGTATTTAACAGGATATTCTATTTTTAATAAATTAGGACTTACTACCCAAGTAAGTAACGCTATTCAAATAGGAAGGAATGATTTTAGGCCACCTTTAAGCCGTGATTTTTATTCCATCACTTTTGTTAAGCAAAAAAATAAGATAACAGCGGCATCAATACCCTTATTGCAAATATTGGATTCAATTCGATTTATCAAAAAAGTACCTGATGCATCATTATCAAGTTGTTGTTACAGACTCCTTGATATACTTTCTAACTTGTCATCCCAAGAGCAGAGCGCTCTAGTGCAGTTGGCATTTCAATACAATCCAGCAACTCGTGCCTTAGCAGGTGCCATGTTTGATCAGTTAAATAAGGAAGAGTTAACCTTCTCTTTATTGAAAACATTGAATCCCATTACTACCTATAAATTTGAAGGGCTGCAAAAAGCACTTATAACCACTAATAAATGGAATATTAAATGAATCTTCATGATGATAAAACAATATTTATAGAATTAATAAGAGCCACTTCAAACCACCATAAAATAAAGAGTGAATTTATTGAAAAAGATTATTGGTTAACTTTTGTTTTGAGGCAACTAGCCTATTCTAATTATGTACAAAATGCTGTTTTTAAGGGTGGTACTTCATTGTCCAAGGCCTATAAATTAATTGATAGATTTTCAGAAGATATAGATATAGCTATCATAAGTGAAAGTTCAGATTCAGGTAATGATGTTAAAAATCTCTTGAGGTCAATAGAGAAGGAAATAACTAGAGGTTTTATTGATTTTCATTTGGATGGGATAACAAGTAAAGGTTCTAGGTATCGAAAGTCAGTCATTCAATTTCAGTCATCTCACGATTCTACTATTTTTGATAAGTTGATTATAGAAGTTAATGCATTTGCGAATCCTTTCCCTTTTAAACGAATGACGTTAAGTAGTCTAGTTTTTGAGTTTTTAACTTTTAGCAAAAATCAGGATTATGTCAACATTTTTAACCTTCATCCATTTGAACTAAATGTATTGAGTCTTGATCAGACCCTGATTGAAAAAATGGTTTCTTTAATCCGATTTTCTTTTGATAAAAATCCTGTTGAAAGCCTCTCAAAAAAAATTAGGCATTTTTATGATATTTATTTTTTATGCTCACACGTAGATTGTATTAACTTATTTCAATCAAAAACAATTAAAATTCGCTTCAGTAAATTGTGGGAACATGACTTAGCGCTTTTTGATGAGCCAGCTGGTTGGAACGAAAAATTAATTACCGATTCTCCTTTGTTAACTGATTTTGATGGGATTTGGCGTCAGTTAAAATCTCGATATAAAAAAGAATTGACGGCACTAGCTTATAAACCCATACCACCAGAGGAATTAATTGCAGATAACTTCAGAATCTTGTTATCTATGATTAGGTAACAAAAAAAGCCCGCTATCTCTAGCGGGCTTTCTCTATCTATATACTTCTTGAAATTACTCAGCAGCAACGGCTTCTTTAGCTGCAGCTGGAGTTGCTTTAGCACGAGATTTCTTTTCTTTTTCTGGAGCTGGAATCACATCTTCCACGCCGGCAAATACACGTCCGCAATGCTCGCAAACTAAGATTTTCTTCTTGTCTTTGATGTCTGTTTGACGTTGTGGAGGTACAGAGCTGAAACATCCGCCACATGCACCACGCTTCACTAAAACAACTGCTAAGCCGTTACGTGCGTTATCGCGTAATTTTGTGTACGATTTGAAAAGACGCTCGTCTACTATTTTCACAGCTTTCTCGCGATCTTTTAATGATTTTTGCTCGTCTTCTTCACTTTCTGCGATGATCACTTGTAATTCGTTTTGCTTGATCTCAAGATCTTTCTTACGCTCGAACAAGTTTGATTCAACTGAAGCGATTTCGTCGTTTTTGTTCAAAACTTTAAAATCAATTTCCTTGATACGTTTGTCTGCAATTTCCATTTCGATTCCTTGCAATTCAATTTCCTTAGAAATTGCATCGAATTCGCGGTTATTACGCACATTCATTTGTTGTTCCTTATACTTAATGATTAAGTTATCAGAATTTTTCTTCGAGATTTTATAGTTGCTGATTTGCTCTTCGAATTCAGCTATATCTTGCTGAAATTTAGCTAAACGAGTCTCTAAACCCATGATCTCATCTTCTAAATCACGAACTTCTTCGGGTAAATCACCACGAACCTTACGAATTGAATCTAAGTTGGAGTCAATTAATTGAAGCTTTAAAAGCGATTCAAGCCGTTGAGCAATTGTTGTTTCGGTAACTGTAGCCATTATTCTAATTTATTTGAATTGTCTAAATTCTATCCTTTTATCAAGAGAAGAATACAGGATTTGTATTTGTTTTGCTTTTCAGGAGAACCGCAAAAGTACTAATTTTTTTTGATAAATAGTCATGTATCGCATCAATAATCATGACTTCCGATTCGTAATGCCCCACATCAATAAGTAAGCATTGATTTTCTGCGTCAAAAAATTCGTGGTACTTGATATCTGAGGTTATATAAGCGTCTGCCTGCTGCTTTGCTTCTTTAATCAAGAAACTTCCGGCACCCCCACAAACCGCCACCTTTGAAATCGGTCCAGTAGCTAAAGCCGTATGTTTGAGGGCTTTCAGGCCTAAACGTTTTTTGACAAAATCTAAAAATTCGTCTGGCGACAAAGGTTTCTCTAAAGTTCCAATATATCCAGATCCCACATCTTGCCAAGAATTATCCAATGAATGAATCGAATAAGCAACTTCCTCGTAGGGATGAGCTGATTTTAATGCGTCCAAAACGGGGCCTGAGAGGTGCGCAGGAAAAATCATCTCCACTTTTACTTCGTTTACTTCAGATAAAACATTAGCTGACCCCGTATGTGGATTCGATGCAGAGGAAGGTTGAAAACGACCCAAACCTTCCTGAGTGAAACTGCAATTCGAATACTCCCCAATATTTCCTGCACCAGCCGCGTGCAATGCGTCTCGCAGGGCTTTCTCATGCGTCGCTGGCACATAATACTGCAAGGCCTTCAAGGCATCGCGCATTGGTTTCAATACCTGTCCTGTGATTCCTAGCTTAGCAGCCAAATGGTAGCTAACGCCTTTCGGCGCATGGTCTAAATTGGTATGAGAGGCGTATAGAGCAATATTGTTTTGGATGGCCTTAATGACTGTTCTTTCGACATAGTTTGCACCAGTGATCCGCTTTAAACCGGAGAAAACGATCGGATGATGGGAAATAATCAAGTTGCAGCCTTTCTGAATGGCTTCTTCCACGACCTCTTCCGTGCAATCTAGGCTGATTAATACGCCTTTCACCTCCGTGGAAGCGTCCCCTACCAGTAGACCCGCGTTATCGTATGATTCTTGCCAGGCTAAAGGTGCCCAAGCTTCCATCACCTGACAAATTTCTCTTATTTGCATGCTAATACGTTCATTTTGCCTGCAATTTAGGAAATCTAATGGTATATTTAATCTTTCAAATTTATCCTACCTTATGCGAATTAGACCAGCTGCCCTTATCATTGAAAATAATCATGTGCTTTTCTTGCGCTATGATTATCCAAGTGGTAGCAAATTCGCTTTGCCCGGTGGAAATGTGGATTCAGGCGAAACATTTCCAGTTTGCATTTCACGTGAATGTGAGGAGGAGTTAGGTATCGAGGTAGAAGTGGGGGAAATGATAGCGGTAGGCCAGGTACACGCTACAACCGATTACGATGCTTGCTTACATGTAATATTCGAAGGAGATATTGTTGCAGGAATTCCCGTTTTACAAGCAGGTGAAACAACGGCAAACGATTTAGTCTGGGTGCCTGTGGACAAAATCGCAGAATTAAATATCTATCCTTCTATGAACGATGCCATTCTTGATTTTGTGCATGCTGGAAAGAAGGGTCACTACTTGGGGACTATTAAGCAGATTTGGCTGTAATAATTCGCTAAACCTTTTACCTTTATTGCATGAAAAATTTAGCCTTTTTACTCCTGCTCGCTTTAGCAGGTTGCCAAAGCTCTCATTTACAGATCGCCTTCAATGAATCTAGTCTATCTCAGCGCGCCAGTGGCGTGATGATTAAGGATTTAGCCACTGGCAAAGTTCTTTTTGAACAAAATGCAGATCACTATTTCATGCCAGCTTCTAACACGAAGCTTTTGACTTTTTTACAAGCTAATCGAATCCTAGGAAATCAAATCCCTTCCTTTAAATACCGCGAAACAAAGGACACCCTCTTTTTCTGGGGAACCGGCGACATTAGCAACTTGCATCCAACTCTGAAAAATACAGCATTACGTGATTTTTTAGCAGCTTCTTCGAAAGTTTTAGTGTATGGAGCACCCCTAAAGCCACTTTTCCCACAAGGGACTGGCTGGGCTGTTGATGACTATAATGACTACTATTCTGCCGAAATTTCTGATATGCCCTTGTATGGGAATGTCATTAATTTCTCTGCCTCGCAGCGCCGGTGGGCCATCATGCCAGATGCTTTTGAGGCGGTTGCTAAAACCGGATCGACGCTCGAGGTGAGACGCAATCGTTTGAAAAATGAGTTTACCTTACCCGAGCTGAAGTCAGAAAAATACGGTGCCCAAGACGTCCCTTTCATCACGTCCCCGGATATGACGACCTTCTTGTTAACGGATACCTTACACAAATCGGTGGAGACGATGCCGCTAGCCGTTCATCCGGATGCGCGCATATTCTATGCGGGTAAGATCGATAGTTTGTATGTATCCTTACTTCATCAAAGTGATAATGCAGTTGCCGAGCAGCTTTTAGTGATGATCGCAGCCGAGAAGGGCTGGGATCCGGCGCAGGTGATAGAAAATTTAAAGAAAGAACCAGGAAATGAGTTTTTGAAAGATATTAGGTGGGTAGACGGCTCAGGCTTGTCTCGTTATAATCTTTTCAGGCCAAAGGATTTCATCTACATCTTAGAGTTATTAGCGAAAGAAGTCGCTCCGGATCGCTTGCATGCACTTTTGCCTGAAGCCAGTAAGACAGGAACTATGCGGAATGTGCAGGACCTGAATGACGGCGTGCGTATTTGGGCGAAATCTGGCTCTTTTGGGAATACCTATGATCTATCTGGGTATTATTTGACCAAAGAAGGAAAGACGCTTGCCTTCTCTGTATTATCTAATCTGGGCAATACGTCGGTGAAGGAAATTAAGCAATCGGTGCTGGAGTTTTTGAGAGCGATACATTGAAAATTAAAGCATAAAGCATAAAGCACAAAGAATAAAGTCCGTAGGGAATGAGTCCGTAGGAAAAAACATTTCCAAATTAATCGCCGTAGGCGAATCGTACTTTATTCTTTGTGCTTTATGCTTTATTCTTTGGACTAGAAAGTCCACCAAATTTGAAAATGAAAAAGCTAACTAGGATAAACCCCACCACATACACCACACTCCCCAGATTCGTCACCAAGGTTCCGATCAAGAATAGCGCCGAGATAATCACCAATATCCACGGAAGAATCGGATATCCCCACACGAGGTAAGGGCGTTTTAAATCAGGTTCCGAGACGCGTAGCTTTAATAATGATGCGAATCCGGCTAAATAACTTGCTACAAAGAAGAAGGTGGCGATGTCAGATAAACGTTCGTTAATCTCTTTGCCTGCTAAAAGGAAAATACAAGCGGAGAAAACCGTTAAATGAGTAGCTGTGGTAGGAGATCCGGCCGCGTTTACTTTCTCTGCTTGTTTGAAAAACAGGCCATCGCGACTCATTGAATAAATCACGCGGGGGGCGAACATCACTTGGGTGTTCAAAATTCCTAGAATACTTAGCATTAAAAAGACGGTAATCCAGCGTCCCATATCTGCGCCAAATAAGGCTTTCATGGCATCTGCAGCCGCTAATTTACTGCTTGAAAGGGTTTCTAGCGGTAGACTATAAAGTATGCCCACGTTTATTAATAAATAGATCACTGCGACGATGATGACTCCGATGAACATCGATTTTGGCATGGATTTGACGGGATCCTTGTTTTCCTCGGTGAAATAGCTGGCGGTGTGCCAGCCGTCGAAGGCATAAAAGATAGATAAAAGCGCGGTCATGATGCCCGTTGCGAGGGGGAGTCCTGCTGGGGCTTTGGCCTGCTCATTGAAAACTCCACCGCCACCATACAAGAAACAAATAGCGATAAATAGTAAGAGAGCTAAGGCCTTAATGCCGCTGAGCCATTCTTGTGATTTGCCTGCCATGACCACGCCTAATTGATGGAAAAACCACAAAAGCGCTAAAATGCCGATGGCGCAATAGACTAAATAAGGGCTTAAGGAGGGGAATATGATGATCAGGTATTCGCTGAAGGTATAAGAGCCGAAGCCTAAGGCAGTGACGGTTCCTAACCAACTCGTGAGGCCTACCAGGAAGCCGATATAACGGCCAAAAGCGCGTTCGGCATAGACATACCAAGAACCGGCTTTGGGAATGGATAAACTTAATTCTAAAAGACAGCTAACGCCTAAAAGGGCATAAATGGCTACCAGAATCCACAAGCCAATGATTAAGCCGGGATCGTGAAGGGAGGCGGCGATAGGGCCTGGTTTACGGAGAATTCCGGTTCCTATGGTGCCACCCAGGGTGACGGCCACGCCAAAAGTGGTGCCCAAGACCTTCCAGAGCTTATTTTCCATGCAAGATGTATTGGCCTACCGTAGGGAAGTGGTCGGAGTATTTGATACTTCTCAGGGTTTGGAAGTTAATGGCTTTCCATTCCTTCGAGAAGAATTGATCGTCGATGCGGACTAAATACGGGCTGCGATTCAAAGTGAAGCCAAAACCTGAACCTGCTTCTTCGAATGAGTTTTTTAAGCGCTCGCGAATCGTTCCATAGGCCCAGCCAGAGGGAGTTTCGTTTAAATCCCCTACTACAATGATGGGATAGGGGCTTTTTTGGATCAAGCGATTGATTTTGTCCATCTCCTTTTTGTGCTCAATAAAGCCTTTGCGTAGGGAGGAAATGATGCCGCGTCCTTCTTTTTGGGCATCCGTATAATCCTGCAAACGAATTTTAGAGGTCATCTTATTTACCCGAATTCCCATGGACCAAAGCTGCATATTAATCACCCGAATCGTATCTTGATCCTTCACAATATCAGTTAATAGGTATCCATTCGCCGAATTTTCGAATTGCTCGCCTTCCTCATGGATGATGGGGTATTTAGAAAATACCACTAATCCCATTTTCTCGTGCGAATCAAATAATTGCTTCTTCAGTGGAATGAAGGCATAATGCGGGTATTTTTCCTTTAAAAAGGAAACGGTGTGAAAGGCTTTGCGATCGGAATGGGAATAGAATTCTTGAAAACATTTGATGTCCGCATCGTAATCGCGGATGATTTTTTTCAGTTCTTCTAATTGCTCTTTTTTGGCCTCATACTCATTTGAATACATCCCAAAAACATTATAACTCATCACCGTCATCGGCTTCGCTAAACTTGCCACGGGTTGATTAAAGCTAATGGTTCTCCCGATAAATCCATAACCTAGCACTAGCACGATCAAGGGCAAAAGCGCTCGCTTCGCTCGCTGAAAAAGCCAGTAAATCAAGGAGAAAAAGCACAATAATTGTGCGTAAGGCATGGTCATCATAATAAAGCCGGCGACCCAATGCTCCACGATGAGAGAATAGCTCAAAAGATAGGTCAGGAGCGTATATAGGCACAAAGGCAAGGTTCCTAACCAGATCAGGGAAGAGACGATTTTTTTCTTTAGGGGTGCCTTCGTATTACGCTTAGCCATCCCCAAAGATACACATTGTCTTGCATTTTATAAATTTTCAATCGAGGTTTGGGTTATTTCAAATTATTTCCTAATTTTGCAATCCCTTTAGGAAAGAACAATATTAAATAAAAAATACTATGGCAAAGGTTTGTCAAATTACAGGACGCAAAACTCAAGTAGGAAACCACGTTTCTCACGCTAATAACAAGACTAAGCGTAAGTTCTACCCGAATTTACAGACTAAGAAATTCTTCTTAGAGTCAGAAGGTGTTTGGGTTCGTATGAAGGTTTGTGCGAAAGCAATTCGCACGATCAACAAGAATGGTTTCGAAAAAACTTTAATCGCTGCAGCTCGTAAGGGTACGTTAAGCGTTTAGTTTTCAAAATAATTACCGAAATTAGCCTTCCTGAAATTCAGGGAGGCTTTTTTTATTTGTACCCACGTATATGTTAAGCGATTTAGAATTCGAACGCTACCGTAAACAACTAAATCTGCCGGAATGGCGGAAAGCGCAGCAATTGCGCCTGAAAGAGGCGTCCATTCTCGTGGTGGGTGCTGGTGGTTTGGGCTGTGGCGCCTTGCCTTATTTAGCAGCGGCTGGTGTGGGATTGATCACGATTCTGGATGCGGACATCATTGAATTATCGAACCTAGCGCGTCAAGTGCTGTATAAAACATCGGATGTGGGAGCGCCAAAGGCTTTTAAGGCAGCGGAGGCATTGCAAGTCTTGAATTCAGCGATTATAATCAAAGGCATCGAGGAGAATTTAACAGCAGAAAACGCAACGGCTTATATCGATCAACACGATCTTATCATCGATTGCACGGATAATTTCAAAACTCGGTATTTGATTAATGATGTGTGTGTGGCTTTGAAAAAGCCATTTGTCTATGGTGCGATTCACGCCTGGGAAGGTCAATTTGCGGTGTTTCATCCGGTGGGCCCGTCGTATCGATCTTTGTTTCCGGTCGAACCGAGTCCTGAAGAAATACCGTCCTGCGATGAAGTAGGAGTTTTAGGCGTATTGCCAGGAATTATCGGTTTATTTCAGGCCAAAGAAGCCATTTTCTACCTAGCCGGCTTCGAATCGCCAGCCCAAAAAGGCCTACTGACATTTGATCTGCGCGATATGCGAATTAGCTCGTTTACGCTATAATATCACCGTATAAGTCGAACTCTTCGGCTTTATTAATCTTCACATTCACAAAATCTCCCAAACGTGCGTATTGTTGCGCCGGAATTAACACTTCGTTATCCACCTCTGGAGAATCGAACTGAGTACGCCCTACGAAGAAGCCGCTCTCTTTGCGATCGACCATCACTTTCAGTGTTTGGCCTACTTTCTCCTGATTTAACTCTTCCGAAATACCTTGTTGTACTGCCATAATCTCATCCGAACGATATTGCTTCACCTCTTCCGGCACATCATCGTTCACTAGGTAAGCATGCGTATTTTCCTCGTGGCTATAATTAAAGATGCCTAAACGATCGAAACGCATACGTTCCACGAAGGAATAAGTTTCCTCAAAGTCCTCTTCTGTTTCCCCTGGATAACCCGAAATCAGAGTCGTTCTTAAAGCGATACCCGGCACTTTTTCGCGAACCGTATGGATTAATTCCTCCGTTTTAGCCCGGGTAATTCCCCGACGCATGTGCTTTAACATGGCGTCAGAACCACTTTGGAGTGGCATGTCAAGGTATTTACAGATATTATCGCGCTCTGCCATGGTATCCAGTATTTCGACTGGAAATCCCGCTGGATAAGCGTATTGCAAGCGGATCCATTCGATGCCATTGACATCAGATAAGCGCTCTAATAATTCTTTTAATTGGCGACCCGATTTGCCGTCCGCTTTTAGGTCTAAGCCGTAAAAAGTAAGGTCTTGGGCGATTAATATCAATTCTTTCGTGCCTTTTTTCGCCAGCAACGAAGCCTCTTTCACTAATTCCTCCATCGGCGTCGATACGTGTTTTCCACGCATTAATGGAATCGCACAGAAACTGCAAGGGCGATCACAACCTTCTGCAATCTTTAAATAGGCATAGTGCGCTGGCGTCGTCAATAAACGCTCGCCCACTAATTCATGCTTATAATCAGCCTTTAAGGCCTTTAGTAAGCGAGGTAATTCATTCGTGCCAAAGAAGGAGTCAACCATCGGAATCTCCCGCTCTAAATCCTCCTTGTAGCGATGGGATAAACAACCCGTCACGTATAATTTATCGATCTTGCCAGCCTGCTTTGCGTCTGCATAGCGCAAAATAGTGTCGATCGATTCTTGTTTGGCATTATCAATAAACCCACAGGTATTAATCACGACGATGTTCGCCTTGTCCTTTTTCGCCTCATGGGTCACCTCTAATCCATTCCCTTTTAATTGGGTGTAGAGTACTTCAGAATCGACAAGATTCTTCGAACAACCGAGGGTGATGATGTTGATGGAGGGCTTTGGGGCTACTTTAGTCTTCATGGATTTTATATCAGCCCGCAATTTACGAAGATTTCAAGCTAAAATTGTCCGCAAGGGATACAATTGTTGCAGACTTTTAGTAGTATTGTAAAAATCATAAACCTTACAAACATGAACAAATTACTTTTGAGTTGCGCGGCGATTTGCTTAGCGTTATCTTCTTTTGGTCAGGTTGCAAACCAACTTTCGAAGGCCGAGAAGAGAAATGGAACTAAAATTTTATTTGACGGTAAAACTTTCACTGGCTGGCATACCTATGGCAAACCAGGTAAAGTAGGGGCATCTTGGACGATTGAAGATGGCATAATTGGATTTGATTTAACTAAAAAAGACGGCGGCGATCTGATTACTGATGCAGCCTATGTGGATTATGATTTCTCGGTGGATTGGAGAATCTCACCTAATGGGAATAGCGGAATTATTTTCAATGTCACAGAAGATGCCGTTAAATACCACAGCACCTATAATACAGGACCTGAAATGCAAGTATTAGATGATGACGGCCATCCGGATGGAAAAATCATCAAACACAATTCAGGAGATTTGTATGATTTAATTAAATCATCAGTGAAGGTAACTAAGCCGGTAGGGGAGTGGAACACGGCACGTATCGTAAATAACAAAGGCTTATTGCAATTGTATTTAAATGGATCGAAAGTCGTAGAAACGCGTACAGATGATGCGAATTGGAAGGCAATGATTGCTGGTTCTAAATTCAAAACAATGCCTGGATTTGGTGTGAATATGCAAGGGCGTATTGCTTTGCAAGATCATGGAAATCCGGTTTGGTACCGAAACATTAAGATCAAAGAATTGTAAAAGAGAAAGGCCTCGATTTTGTGATCGAGGCCTTTTTTTAGGTATCGCTTAGGCTATTTCAGCACTTTCGTCATCGTCTTCACTCTCAACAGATTCATCTTAGAGGTAATAAACAAGGTCGAGCCATCTTCCCCAAAATTTACATTTGAATTCGGGTTCCCCGTCTCGATGCGTCCTAATAATTTCCCAGCTGGGCTGATGATCAAAATTCCCCCTGGCCCAGTCGTCCAAATATTACCCATTTTATCTAGTTTCATCCCATCATAACCTCCACGGATTCCTTGTTTGGCTAATTCGGCAGCATCAAAGAAAACACTAGGTTCGCCCAGGTTTCCGTCCTTGCCCACGTGGAAGGCTAAAATATGTGATTCCTTCGGTTCTGAGGAGCCCACATACAGGATACTTTCGTTTGGGTTCATCGCTAAACCATTGGGTCTAGCCATTTTAGCATATTGCAAACTCATCTCCCCTTTTTTCGTGATGCGGTAGACCCCTTGAAAGGCTATTTCCTTCGCTGGCTCGTCTTTTCCGCGGCCCGGCAGACCATAAGGAGGATCGGTGAAGTAATAATCCCCATTTTTTGCTTGAATGACGTCGTTCGGGCTATTCAGTTTTTTGCCTTCCCATAATCCACTCAGGGATTTTTTTAATTCCGGTTTTCCCAAAGGCATCTCCGCAATTCGTCTATTTCCGTGTTCGGCAGATACCAGGTTCCCTTTTTGGTTTATAATCAAACCATTCGCACCCGGTTCATAAGAATAATACACGGAGCCTGAATAGCCAGATGGCGTCAAATAAAGAACGGCTCCCTTATCCGCGGTCCATTGATAAATTTTATTTTCAGGTACATCTGAGAACAAAAGGTAGTTCCCTTTCTTCACCCAAACCGGGCCTTCCGACCAAGTATAGCCTTCCGCCACAATCTCAATAGGAGTGGCTGGGTCGATCAAGCTTTTAACGGATTCATCATAGACATGAATCTTGCCGATCGTCTTGTATTGTGCATTCACCGTCGACTGGAATCCTAGGATTGTGATGAGCGGTAGTATTAATTTTTTCATAGCGTTTTCATCGGTTTATAATTCGTAAATTTACCCAAATTATCCACAAATGATATCGATTTCTAGTCCTATTCTCCTCCAACAAATCACTGATTCAATTAGTGTTCATTATGAGGCCTCGGAAGCTCGTGCGATCGCTTTTCGCTGCCTTGATCTGGGATGGAATTTGAGCTCTATGGATATCGTACTTAAAAAAGAGGTGGAATTGCCAGCAGATTGGTCGTTGCGAATGGCGCGCCTGGCGGGAGGAGAACCCCTCCAATACGTGATGGGGAAGACCTATTTTCGCGATCATTTATTTTCAGTGAATTCGGATACCTTGATTCCTAGGCCTGAAACCGAGGAGCTAGTGGATCTCGTATTACGTCATGCACCTAAAAATGAATCCGTACTAGATGTAGGAACAGGTTCTGGTTGCATACCTATTTCGTTAAAATTAGAGCGTCCCTCATTGAATGTGGAGGCTTGGGATATTTCAGTAGGGGCACTCGAGGTGGCGCGTCAGAATGCTCTTTTGCTGGGCGCTTCGGTTGAATTTAAACAACAAGATATTTTTACCTGGCCTTCTGCGGAGGGTTCGTGGGATGTAATCGTTTCGAATCCACCGTATGTGACTCAGGACGAGGCCAAAGAGATGGCAAAGCATGTGCTAGACTTTGAACCGCATTTAGCCTTATTTGTGCCTAATGACGATGCCTTGAAATATTATGTGGCGCTGGCTGATTTTGCTCAGGAGCGTTTGCGGGCTGGAGGTTATCTATGTCTAGAAATTAACCAGCATTTTGGAACTCAAACTGTCGAGCTCTTGTTTAGCAAGGGTTTCCAAGAAGTCAAGCTGTTGCAGGACTTTAAAGAAAATGACCGGATGATTGTCGCACAAAAATCAGGTCTTTAATATTTAATAGTTATTTTTGTTTCAAATAAAACCAATTAAAATTTATCAACATGAATAAGACCTTATTAACAGTATTGATTGTTTTGGGAGTTATTGCTCTCGTGATTTTTTGGGGTGTAGGTTCTCGCAATAGCATGGCTACATCGGATCAAGACGTAAAAGCTAAGTGGGCAAACGTTCAAAGTGCCTACCAGCGTCGGGCGGATTTAATTCCTAATCTAGTGAAAACAGTTCAAGGCGTAGCTAATTTCGAGAAATCGACGTTAACAGCGGTGATCGAAGCTCGTGCCAGTGCTACACAAATGAAATTAGACTCGAAGGATTTAAGCCCAGAGAATTTGCAAAAATACCAAGCGGCACAGTCTTCTTTAGGGGGTGCCTTATCGCGTTTGATGGTGGTAGCTGAAAACTATCCGCAATTGAAAGCAACGGAGAACTTCTCTGAATTGCAGGCTCAATTAGAAGGTACAGAAAACCGAATCAAAGAGGAGCGCGATAATTTCAATGCAGCGGTTCAGGGCTATAACACCTTGATCGTTACTTTTCCGAATAGCTTAATCGCGTCGTTCTCTGGATTTGCAGAGAAAGGATTCTTCCAAGCGGATGCTGGATCGGATAAAGCGCCAGAAGTAAACTTTGACGAGAAGAAATAAGGATGTTGTCAGAAGAACACCAAAACCTAATTTTACAAGCCATTCGAGATGCGGAATTAACCACATCTGGAGAAATTCGTGTGCACATTGAAAGTCATTGCGCAGGACATCCGATTGATCGGGCGAAGGAGGTATTCTTTCAATTAGGTATGCAGAAAACGGATTTGCAGAATGGGGTTTTGGTGTATCTGGCGATGAAAGACCGCAAGTATAGTATCATCGGGGATAAAGGAATCGATGCGAAAGTGCCGGCCGAGTTTTGGGAAACCATTCGAGATGAGATGCGGGTTTACTTAGCGAAAAATGAGTTTGGCGCAGGTCTTGCTCATGGTGTGAAGCGCACCGGAGAGGTATTAGCTAACTTTTTCCCTTACGATGCGGGGGATGTCAATGAATTGTCGAACGAAATTTCTTTTGGCATTTAACCCTATATATGCGGAAACTTCTCCTCCTATTCTTACTTTCCTGTTCCTCTATTTTTGCGCAAGAAGGCATTCCCGCAAAACCCAACGGTTTTATTTTAGATGAGGCTGGCCTATTAAATCCGGAAGAGGAAAATGCGCTAGAGCAGAAGATGCGCGGTTATGCAGATTCCACCTCCACCCAATTTGCGATAGTTCTAGTTAATTCCACGAATGGCCGCGATCCTTACGATTACGCGATTGATATAGGGAAAGTCTGGGGTGTAGGCCAAAAAGGCAAAAACAACGGCGTCGTCATCCTGGTAGCCATGCAAGATCGCAAGCTTCGCATCGTGACGGGTCGAGGCATCGAAGATGTTTTACCAGATGCCGTTTGTAAACGAATCATTAATCGAATTTTAAAACCCACCTTCAAGGCAGGGGTCTATTATCAAGGATTAGATGAAGCGACCACCGAAATGATGCGTCGCGCGAGTGGGGAATTTAAAAACGAGGATAGCGGTGAAGAGCCGCAGGGTATTCCTCCCGTTATTATCATTTTCCTCTTATTAATCATCATTTCCATTATCAAGGCTGTACGCAATGGTGGCGGAAAAGGTGGTCCCGGATCTCGCGGAGGCGGCATGTTCTTTCCTCCTATTTTCTTAGGTGGCGGGAATTACGGCAGTGGCGGTGGCTCTGGTGGCGGCGGTGGATTTGATTTTGGCGGCTTTGGCGGAGGGGACTTCGGCGGAGGCGGTGCAGGAGGCAATTTTTAATTATCTTTGTCTTATGAATAATCTGATCACCCAATCCCTTCAAGAATCCCAGCAAGTTCTAGCTGACTTTTTAGCCAACCCAGCGAAGATCGAATCGATCGAAAAGGCGGCTGATGTGCTTGTTAATGCACTAAAAAAAGGGAATAAAATTTTGTCTTGTGGGAACGGTGGAAGCCATTGTGATGCGATGCATTTTGCAGAAGAATTATCAGGTCGCTACCGCGAAAATCGTCCGGCTTTAGCCGCTATGGCGATCTCAGATCCCTCGCACATTTCCTGTGTGAGTAATGACTTTGGTTATAATTATATATTTTCTCGATTTATAGAGGGCCTAGGAAATGCAGGGGATGTTTTAGTAGGAATCTCCACCTCAGGAAATTCGGCTAATATTATCGAAGCCGTAAAAGCAGCTCAGGCTAAAGGAATGGAAGTGATTCTATTAACGGGCAAAGATGGAGGACAATTAGCCTCTTATGGATGCCATGAAATAAGAGTGGACCACTTTGGTTACGCAGATCGCATTCAAGAAATCCACATCAAAGTGATCCACATTTTGATTCAATTGATCGAATCAAAGCTATTCTAAAGAGCTTTTTTAATACGTAGCTTCACCTTCATCTTCTTCACCCATCACGACATCCACCATTTTGCGGAATAAATCACCGATGCGTGGAGCTGGTTTCGAAGTTTTCGATTCAGTATAAGCTGATTCTGTTGCCATTTCTTTCATAGGCACGATAGCCATCTGAGCCTCATCTGCCTCAGCTGTTTCTTGCTGATCGTAATACACTTGAACTAATCCAATTACCGTGGCAAAGGAAGGATCTTTGATTTCTGCGGCAATTTCAGGATTGCTTGAAGAAGCATTAGGATCTCCAATGCGGGCATCTAGGCCGGTGAATTTTTGGAACAATTCATCAATATAAGGCAATTGCGCACCGCCACCGGTTAATACAATCCCTGCTTTCAAATTCTTTAAATCAGCGTGATTCGAAACTTCGGCTACCACAATGGCTGCTAATTCTTTCAAACGCTCTTCAATGATGATGGCTAAGTTCTTCACCGATACCGGCGTTGCCTTACGACCTGCGATTCCCGGAATCAGGACTACTTCACTTACGGGAATGTCTTTCTGAATCGCTGAGCCAAAACGAACTTTTAATGTTTCGGCATGGTCCTTAGAGATATCTAAGCCTGATTGTATATCAGCAGTAAGCAAATCGCCACCCCAGTTTAATACGGTAGCATGCTTTATGCGGTTGTTTTGGAAAATACTGATCTCCGTGGTACCACTACCTAAATCGACTAATACAACGCCTTCCTGCTTTTCTTCTTTGTTCAATACAGAACTCGCCGTAGCTAAAGAACTGAAATACACATTTCCTTTCTTTAAATGCTTCGTTTCAGCAGATTTCAAACATTGTGTTAATAAATCATTCTTGCTTGGATTAGCCGAGATGAATACGAAATCGGCTTGAATTTTTGGGCCTATTTGACCGATAGGATCTAGGGTTTCAGGTAAATTTCCTACCTTAAATCCAATAGGTAAAGTATGTAAAACGCAAGGATTTTTGTCTGCAAAAGTACGCTTAGCTTCCTCAAAAAGGCTCATTACCTCATTGTTCGAAACAGCATCTCTTTCATTTTTTCTTATTTTCGATAAGCTAAAAGGCTGCACTTTAATATGCGATCCTGATAGATTAGAGGAAAAGAAATGATCTGAATTCTTTCCATCTAATACGTGAGAAATTTGACTCATGGCTTCAGAAATAGCTGCCGTCGTTTTATTGATATTAACAATTTCCCCATTTAACACATTATTGCTGTTAACAGAGGTTCCTGTTGCTAAAATTTCTAATCTGCCGCGGTCATTTTGCTTTCCTGCAATAGCTCTAACATGTGAGCTACCAATATCTAAACCAATAATTAAGTCGTTACGCATTATATATTTTTTGTAGAACGAATATTAAATTAAAACATTTGGCCATTATTCGCAAATAACCTGATTCTTATATTTTAGCTGCACCCAGCTATACTTGTTCCACCCTTTATTCGGGATCACTTTTTGATAGAATATGAACAATTTTTTGAACTTATTTTCGATGTTAACCGCTAGGCCAAAATCAATGCGTGTAGTTCCTATCGTCGGAATTAACACGATTCCCCCGTCTTTTGCGACGATAATTTGAGAGATTTGCGCCTTCCAAAAGGCGTTATTTGCAATGTACTGAAAAAAAGGAATCAATGTCTTTCCTCTTTTATCTTGAAGATCGCGTTTCCCATCAAAATAGGGACCGCCAGTCACAAGGATTCGTGGAGTAAACAGCGGACTAGTCCCTATGAATTTCCCGTCTTCTGAAATGTATTGATCCGGAAAGGGCGATGTTCCCATCGTCGAACGGACGATGCGGGCTATCGGTTTATATTCTTTGACCGAAACCGAAATGATGCCGCTGAAATCGTGGTGCGCCTCGCATGATTTAACTAAAGGAATTCGCTTCACGCGATCTTCAATATTTCGCAAAGAAATCTGGGTGATAGGTTTGTCTAAGAAATAGTCTGTGCCTTGTTCTGACACCATTAGTTGAATATCTTTTTTACTCAAAAGCGTCTTTTCATTATCGGAATCGACATTTATCTCCAGACCTTTACAAACGACTTCATTGAAACTTATTTCTGCAAATACGACCGCAGAAAGTACGAGGGTGAATAAAATCACCATCCCGATTACCTGCTTGATTAAAGTCGAATTTGCTTTCATTTTGAAATATTATACTAAGATAAGCTCAATTTTAAATCATTCAAAAGAAGATCAATATCTCCTGCTCCCATCGTCACTAATAAAGCGGGTTTTTTCTCATCGATCACCTGGAGTAAGTCTTTTTTAGAGATAACTTGCTTCTCTTTCAGTTCAATTTTATTCAATAACCAGTCTGAAGTGACGCCTTCAATAGGCAGTTCCCGCGCGGGATAGATGTCTAATAAATAGAGTTCATCTGCGATAGCTAGACTTTTGGCAAAATCCTCCATAAAATCGCGGGTTCTCGAAAATAAATGCGGCTGGAATACCGCTGTAATTTTTACACCTGGATAAAGTGCTTTAACCGAATTCAGACAAGCGGCGATCTCCGTCGGATGATGCGCATAATCATCGATCATGACGTGTTCATCTGATTCTACTTGGTATTCAAAGCGGCGCTTAACCCCTAAGAACGACGCTATACCTGCCTTGATTTCTTCCCCGCTAACTCCCACTTGCATGGCAAGAGCGGCTGCTGCCAGCGCATTTTCAATATTATGAAAGCCCGGAATTCGCATGGGAATATCTTTCACATCGCCACCCGGATAGCTCATATCAAAAATCATTCGGTGATCTTTGATTCGAATGTTATTTGCCTGGAAATCCCCTTGATCGATCCCAAAAGTCGAGCCACCTAAGGCTGATTTTAAACTCAATCCCTTTTTCTGGATAAAGAATCCGTCTGACTTGATTTGGTTTACGAATAATTGGAAACTTTCTACAACAGAATCGCCATCGCCATAAATGTCCAGGTGATCCGCATCGGTGGAAGTTACTACGGCCGCTTGAGGATGTAGGGTTAAAAAAGAGCGATCGTATTCATCCGCCTCTACCACACAAACGATGTTTTCTTTTGACTGGTTTGGGATGAAATTAGTGCCGTAATTCACGGTTATACCACCTAAAAACGCCGTCACATTTTTACCAGCATGAATTAATAAATGCGTCAAAAGGGAGGATGTCGTCGTCTTACCGTGCGTTCCAGCTACCGCTAGGGTAAGGATTTGTTGGGTGATCCAACCTAAAATTTCGGAACGTTTGTAAAGGCGAATTCCTTGTGTTAATAAATAATTCTTCTCGATGTGATCCTTCGGAATCGCTGGGGTATAGATGAATAAACTATGTTCGGTGTCTGAAAGGCAAGCTGTAGGGATTAGATCGACGGAATCTTCATAGTGAATGACCATGCCTTCTTCGGCTAATTTTTTCGTTAGCGGGCTTTCTGTTTTATCATAACCCGCTACCGGGAATCCATTGTGCAAAAACCAGCGTGCGATGGCAGACATACCAATACCTCCAATTCCTAAAAAATAGACTTGTTTTAAATCACTAAGGCTTAACTCTTTTTTCATGCGTGTAAAATGAATTGGGCAATATCATGTGCTGCGTTCGGCTTTGCTAAACGAAGACTATTTTTCTCAATGGAACTTAAGTCAGATTGAATCGCCTTCAGGGCTTCCGTAATTAAAGCTTCCTTCACCTCAGAGTCGCGCACTAAAATGGCTGCATTTTGGGAAACGAGACTTTTCGCGTTCTCCGTTTGGTGGTCTTCTGCGGCGCCAGGTAAAGGGACTAAAATGCTTGCTTTACCGATTAAACAAATCTCTGATACGGAGGACGCTCCGGCTCTGGAGATGACTAAATCAGCCATGGCATAAGCTAAGTCCATTTCGTAGATGAAGGCGGAGACGTAGAGGGAAGGTTGATTTGCAGTAGCTTGCTTTGCGGTGGATTCGAATGCGATTCCTGTTTGCCAAATCACTTGTATTCCCGCTTTCGCTAATCGATCTAATCCGGCTAAGATGCTTTGATTGATACTGAGCGCCCCTTGACTTCCGCCGATGATTAAAATAGTTTTTTTCGCTGGATCTAAGGAGAAATGAGTTGCCGCCTTCGCTTTTTTACCCTTCGCATCGAGTAAGTCTTTTCTAACTGGATTTCCACTCAAGGTGATTTTTTCCGCAGGAAAGAATTTTTCCATACCAAGATAAGCCACGAAAATGTGTTCTGCCTTAGCGGCTAATGCTTTATTCGTTATTCCTGCGAAGGAATTCTGTTCTTGAATGTAATAGGGGATACCTAGAAATCGAGCGGCTAATAACAAAGGCCCAGAGGCATAACCGCCCACGCCTACAGCTACATCTGGTTTGAATTCCCGCAAAATTTTAACGGATAAAAAAAGGCTTTTCAAAAGCTTAAAAGGGAAGAAGAGGTTCTTCCAAACCTGGGTTCTTTGGATACCCACTATCGGTAAACCGATAATCTTAAAGCCAGCTTTAGGTACTTTTTCCATCTCCATTTTTCCTTCCGCACCCACGAATAAAAACGCAATGGACGAGTCAATTTCCTTCATCGCGTTCGCGATTGAAATAGCGGGATAAATATGTCCCCCTGTTCCCCCTCCAGAAATAATGACGCGTTGAATGGACATTAGGCTAGAGCAGTTTGAACAGGTTCAGGATCTTTGTCCTTGCTAACGGCTAAAATTAATCCAATACTAATCGCAGTAAAAATCAAGGACGTACCTCCCGCAGAAATCATGGGCATGGGTTGACCGGTTACCGGACCCGCGTCCACCGCTACTAACATGTTAATGAAAGCCTGGAAAACAATGGAGAATGTTAACCCAGCGGATAGCAATCCGCCAAAAGGTTTATTGCTATACTGAATGGCTTTCGCCCCTCGATACATAAAGATGAGGAAGAGGATCGGAATAGCTAGACCGCCCACGATACCATATTCTTCAATAATGATGGCATACACGAAATCGGATTCGGCCTGAGATAAGATAAAGCGTTGTTGGCTTTTTCCAGGTCCTTTCGGGTGAATGGCTCCAGTGGAAATAGCATAAAGACTATTCGTAATTTGGTAGTCCTCGTTTTTAGCAGCCTTATTTACTTTTGTTTCATTCTTGCCTATACGTTGAACAAAGTTCTCCATTCGAGTTTTTACTGTTTGGGCTCTTTGGCCAATGCCCAATCCAACTACAGTCACAGCTAAAACGCCAACCGCTACAATAATGGCGATAATTTGCTTCGCCGGAACACGACCAAAATACATCAGAATACAACTGGTGAAAAAAATCAAAACACTCGTCGAAAAGTTTGAAAGCATAATTAGGAAGCACGAAATGCCGATTTTAAAAAGCATTCGAATGAACATCACGTAATTATATGATTCGGGGTCAGCTTGTTTAGAGGAGAAATCTTTAGCGAGACTCGTGATGAGGCATAATTTAACCATATCTGATGGCATAAAGGAGATAGGCCCTAGGTTCACCCAGCGATTTGCACCCCCTATTTTTGGCCCAAATAATAGGGCAATTAGTACTAATCCCCAAGATAGAATTAAGGCTAAATCACTAAATTTAGCCACTCTACTATAATTTGATTTAGAGAAGAAGGACATTAAATAAAAGGATATGCCTAAAATGGCTAAAGTTTTGACAAAACTGGAAAGCGGCTCAAGCGGCCCATCCATCGTCAGTTTTGCTTTAGCAGAAAACTGAATTACTAAACCAAACGCGTTTAAAATAAACACGATCAACCAAATCTTGTAATCCCCCTTTAGATGCTCCTGAAAAAAGGCCTTGATTTTACTATCCATGGATCAAACGTTTTAGAGTGTTCTTAAATTGATCTCCTCGATCTTCATAATTCTTAAACAAATCAAAGCTAGCACAAGCTGGAGAAAGCAACACAACATCACCTTCGCTCGCCCATTCCATACTTTTATGAATAGCGGCCTCTAATTGATCTGTCGAAAAAAGCTTCGGAACGATAGCACTAAAATGACTCTCTAATTTCGAATTATCTGTCCCTAGACAGATCAAACCTTTCACTTTTTCTTTTACTAAGGCATCTAAGACTTCATATTCATTCCCTTTGTCTACACCTCCCATGAGAAGAATCAAAGGTTGCTTATAGCTATTTAGGGCATAAAAAACGGCATCCACATTGGTGGCCTTGGAATCATTAATGAATTCAACCCCTTTCCATAACCCACATGATTCTAATCGGTGCGGGGCATTTTCAAATAAGGGAAGGGACTGAAGGATTTGCGGGAAGGTTAGCCCCGCCTCATGTGCTGCTAAAATAGCAACTGACATATTGATGGCATTGTGTGGGCCATTCAATGGAGCATCAGCTAAAACTAATTCAGCGCCATCGAATTGAATTTTTTCGGCCGAAATAAAAGCATCCGCTTTTTGATGAAAACTGACGGTTTTTAACCGCGCATTGGATGGCATTTTAGCTGAGTGAGCTTTAATCACTTCATCATCTGCCCAAAGCACACAGCTCGTTTTAGCACCCGCGTTTTGGAAAATACGGAACTTCGAGGCAATGTAATTTTCAAATTTATACTCGTAGCGATCTAAGTGATCGGGGGTGATATTTAATAATACAGCGACATCTGGTTGGAATTGAAAGCAGCGGTCTAATTGAAAACTGGAGATCTCTAGCACATAAATATCATGTTGATCTTCCATCACTTTCTTGGCAAAGCTCTGTCCAATATTTCCCGCCAAACCCACTTTTAGACCTGCTGATTTCAAGAAATGGTAAGTCAATAAGGTTGTTGTTGTTTTACCATTTGATCCGGTGATAGCGATAATTTTCGCCTTCGTGTATCGCGAGGCGAATTCAATCTCAGATATAAGCGAAATCCCCTTTGCTTTAATGGCCTTTACGATATCCGTTTTCTCCGGAATCCCAGGGCTGATGATGATTTCATCCGAATTCAAAATACGGTCTAAACTATGTTCGCCCGTCTCGAATTCAATTTGATTTTCACGTAATGTCTGTTGGTGATTTTCTTTTAGCGATCCAGCATCGGACAAAAACACGGCAAATCCCTTTGATTTAGCTAATAAAGCGGCTCCTACACCACTTTCTCCTCCACCTAAGATGCTAATTAACGCCATTCTCGACTAAAATTTTCAGAATTTGAATTCAACTACAAGTTAGAAAATGTAGCGCATTCTATCAAAGAAATTGAGCGTAGAGACGATAATTTTCATGACAAAAAAAAGACCCACCTTTTCGGGTGGGCCTTTCCTATAATTCGAGTGCTATTAAACCAAAGAAATACGTTTGAACGATGAAATCGTTAAACCTTTTTGCGTTTGCTCTAATAGTTGACGAATCGTGATAGATGAGTCTTTTACGAATTGTTGGTTCAATAAAGTTTGCTCTTTGTAGAACTTCTCTAATTTACCTACCGCAATTTTCTCTAACATCGCCTCCGGCTTACCTTCTTGACGTGCTTGATCTTTTCCGATTTCGATTTCTCTTTCAATGGTCTCAGAATCAACGCCATCCTTGTCTAAAGCGACTGGTTTCATAGCGGTAATTTGCATGGCGATATCTTTACCTACTTCAGATACATCTGCTCCTTGAACGTTTTCGAATGCAACTAAAACACCGATTTTGTTATTCGAGTGAATATAAGAAACAACTTTCTCCGCTGTTACGTTTTCGTAAGCAGCTAAGGTAATTTTCTCTCCAATTTTACCAGTTAAGTCAATGATGTGACCTTCTAATGAACGTCCATCTGCTAATGGCTCAGCTAATAAATCATGCGCTGAAGGAGCGTGAGACGCTGCTGCTTTGTCAATGATTGTTTTTGCTAAGTTATTGAAGTCTGGCACTTTAGAAACTGGTTCAGTTTCACAAGCTAAAGCAATTATTTTACCATTAGAATGATCCGCATTAAGTGCTACTAAAACAACACCTTCATTCGTTTCATTATCTGCACGTTTCGCGGCTACTTTTTGACCTGCTTTACGAAGGAAATCAACTGCTGCTTCGAAGTCACCTTCGGCTTCTGTCAAAGCTTTTTTGCAATCCATCATTCCCGCGCCTGTCATTTGGCGTAACTTATTTACGTCTGCTGCTGTAATTGACATGTTATGAATATTTATTCTTGTTCTGCTTCTTTTTCGTATTTAGCCGCTACCTTAGCTGCCTCTTGTGAATCGTCGTCCGCTGCTTTTTTAGCTTCTACTTCTTCCGCCTCACGAGCATCATCTTTATCCTGCTTTCTTTCAGCTAAACCTTCTTCGATTGCTTTAGAAATAGCTGTGATGATGATAGAGATAGACTTGTATGCATCATCATTCGCTGGGATAGGGTAATCAACTAAGTCTGGGTTAGAGTTAGTATCGCACATAGCGAAAACTGGGATACCTAATTTCTTAGCCTCAGAAACCGCGATGTGCTCACGCTTAACGTCTACAATGAATAAAGCCGCTGGAAGGCGAGTTAATTCAGTGATACCACCTAACACACGCTTTAATTTTTCTTCTTCACGAGTTAACATTAAACGCTCACGCTTAGCGATCGTTTTAACAAGAACTTCGTCTTTTAACATTTTATCAATGCTAGACATCTTCTTGATGGACTTACGTACAGTCGCGAAGTTAGTCAACATACCACCTAACCAACGGTCAGTAACGTAGGGCATTTTTAATTTATCTGCTTCTGTCGTCACAATTTCTTGTGCTTGCTTTTTCGTTGCAACGAACATAACCTTACGGCCAGAACGTACAATCGAACGAAGAGCTGCTGAAGCTTCTTCTAAAGAAGAGATAGTTTTATTTAGATCAATGATGTGGATACCATTTTTCTCCATAAAGATATATGGAGCCATTTTAGGATCCCACTTACGAGTCAAGTGACCGAAGTGAACGCCTGCGTCAAGCAAGTCGTTGTAGCTTAATTGTGCCATTTTGGTTGTTTAAGTGTGAATAATATAAAAGTGGAAAAGGCATCGGCAACAGACAAGCCTTTTCCACGAACAAATCTTAACGCTTAGAGAACTGGAATCTCTTACGAGCTTTCGCACGTCCCGGTTTCTTACGCTCCACCATACGTGGGTCACGAGTTAAGAATCCTTCTTTTTTCAAAGGGGAACGTAATTCTGCATCTTGCGTTTGAAGTGCACGTGAAATCGCCATACGAAGCGCTTCAGCTTGTCCCTTGATACCACCGCCATCTACGTTAGCTGTTACATCAAATGAACCTACTGTGTTCGTTAAAGCGAATGGTTGATTAACAACAATCTGAAGAATTTCAGATGGAAAGTAATCAGTTAACATACGGCCGTTGATTTTAATCTGGCCTTTACCTGGTGTCATAGAAATACGAGCTACTGCTGTCTTTCTTCTACCGATTTTACTTGTTATTTCTGCCATTATCTTAATGTCCGTTAAAAGGTAATTACTTTAGGTTGTTGAGCTGCGTGAGGATGTTCTGATCCCGCATAAACGAATAAGTTGTGAAATAATTCACGACCTAAACGGTTTTTAGGTAACATACCTTTTACTGCTGATTCTACAACACCTCTTGGGTTCTTTACTAAAACCTCGCGTGGAGTTGCGAAACGCTGACCACCTGGGTAACCCGTGTGACGGATATACACCTTGTCTGTCATTTTCTTACCAGTTAAGCGAATTTTATCCGCGTTGATAACGATCACTTGATCGCCACAATCAACGTGTGGAGTAAAAGAAGGCTTGTGTTTTCCACGAATGATTTTCGCAATTTCAGAACAAACACGTCCTAAAATTTGATTTTCAGCATCTACAACAAACCAAGCTTTCTGTACAGTAGCTTTGTTTGCGGAGATGGTTTTGTAACTTAAAGTATCCACTTGTTTATAATTTAACTGTTTCAATCGTTTCCACCTAGACCACGGAATTTGTCTAAAGGAATTGATTATGACCTATTTTATCTTTCAAACGGGCATTCAATCGAAAAATGGGAGTGCAAATTTATAAAATCTTCAATTGATATGCAAGTGTCTAATTGAAAATGTTTTATAATAAAAAAAGGAGACCCGAAAGCCTCCTTTTTCAATCCCTGAATGGGCAAAATTATAAGTCATTCAAATCAAAAGTGTCCATGAAGGCCGTCGTGAATTTACCCGATTTGAATATCGGATCATCCATTAATTTAATGTGGAATGGAATCGTTGTTTTGATACCCTCGATCACGAATTCTTGCAAAGCACGTTTCATGCGAAGAAGAACCTCTTCGCGGCTTTGGCCTGAAACGATCACCTTAGCAATCATCGAATCGTAATTAGGTGGAATCGTGTAACCAGAATAGACGTGGGAGTCAATACGAACCCCATGGCCGCCTGGAAGGTGAAGATTCGTGATCTTACCTGGAGACGGACGGAAACCGTTCGCTGGATCCTCCGCATTAATACGACATTCGAGAGCGAATAATTTAGGGAAGTAGTTTTGGCCCGAAATCGGAATACCTGCTGCTACCTTGATTTGCTCTTTAATTAAGTCAAAATCTGTTACTTCTTCTGTAATCGGGTGCTCTACTTGGATACGTGTATTCATCTCCATGAAGTAGAAATCCCCATTTTTGTCCACTAAGAATTCAACGGTTCCAACACCTTCGTAACCGATGGCTGTCGCACCTGCAATCGCAGCATCCCCCATTTTCTTACGTAATTCGTCAGAAAGGGCAGGGGAAGGAGTTTCTTCACATAATTTTTGGTGACGACGTTGAATCGAGCAATCGCGTTCAGATAAGTGACAAACTTTACCAAATTTATCTCCTACGATTTGGATTTCAATGTGGCGAGGCTCCTCTACAAATTTCTCCATGTACATGGCATCGTTTCCAAAAGCCGCCGCCGATTCCATCTTCGCATCTTCCCACAATTTGTCAAATTCAGACTCCTCGCGAATGATACGCATACCACGACCACCACCCCCAGCCGTAGCTTTGATGATTACCGGGTATTTAATGGTTTTAGCTAATTCCTTCGCTTCCTCTACGGTGTCAATTAGGCCATCAGATCCGGGAATAACCGGAACTCCTGCCTTTTTCATCGTGTCTTTCGCCGTCGCTTTGTCCC
Source organism: Aquirufa sp. A-Brett2-W8 (assembly GCF_054558755.1). NCBI lineage: Bacteria > Pseudomonadati > Bacteroidota > Cytophagia > Cytophagales > Flectobacillaceae > Aquirufa > Aquirufa sp. A-Brett2-W8. The sequence continues at coordinate 33,055 of NZ_JBPXKS010000008.1, forward strand.
CCATCGAATTAATCATCTCTGCCGAAGCACCGATGAATTTAATTCCATGTTCTGAACAAATGCGGGAGAATTCCGCGTTTTCTGAAAGGAAACCATATCCTGGGTGAATCGCATCTGCTCCAGTTACTTCTGCAGCCGAAATGATCGCCGGGATATTTAAATAGGATTGTTTGCTGGGTGGAGGTCCGATACAAACGGCCTCATCCGCAAAGCGAACATGTAAACTGTCGCGATCAGCAGTAGAGAAAACGGCCACTGTTTTAATGCCCATTTCCTTGCAAGTACGAATAATACGCAGGGCAATTTCCCCGCGATTCGCTATTAATATCTTTTTAAACATAGATTACGCTTTTTCAACCAAGAATAATGGTTGATCAAATTCTACTGGACTAGCATTATCAACTAAGATTTTAACGATCTTTCCAGAGATCTCTGAATCAATTTCGTTAAACAATTTCATCGCTTCGATCACACAAACGGTTTTACCCGGAGCGATTTCTGATCCTACTTCGATGAAATTATCTTTATCTGGACCAGCCGCTCTGTAGAACGTACCAATCATAGGTGATTTTACGGTGTATAAGTTATCTGCTACGGGAGCCGGAGCTGCTGCAACTGGAGCCGCTGGTGCTGCTGCCGCCGGAGCTGCAGCTGCGGGCGTTGTCGCCACTACACTAACTACGGGTGCTGCTTCGCTAAATTTCTTCACAGAGACCTTTAAACCCTCTGTTTCGATGCTAACCTCAGCTAGCGGAGACTTTGCGATATAATCAAGTAATCGCTGAATTTCTTTAGTATCCATTCTTTTTTATTAATTAAGCGCTACAAAGGTAGCTAATTATTTTACACGCTCAGCGTATGAATAGGTTCTTGTATCTACTTTTATTATTTCATCTTGTTCGATGAAAATAGGGACCGTAATCGTTGCTCCCGTTTCTACCGTTGCGGGTTTCTTCGGCGAGTTAGCCGTATCCCCACGAACGCCTGGTTCTGTGTAAGTTACCTTTAATTCTACGAAAGGAGGTAATTCACAAGATAAAGCGGCATCGTTTTCTGTATTTATCAAAATCTCTACTTCTTGGCCTTCTTTCATTAAATCAGCCATGACGCAAAGGTTCTCATTCAACAGAATTTGCTCGAAAGATTCTTGATCCATAAAATTGAATCCATATTCGTCTTTGTAGATGAATTGAAATTTTCTACGTTCTACACGCACTGGATAGATTGTCACACCTGAGTTAAAGGTGTTGTCTAATACTTTTCCTGAGCTTAATGAACGCAATTTAGTCCGAACGAAAGCGGGGCCTTTACCCGGTTTTACATGAAGGAATTCAATGATCGAATATAAATCGTCATTGTATTTAATCACCAAACCATTTTTAATGTCTGCTGTAGTTGCCATTTCTGTTTATTTAGGGTCGTATGCCCATTTAACGTAAGCTGATCCCCAGGTGAAACCTCCGCCGAAGGCTGCTAAGATCAAATTATCTCCTTTATTTAGTTTGTTTTCGTAATCCCAAAGACAAAGTGGAATCGTCGCCGCTGTTGTATTTCCATAATTTTGGATATTCAACATCACTTTATCGTCACTCACACCCATGCGGCTTGCTGTCGCATCAATGATACGCTTGTTTGCCTGGTGAGGCACTAAGTATTTAATATCATCGCCCGTTAAGTGGTTACGCTTCATAATTTCTTCGGAAACATCCGCCATACGAGTCACTGCAAATTTAAATACGGATTGACCTTCTTGGCGAATATAATGCCATTTAGCTTCGACTGTTTCTATCGTAGGAGGGTAGGCGCTTCCGCCCCCTTTTTGCATTAAGGCTTCACAGCCATCTCCGTCTGATTTTAAGATGAAATCTTGTACTCCCAAACCTTCGAAATTAGGCTCTAGCATAACTGCTCCAGCTCCATCCCCAAAAAGAATACACGTCGTACGATCTGTATAATCTACAATCGAAGACATTTTATCTGCTCCCACCACTACAATTTTCTTGTAACGACCTGACTCGATAAAGGCAGTTCCCGCTCCTAAAGCATTTAGGAAACCGGAACAAGCAGCGGCTAAATCGAAGGACGCCGTTTCACGGATGCCTACTGCCTTACAAATAAGGTTAGAAGCTGACGGGAAAAAATAATCTGGAGTTACCGTCGCGCAGATGACCATATCTACTTCTTCTGGCTTGGTATTCGTTTTCTTCAAGAGATCCTCTACGGCCTTAGCTCCCATAAAAGACGTTCCTAGGCCTTCGCCTTTTAAAATACGTCTTTCTTTGATGCCGGTACGCGAGGTAATCCACTCGTCGTTCGTGTCAATGATTTTTTCTAATTCTTGGTTCGTCAGCACATAATCCGGCACATATCCTGCGACTCCGGTAATGGCTGCACTTATTTTTTGGCTCATAATAATTATTGGTTCTCGATAGCGGCCTTAATTTTTCCGCAAACATCTGATTCTACGACGGATCTACATAATTTGATCATGTTTTGTATGGCCAAAGGACTCGAAGACCCATGCGCAATAATCACATTTCCATTAATCCCGATAATCGGGCTACCGCCGTATTTTTCGTAATTCGTATTCTCTATGAATTCATTCATGATTCCTTGGTCTTTCATGATCTTGTAAAGGGATTCGCCCATCTTCAAAATAATGTTTCCCGTAAATCCGTCCGTTACAATCACATCGGCTTTATTCTTAAAGAAGTCTTTCCCCTCTAGATTTCCAATAAAGTTAATCTTCTTATTTTCTTTTAAAAGGGCGTGCGTCGCTAAGGTAAGCATATTTCCTTTTTGCTCTTCTTCTCCGATACTCATCAAGCCCACGCGTGGAGATTTCTTTCCAGTCGTAGACTCAAAATACACAGAGCCTAAAAGGGCAAATTGGTCTAACATCTCTGGCTTGCAATCAGCATTCGCGCCAATATCCAACATTAATGCATAGGTGCCGTCCTCTTGAGGTACGAAACCGGCGATCGCTGGGCGAGAAATTCCTTCGATAGTTTTTACGGAAAATAAAGATCCGACCATCATAGCGCCGGTATTTCCCGCAGAAGCAAAGACGTCTGCTTTGCCTTCTTTTAAAAGATGAAACCCAACTCCGATGCTGGAATTGGGTTTTTGAGATAATGCCTTAGTCGGATGTTCACCCATTTCAATTACTTGGTCCGCATGAATGATGGTAATTTGCTTACCAGCATACCCGTGTTTCGCTAATAATTGCTCAATGGTGTCCTTAGGACCTACAGCTAGTATAGTGTCGTCGTTTGAAAGACTGGTTAACGATAAAAGTATTCCTTGTATTATTGCTTCTGGGGCATAATCCCCGCCCATCACATCAACGGCTATTTTCATTCAATTGTGTTTAATTACTAAATCTTTTGGCAAAAATAGTATTAAATTTAGTCAAAAAATAGCATTTTAACGGGATTTTTTCAGTTTTGCTGAAAAAACAGAGAAAAGCTGCAGTCTATCAGGGAATTACTTAACCGTGAATCCTTCTACGATCATTTTTCCTTTGTAGAACAAGTTTCCCTCATGTACGTGAGCACGGTGATAAAGGTGAGTTTCGCCTGTTTGTGGATCTACTCCTAAATGCTTAGGGGTTCCAAAATCATGCGCTCTTCTTGTATCACGACGAGTAGTAGAGATTTTTCTTTTAGGATGTGCCATGGTATTGTTATTTATTAATTATTATCTGTTAATTTTTTTAATGCTGCCCATCTAGGATCCATTTCTGGCTCCTGATCTGCTTTATCGTCTTCCGGGTCTGTTGTATAAATCAACTCGCCATCTACGTCTTCTTCTAAGGGTTTTACGAACCGCGGGTGCAATTTTTTCATAGGCACCTGCAAGGCAATGAAATCAAATAAATCTTGCGATAAATCTAACTTAGGGGACTTTCTGTCTAGTAAGAACAAATTATTTCCCATGTCTTCATTGTGATCCGAGAATTTATAGATAATCTTCTCATCTAGGAGAATAGGGAATTCAAATTCTTCATTCGATCGGTCGCAAATTAATTTCAAATGACCCTCAATGATCAGTCTAACCTGAATCATGGTGGCCCCTTTATCTAACGTCACTTTTGCGTTAAATTCGCCTTTTTGTACCCATTCCTGCTCGAAAGCAGCGAAAAACTCGTCGTTACCTGTGAAGGAATACGGGTATACTTTATCCTCTAAAGAAAGTATCGGTATCTGGTATGCTTCTAGGACGTTCATTTTCACTCTTGGGTAAAAAAGAATGCGAAATTACGAAAATATTCGAAAACAGCAATAGATGGAGATAACAAATTCGTAATTTCGGGCTATGAAGCATTGGACTCCGGCTGCAAAAGCTTTTTTAGGGATCTTTTTTATTTTTGAAGTGATAGGCTGGCTAGGAGTAAGCTCATTTACGCGCCTTGATCAACTGCTATTTATCAATGGAAATCATTCCGCTGCTGCCGACCTTGTCTTCCAAGCACTAACTTCCATTGCTGAAGTGGTTTTGCCCACCCTGTTTCTGATTTACTTGTTTCGTTTTCGAAAAGAATACGCTTTGCCTTATGTCTATTCCTGTGCTTTTTCTACTGCGTTGATTCAAGGCTTGAAGCATTTCGTGTTTGCGGAGTCCTTAAGGCCTTTGGCTTATTTTGCAAACTCAGGTGTTAAATGGCATATCATTCCCGGTTTGCTGATCAGTGAATATAATTCGATGCCTTCAGGACACACGGGGGCCGCTTTCTTTGTGTTTTTCTGGATAGCGGTTTTACTACGTCGTTTCTCCGGGGGCCTAATAGCTGGTTTATTAGCCGTGGGAGTGGCCTATTCTAGAGTCTATTTATTTCAACATTTTCCGGTGGATACCCTGGTGGGTGCAGCCATCGGCACCGTGTCATCTTATTTATTTTATACCCTGATCTATGCTAAAAGCCCTTCAAAATAAACCCTATCTTTTCTGGGCTCTCGTAGGTGCAGCGATCTATATCCCTTTTTTGGGATCAACACATTTATTCGATTGGGATGAGGTGAATTTTGCTGAATCGGCACGGGAGATGATTGTGACAGGGGATTTCTTTAGCGTCCAAATCAATTTTCAGCCCTTCTGGGAGAAGCCCCCTTTGTTCTTGTGGTTGCAGGCATTGAGCTTCCTGGCCTTTGATTCTTTTTCAGGCCAATCCGATATTTCGATGGAATTTGCGGCCCGTTTCCCCAATGCAGTAATTGGCATTGCGACGCTTTGCACGCTGTATGCCATTGGAAAGAAGACTTGGAATGAGAATTTTGGTCATCTTTGGGCCTTCTCCTATTTAGTGGCGATTACCCCGCATGTGTACGCGAGTTCGGGGATTATTGATCCGCTTTTTAATCTGTTAATTTTTCTGGGCGTTTATTTTTTCGCTGAGTTTTTTAAGGATTCTAGCCGCTTTCAAAATGTGATTTTAGCTGGTATTGCCATCGGTTTAGCGTTGTTGACTAAAGGTCCCGCAGCATTATTACTTTGGGCTTTGACGCTGTTGGTGGTGGGATTATTTTATCGATCGCGTGTAACAACTCGTTTATTCACAGGAGCGGTCGTAGCAGGTTTGATCTCTGTTTTATTTTTCGCTGCCTGGTATGGACTGATCGCCTATAAATTTGGCTGGCAGATTATTGAGGATTTTTTCACCTACCAAGTTCGCTTGATGACGACGGGGGATGCCGGACACGGACAGCCTTTCTATTACCATTTTGTGGTGTTGTTGATTGGCTGCTTTCCAGTCTCGATTTGGGCAGGCGCACATTTGTTTAGATGGAAGCGAGAGGAGTTAGATTTCTCGAACTGGATGAAAGTGTTGTTTTTTGTGGTGCTGATTCTATTTAGCATCGTGAAGACGAAAATTGTACACTATTCTTCGATGTGCTGGATTCCATTGACTTATTTTTCTGCACTTGTTATTCAGGAATGGCAATGGGAAGGATACCGGTGGAATTGGAAGAATATGACAGCGATGGGATTGGTTGGGCTGCTATTGGCGGTGGTTTTGACGGCCGTTCCTTTAATAGGTCAAAATGCGGGTGTCATCATTCCTTACATTCAAGATGTTTTTGTGCAAGGGAATTTGCATGCGCCGGTTTACTGGGCGGGATGGGAGTTTTTAATCGGGGTGGTTTATGGTATTTCGGTGATCTATTTTTTGTTCACGAAGAAATTGCATTCGCTGATGTCCGCGTCGATTATCGTTATTATGACCTATATGGCGGTGGTGGTTCCTAAAATCGAGGGCTATACCCAGGGAACCGTGATTGATTTTTACATCGCAAAAGCAGGACAAAAAGTCTACATCGAACCCGTCGGATTTAAGTCCTATGCCCATTTATTATATTTCCAAAAGCCCACAGAGACACCCGCTGGCGATGTGCTTTTAGCCGCAAAGAAACTGGATAGACCTGCTTTTTTTATTATGAAAGCGGATGCAGAAGACCGGTTTAAGTATCACCCTAACCTGATCTTCTTAAAAGAAGAGAATGGATTTCTCTTCTACAAACACCGCTAATTTTTAGACTCCTGGGAAGAAGAATGCGCCTTCGATGGCCGCATTTTCATCTGAATCGGATCCGTGGATGGCATTTACCTCAATGGATTTGGCAAAATTCTTCCGAATAGTCCCATCCGCCGCATCTGCCGGATTTGTCGAACCGATCAACTGACGGAAATCCTCCACTGCATTTTCTTTCTCCAAAATCATCGGAATGATTTCTCCCATCGTCATGAAGTCGCATAGGCTTTGGAAAAAAGGACGCGCTTGATGTACCGCATAAAATTCGGCTGCTTGCGTTGGGCTCATCTGCAATTTAGTAAGAGCTATAATTTTGTATCCGGCTTTCTCAATCTGTTGAATGATAGCTCCAGTGTGACCTTCTGCAACCGCATCCGGCTTAATCATGGTAAAAGTTCTATTTGTTGACATGGGTATAATTTTCAACAAATTTATCTTTAACTTTGCGTTCGCCCAAATTTATTTCTGGCAAAACCATTTTATGACCTCCATCTCTGAGTTAAAATCCCAGCTAATTCCCGGCACAAAAGTCGTGATCACCGCCCATTTCAATCCGGATTCGGATGCCATAGGTTCGACACTAGCTTTTCAAGGGCATTTAGCAAAAAAAGGTATTCAGGCTACGGTGGCGGTACCTTCTGCCGTTGCGGGCAACTTACAATGGATGCCGGGTGCGGCGGATATTTTGACCTATGATGAGCTGCTTCACAAAGTGCAAATTGATGCGCTAATAGACGAAGCAGATTTTATTTTCTGTTTGGATTTTTCCGGCATTCAAAGACTCCATAACATGGCGCCTTTGGTGCGTAAGTCGAGGGCAAAAAAGGTGGTGATTGATCACCATTTGGATCCGGAGGACTTTGGCGATTATTATTACCATCGGACGATTGCTGCCTCCACCTGCGAATTAATCTATGATTTAATCTTAGAATGGGGTGATGAAACTTTGTTAGACACTTCCATCGGATCCTGTTTATATTCCGGTATAATGACCGATACGGGTTCATTTCGCCACCCAAACACGACAGCTCATGTGCATACCATAGTAGCTGACTTAATTCGTTTAGGGGTGAATACAAATGAGGTGCATCGCAAGGTGTTTGATTCCTCGAGTATTGATCGCTTGAAATTCATTGGACATGTATTAGGCCAAAGAATGGAATACTTACCCGAGTACCACCTAGCTTTTATTTGGATAACTGCGGAGGATTTAACAAAATTTAATTCGCAAGCTGGCGACACGGAAGGTATCGTAAATTATGGTTTGCAAATTGCTGGCTGTGTCTGGTCTATCCTCATGATTGAGCGTCCAGATGGCGTGAAGCTATCTTTTAGGTCTATTGAACCATTTGCAGTAAATGAATTTGCGTCATCTTATTTTGAGGGCGGAGGGCATAAGAATGCGTCTGGCGGACGTTTTTCTGGTGGAACTTTAGCGGATGCGAAGAAAAAACTAATGGAAGTGTTACCTTTGTATCTTTCTGAAATAAATCGAGTTAAAAATCTATAAAACTAATATCATGCGTAAACAACTAGGAGTGATTTTATTAGCGGCAATGGCACTAGCATCGTGTAACAATGTCGAAGTAGTAGACGGAGTTAAAATCCAAAAGCACGAACATGACGATAGCGCCGCTAAATTAAAAGAAGGTGATATCATTACGTTTGATTTAGTTATCAAAAATGCGGCGGATTCTACTATTAAAGATTCCCGCAAGGAAGGAAAGCCTTTACAAGATTTAGTTCCCCCAGCTGCTGCTGCAGGAGCATTTAAAGGATCTTTTGAAAACGGTCTTCGTCTATTATCGGTAGGGGATAGCGCAACTATCTTTGTTCCAGTAGACAGTTTATTTAAAGATGCGAACCAACAAGTTCCTCCCTTCTTGAAGCGTGGAACTGATGTTCGATTCATCGTAAAAATCAAGAAAGCACAATCTCGTGCAGATTTCGAAAAAGACATGAGCAAATTAGCGGCAGAGCAAACAGGCAAAGACGCTAAATTAATCGAAGCTTATGTAGCAGGTTCGGGTAAGAAATTTACTAAAACATCGACCGGCTTATACGCATCCATTTCAAACCCTGGTGCTGGCGAAGGTCCTCAAATGGGAGAGTCATGGGAAGTGAACTATATCGGTACTTTCTTAGATGGAAAAGAATTTGATAAAGGAGCAGGAGTAGCTATGCCACCAGTAGGTCAATTAGTTCCAGGCTTTAATGAAGCATTAATGTTATTGAAAAAAGGGGGTAAAGGTACATTTGTGATCCCATCAGCTTTAGGCTATGGCGCTCAAGGTGCTGCTCCACGTATCCCTGCAAATGCTATCTTAGTATTTGAATTAGAAGTATTGTCTAAGAAATAATTGAATGAAAGTTTTCGGATTCTTATTTATTGCCTTTTTTACGTTTTCCTGTCTGTCTGATATTGCCTTAGAGGACGATGTGAATGCGAAAGAAAACCAAACACAAATTTTAGCCTACTTTGCTGGTCAAAGTCAAAGCCCATCTTCCCTGGAGAATGGAGGCTATTATTTTGTGACTAAATCGAATCCAGCAGGGGAATTAGCGTCCAAGGGCGACACGCTTTACGTACATTATGAGTTCTCTAACTTGGTGACAGGAAAGGTGCTTGATAGTACAAATCGGGCGACTAATTCTCCTTATTTTTTCCGGTATGGCTATGCAAATCCTGTTTTCGCTACCTTAATGTCAGCCTTGCGCGAAGGAGAACAAGCCACTTTAGTTTTACCAGGAACAGCTCAGGCATTTCCCGATTTACCGGTTTACACACCTATGAAGGTGAAAATAAAATCCTATATAGTTCGTACTCAAGATGATTTGATTCGGGAGTACATCGCTCGGAATGCTTTTACAGTTACAGAAACTCAAACAGATGGACTTCGTTACATTCGTTTGAAAGCAGGTACTGGAGAAATTCCTGCTAAAGGTAAAATTGTTAAAATTAAATACATAGGGCGTTTTTTAAGTTCTAGAGCTTTCGATGGCAATATGTCTCGTACGGATAGTATGAGCGTTACCATCGGTGGAACCCAGACGGTACCCGGTTTTCAAATGGGTATCGAAAAAATGCGTCTGGGGGAGAAGGCAGTTATTGTTTTCCCATCAGCTCTTGGTTATGGGGTGAATGGAAATAGCAGCATTCCCGGATTTACACCTTTAAGTTTTGAAATCTACCTCGCTAAAATTGACTAGTTATGTTGAAGTATGTTGTTTTATTTTTCGCTTTGGCGACGGGTTTAACGAGTTGTTCTGTAGAAAATCCAGTAGAGCTAGAGGTTTCTAAGAATGATTCTGACATTCAGAATTACCTGAAGCAGCGTAACTTAACGTATCAAAAAACAACAGATGGGATGTATTATTCTATCGTTCCTGCCGGAGCTTCTGTCACTCCCGCTGTGGCAGATTTGGTTACCTTGCATTATAAATTGACTTTATTAGACGGAACTTTCGTTGATTCTACCTCTAAAGTAGCAAATCAGTCGAAGTCGATCGTTTATGGGGTTTCACAAAGTATGTTTGCCTTGCCTGTTTCTCTGATGAAGGTAGGGGATAAAGGGACGTTTTTACTTCCTTCTTCACTTGCATTTGGGGGTAATACGTTTGGTAATGTTCCTGCTTATTCTGTTATAAAGGCAGACGTCGAAGTAGTTTCAATAAAAAATGAGTCTGCTCAAATCAGTTCCATGCAAACGGTCTATGGTTTTTCTAATCCAGAAAAAACAGCTTCTGGTTTAGTATTTCAAAAGACGCTAGAAAATCCTACGGGTGCCGCAGTGACTACGGGTCAGTCTATCAAAATTAATTATTTAGGTCGTTTAGGTTATGGTTATATCCAAACTGATGCCAGCAATAAGGTAGTTTATGATTCGAAGTTTGGATCTGGTACCTTAACCTTCATTGCGGGTACAGGTCAATTGATTTCCGGTTTCGAGGAAACTGTTTTAAAGATGAGGGTGGGTGAAAAAGCGAAAGCCATCTTGCCCTATAAAATCGCTTATGGTACTGCAGGGAATTCATCTATTCCAGGATATTCTCCTCTTTACTTTGAAATCGAAGTGGTTTCTGCACAATAATGCGTCCCATTCTTTATTTAGCTACCCAAAACAAGCACAAAGTCGAAGAGCTTAGTTCTTTGCTGCAGGATCATTTTATCGTGCGTGATTTAAGCACCTTAGCCATTACAGAAGAAATTCCAGAGACAGGCGCTACGCTGGTGGAGAACTCCCTGCAGAAGGCACGATACATTGCCGAAAAATTCCATGTCTCTTGCCTTGCAGATGATTCTGGTTTAGAAGTGGAGGTATTAGCTGGAGCTCCAGGAGTTTATTCTGCTCGCTATGCCGGAGAACCCAAAAATGATCAAGCGAACCTCGAATTGCTTTTAAAGAATCTTGTCGGAATAGCTAATCGCCGCGCGCGCTTTGTGACCGTCTTAACCTATTTTCATGATGGAGCCTATCATTCTTTTGAGGGAGAGATTCAAGGAGAGATTGTGGAGGCCCCTCAGGGTAACCAGGGTTTTGGATATGACCCCATTTTTCAACCAGAAAATGAAGAAAGGACTTTTGCTGAAATGACTTTAGCAGAGAAGAATCTAATCGCACACCGGGCTCGTGCATTGGAGAAATTCATCAACTTCATAGACGAAAACTAGAAATGTGCCGACGAATAGTGGATTATTCAAATCCCTTGCTATTTTTGTAGTTCTTGCATTATAAAACCCCTCCATGAAATTGAAATTCAGCATTTTGCTGTTGTTTTTCTTGTCGTTTGCAGTCATTCCGGTCTTAGGTCAATTCGTGATTAAAGGTCGTGTGACTGATGCTAAAAATGGAGATCCCATTCCTTTTGCCTCGGTTGGTTTAGTCGGTATTAGTCAAGGAGCCACCACGAATTTTCAAGGGGAGTTTTTATTGAATTCAAAGTATTCAGCTGACAGTCTTTTTGCTTCCTTTGTGGGATACAAAAAGCGGGTTAAAAAAATTACGCGCGGGTCTAAAAACCAAGAAATTGATTTTCAGTTAGATCCAACAGGCCGCGAAATGGCGGAAGTGATTGTTTATTCGGGTGAAAATCCAGCCTTCAAAATCCTTCGTGGAGTTATTCGAAATCGAGAGATAAATGATCGTTCGAAACTAAATGCCTATGAATACGATTCCTATGCGAAGATGGAGCTCGATGTAGATAATATCTCGGAGAAATTCAAGGAGAAAAAGGTAATGAAGGATATTGAGGCCGCGATTAAGAAATTTGAAAAAATCGCCGGAGAGGATGGTAAATTAATTATTCCGACCTATATCTCAGAGTCCTTGGGTAAGTTTTATTATTTAGAGAGTCCTCAGCGTAAAAAGGAAACAATTTTAAAGACCAATATTAAGGGTGTAGGGGTAAAAGATGGTTCACTAATTTCTCAGTTAGTGGGTGGTAATTTAGTGGCGAATTACAACTTCTACCAAAACTTTGTAGGCTTCTTCGGCAAGGACTTTGCAAGTCCGATTGGCGATAATTGGAAAGCTAGTTATAATTTTTTCTTAGGCGACACAGTTAATATAGATGGCCACGTTTGCTACCAGATGGATTTTGATCCCAAGAATCCGATGGATCTAGTCTTTAATGGCCAAATGTGGATTGATACAACCTCCTTTGCATTAGTTCAAATCGATGCATCTGTGGATAAAGGGGCAAATTTGAACTTTATCGATAAGATTAAGATATCTCAAGAATTAGAACAAACGAGTTCAGGAGCTTGGTTACCAGCCAGAACAAGATTCCTCATTGACCTGGAGGAAATCACCAAAGGAAGTGCTGGAATGTTGCTGAAAATGTACATTTCGAATAAGAATTTTGTGGTAAATAAACCCCACGAAGTAGGGTTTTATGATTTAACTTCAGAGGTGGCGGAAGATGCGATGCAACCTAATCCTGATTTTTGGAAAAATGCGCGGCATGAACCTTTAAGTACACAAGATTTAATGGCATCGGCCTTGATTGATTCTGTTAAAAATCTACCCGTAGTCCGAACTTATGTCGAAATTGCGGAGATTGTTTTAAGTGGTTATAAGAAGTTTAATGATATCGAAGTAGGTCCCTATGTTTCTAGTTTTGCGATCAATAAAGTCGAAGGGGCACGTTTCCGCCTCGGATTCAGAACCAACGCGAATTTCGATAAGCATTGGATTTTGCGGGGTAATGTTGGTTTTGGTACAAGGGACCTAGTTCCTAAATACGCCATTGAAGTGAATTATCTTTTCTCTAAAAAGAAATGGACAGTAGCTGGGTTAAGACATTCCTATGATATCGAACGAGTGGGTTTAACGCCTGAATTAATCGGAGACAATAAATTATTTTATGCCTTCACGCGCTGGGGAGCCTTTTCAGGGGCCTTCTTTAGACGCGAATCGGAGGCCTTTTTCTCTTCCGAACTTTTCAAAGGTATAACGGTGACCACGTCCTTAAATACACGCTCATTTGATCCTTTATTTCGCTTTCATTACCGATTAAATCCAGAGTTAGGAGCTGCCTCTGCGGTACAAGATTATTACCAAGAAACCTTAGCCACCCTGGAATTGCGTTTTGCTAAAAATGAAACGTTTATCATGAATGGAAATGAGCGGATTACGTTAGCTACTAAACGAATTCCAGTGATAACATTAAAGTACCAGCATGGATTTAAAGGATTTTTAGGTGGGGATTTTACCTATGACCGGGTGACGTTGAAGGCCTACCAAACCTTTCGTTTAGGCACATTAGGTCGTTCTGATTATACCTTTACGGCGGGATACACTCCATCTAATTTACCAGCCCCATTATTATTCCCCCATTTAGGAAATGAGACATTTTTCTTCGTGCGCTCCGCCTATTCAACGATGAGTTATTTTGAATTTGTGAGTGATCAATATGCTTCAATACAATACAATCACAATTTCGACGGACTATTTTTTAACCGCATTCCGCTCATTAAGAAATTGAAATGGCGCTTTATTGCCTCTGGAAATATTCTGATGGGAAGCCAACGTTCTGCTAACCGTGATATAATGAAGGATGTAAATAGTCCATTACGTTCCAAATTCTTAGATCAGTACTCCTTTGATTCCTTAGATCCCAATAAACCCTTTGCTGAAGTGGGCTATGGAATTGATAATATTTTTAAGATTTTTAGAATTCAAGCCTTTCATCGTTTGACCTATTTGGATCATGGAAATCCACAAAAATTCCGGTTAATGGCTTCGATAAATTTTTCTTTTTAGAACATTATGAAGAAGAAAGTTTAAACATTTCAAGAATGTTTATCATCTAGTTGATTTCATAAGTTCGAGCACCTATATTTACAAGGTTACATCAATTCCAATATGATATTAATTCTCGTGGGACTCTCCTTATTAAGTTACCTGTTAGGTTCTATCCCGACAGCTATTTGGTATGGTGATCGCTACCATGGTATTGATATTAGACAGCATGGTAGTGGTAATGCAGGAGCCACGAATACCTTTCGGGTATTAGGAAAAAAAGCCGGATCAATTGTGCTATTTGTGGATGCCTTAAAGGGTTTTGCAGCAGCTAGTTTAGCGACGGTGTTGTATACGTTTGGTGTTGTAGATTGGCAAACTTGTGTTACGTTAAAGATTCTGTTCGGATTCTTAGCTATTATTGGTCATCTGCTTCCGGTTTTCTGTGATTTCAAAGGAGGAAAAGGAGTAGCCACCACTTTAGGTATGGTTATCGCCTTGCATCCGCAAGCGGCCTTAGCGAGTAGCCTAGTCTTTTTACTTGTTTTTGGGTTTTCGCATTATGTCTCTTTAGGATCGATGGTTACTTCGTTAATCTTTCCCTTATTGCTTCAGTTTAGCGTTTTTGGCAAAGAAGAACCCATATTGATTTATTTTGGATTTATTATTTCCTTTTTAGTGATATTTACGCACCGTAAAAATATCGGTCGAATTATTTCAGGAACGGAAAATCGGATGTATCTTATTACTCGAAAAGGTCGTTTATAGCCTAACAATTTCATTTATTATGCAATCAACACACGAATTTATTGCCGCTCAAAAGGATCGGTTTTTAGCGGAGCTATTAGACTTATTGCGAATTCCATCTGTTTCTGCGGATCCAGCTTATGCTAGGGATGTTCGAAAAGCAGCGGAATGGGTAGCAGATAATTTACAAAAGGCCGGAGCCGATAAGGTGAGACTGGAAGAGACCGCTGGTTTTCCGATTGTATATGGTGAGAAAATGGTGGATCCAGCGGCTCCTACTGTTTTAGTTTATGGACATTATGATGTTCAGCCAGCTGATCCCTTAGAACTTTGGGATAATCCTCCCTTTGAACCGGTGATTAAAGACGGCGTTATTTATGCGCGTGGTGCTTGCGACGATAAGGGCCAGGTTTTTATGCATGTGAAGGCCTTTGAATCAATGCTGGCATCTGGCAACCTTGCTTGTAATGTCAAGTTCATGATTGAAGGAGAAGAGGAAATTGGATCAGATAATCTAGGCAATTTCGTAGCAGCGAATAAAGAATTATTAAAGGCGGATGTGATATTGATTTCAGATACCGCCATCATTGCGAATGACATTCCTTCCATCGACGTGGGTTTACGCGGTTTAAGTTATATGGAAGTTGAAATTCAAGGGCCTAACCGCGATTTGCACTCCGGTGTCTATGGCGGTGCGGTGGCGAATCCGGTAAATATTTTATGCCAAATGATTTCCTCCCTGCACGATGAGTCTAATCACATCACCATCCCAGGTTTTTACGATGGGGTGTTAGAGGTGAGTGCGGCCGATCGGGCAGCTATGGCTCAAACGCCCTTTAATTTAGGCGCTTATGAAAAAGATTTAGGTATCGACACCGTTTACGGGGAAAAAAGATTTACGACATTAGAGCGTGCTTCCATTCGTCCTACCTTAGATGTGAACGGTATTTGGGGTGGATATACAGGAGAAGGTGCGAAGACCGTTTTGCCATCGAAAGCGCAGGCAAAAATATCGATGCGTTTAGTTCCTAATCAATCATCAGAGGAAATTACCCGCTTATTTACAGCGCATTTTATTTCCATTGCTCCTAAAGGGGTAAAGGTGAAAGTGACCGCTCACCACGGTGGAGAGGCTTATTTGATGCCGACCGATAGTGTGGCTTTTCAAGCGGCATCGGATGCGTTGACGACAACTTTTGGGAAGGTTCCTGTACCTACGCGTGGAGGAGGAAGTATTCCGATCGTGGCGTTGTTCGAAAAAGAGTTAGGAATTAAGTCGATCTTGATGGGTTTTGGTCTAGATTCAGATGCTATTCACTCGCCTAACGAGCATTATGGCTTATTTAATTTTTATAAAGGAATAGAGACGATTCCTCATTTCTACCAAAAATTCGCAGATTTATCGAAATAATATGGCTGAGAATCTAAGTGCTTTAGCGACTGAATCATCCTCGACTTACCAGGATTTAGAACTGCAATCGGTCGATACCATTTTGCGCCAAATCAATGTAGAGGACAAAACAGTTCCATTTGCTGTGGAAAAGGTCATTCCGAAAATCGAGGCTTTGGTCCATGAAATCGTGAAACGTATGAAGCAAGGTGGCCGCCTTTTTTACATAGGAGCCGGCACTTCTGGACGCTTAGGTGTGGTAGATGCTTCTGAATGTCCACCTACCTATGGCGTGCCGCATGATTGGGTCATTGGAATTATTGCCGGTGGTGATTCGGCGATTCGCAAGGCGGTAGAAAATGCGGAGGATGATGAAAAGCAGGCTTGGGTCGATATGGATGCCTATAAAATCGACAGTTTGGATACGGTTATCGGAATTGCTGCCTCTGGAAGAACGCCTTACGTTGTGGGTGGTTTACGGGATGCAAATGCGAAAGGGATTCTAACGGGTTGTATTGTTTGTAATGCAGGAAGTGTGGTCGCAGCCGAAGCGCAATATCCGATTGAAGTAATCGTAGGTCCGGAATATGTGACAGGAAGCACACGTATGAAATCAGGTACAGGCCAAAAACTCGTACTTAACATGATTTCCACCGCTGTTATGATTCAACTAGGTCGCGTGCGGGGGAACAAAATGGTCGATATGCAATTGAGTAATCATAAATTAGTGCTTCGCGCTATTCGAATGGTTTGTGAAGCGACTGGCGTAAGCGAGCAGCAAGCAGCAGAACTTTTAGAAAAGCACGGAAGTGTTCGGAATGCAGTTGATGTAATTCAAACAAAATAAATTGGGATAATAACGCTTTAATCGCTTTATTTGTAACATAATTAATCTACTACCTCCAATGAAAAACATATCTAAACTTATTTTAACCTTTGTATTCGGAACAATGCCTTTTGGATTTCAAGCAAAAGCGGAAGATTTTCCGGCAGATATCAAACCTTTAATGACAAAATATGCGTGCTCTGCTTGCCACAAAGTAGATGCTCGTTTAGTAGGCCCAGCTTATAAAGATGTGGCTAAAAAGAAATATTCAGTGGACAAAATAGTTGCTTTAATTGCAAAGCCTCAACCAGCTAACTGGCCCGGATATCCTCCAATGGCTCCGATGGCTAATGTTCCTAAAGAGGATGCAGTTAAATTAGCTAAATTTATCAACTCACTACGCTAGTTAAATAGACAATAAAAAAGCCCTCGAAGAAATTCGAGGGCTTTTTTATTTTAGATTTCTTTCAGCATCCAAATATCACAACCGCAATGGCCGCTATTACCTAAGGGTCCATCCAGTGGTTTAAATCCCACTTTTTCATAAATGGAAACAGCTTTTGCTAATTCCGGCATGGACTCTAAATAAACTTGGGTGTAGTTATTTTCCTTCGCCCAGATCATCGATTTTTCCATCAATTCTTTACCTAAACCCGTTCCTCTGGCCTCTTTTGCAACATATAGCTTTACAAGTTCGCAGGTTCCTTCTGGTAAATTATCCGTAGGGTAGATTCCGCACCCTCCTACTATTTTATCGTTTAATATAGCCACATAAAAATAAGAGCCCGGCGTTCGGAATAGTTCGAATAAAGCATCGGTCGTAGGATCAAAATAAACCGTACCTGGTTTATTAGCACCAAACTCCGCCAATGCTGTCCGAATTATATTCGCCAGTGCTTGATTATCTCCGGGTTCGATGGGCCGAATTTGCATGGTTTTATTTTGCGGCTTTCTTCGCGGCTGGTTTTTTTACTGCTTTTTCTGCAGCTACTTTTTCTACCTTAGGCGCCTTTTCAGCTTTCGCAGTTGCTGGGAATAATTCCGGAGCATTAGTCACTAAAATCAGGTACCAGCTTAAGATTTTTTTGATATCTGAAGCGAAAACGCGATCAGAATCGTAGTTAGAAACCACCTCAGCTAAGGTGCTAAATAATTCAACATCACTTGCTTTCTTCGGTTCTATGGGTAAGTTTCCATTGAATTTAGCATGGATTTGTAAGAATAAATCTGCCAAAGGTAAGGTGCTATCTTGGTGATCATCTAAGTACAAAGAGATGTCTTTTAACACGGAAATACGTGTTTGGCCACCTACCACTGATTTATGTTTTGCAGCATCTAACGTCTCTACAATCACTCCCGTTCGTGTAGGTTTTAGCACTTTGTACAATCCACTTTTTCCCGAGATATGGGCAACTTCATTCAATAAATCCATGTTTTTTAGCTTGTTATGGGGGCAAAATTAGTATTATTTCCCTATTCTGTAAGGGGATGTCTTAATTAATTCATCGATTGACTTTAAAATATCTTCGCGTCCCACGTGTTTCTCAGCAGACGTGATAAAAAGAGGAGGTAACTCATCCCACATATCTAAAAGGAAGTTTTTATATACTTCGACGCTTTCATTCACCTGCTTTTGGGATATTTTATCAGCCTTTGTAAACACAATATAG
This sequence comes from Aquirufa sp. A-Brett2-W8, assembly GCF_054558755.1. Lineage (NCBI taxonomy): Bacteria > Pseudomonadati > Bacteroidota > Cytophagia > Cytophagales > Flectobacillaceae > Aquirufa > Aquirufa sp. A-Brett2-W8. The sequence goes on from NZ_JBPXKS010000008.1 coordinate 51,461, forward strand.
AATGGAATTTCATCTTCCACCATTCGGCTCATAAATTCAATATCCACTGCCTGCGGCTTCAATCGTATATCTAACAGGACAAATAAACAGGTTAAATTCTCCCGATGTATCAAATAATCGAAGATCATCTTTTCAAATTCCTTCCTTTTTTCCTTGCTTACTTTGGCAAAACCATAACCTGGCAAATCCACTAAAAACCACTTTTCATCAATAATGAAATGATTAATCAACTGTGTTTTACCTGGTGTTTGTGATGTTTTCGCTAAACCTTTATGAAAAGTCAATGAATTAATCAACGATGATTTTCCCACATTAGAACGGCCAATGAAGGCGAATTCCGGGTATCGTGCTGGAGGACAATTCTTGAAGTCAGTATTACTGGTAACGAATTTAGCGTTAATCTGAGCCATGGGGCGGGTGATGTTGAGGGACAAAGGTAAGGAAAAGTAATCAGTAGTCAGTAGACAGTAGTCAGTAGTCGGTATCCAGTAGATAGTGATAATTTTTCTTAATTATCAGCTTGGTTCTTGTTCTACTAGTAGTAAAACTATTCTTTTGGCAAACATTATAACAATCGGGACATGAAGGTTTGTAAATTTGAAGAATTAATAGTTTGGCAAAAATCCATAGAAATAGCCGTTCAGCTATATAAGCACTTTGATAAACATCCTGATTTTGGTTTTACGAATCAATTAAAAAGGGCATCTATTTCAATTTCGAATAATATAGCTGAAGGTTTCGAACGAAATTCCAATAAGGATTTTAATCGGTTTTTATATTTTGCCAAAGGCTCATCCAGTGAGGTAAAATCAATGTTAATTTTAGGAAATAAATTAGGTTATTTTTCTAATCTAGAAATGAAAAACTATTACAAGCAGATTGATGAAATAGGTAAAATGCTTTATCGGCTATCGATCTCCCTGCCCATTTAACCCTGACTACTGTCTACTGACTACTGTCTACCCTTGCCTCAACCCGCTTTTTCCCTTACCTTTGTACGCTTATGGAAAAACTACAAAACGATCTACTTCTTCGTGCTGCGCAGGGTCTGCCTGTGGAGCGAATCCCAGTTTGGGTGATGCGTCAGGCGGGGAGAATTTTACCTGAATATAGAGCTGTAAGGGCGAAAGCGGGATCATTTATTGGACTTGCGACGCATCCAGAGATGGCTGCGGAGGTGACGATTCAGCCGGTGACGCGTTTTGGGGTGGATGCGGCGATTATCTTTTCGGACATTTTAGTGGTGCCGGAGGCGATGGGTTTGCCATACGTGATGGAGGAGCAGAAGGGTCCGGTTTTTCCGGAGGTGATTCGGTCGAAAGCGGATTTAGCGAAGATTCGCGATGCGAATCCGGAGGAGGATTTGAAATATGTATTGGATGCGATTAAGATCGTGAAGAAAGAGCTAGCTGGCAAGGTTCCGTTAATCGGGTTTGCCGGTGCGCCATTCACGATTTTCTGTTATATGGTGGAGGGAAAAGGGTCGAAGACTTTTTCTCAGGCTAAAAAGATGTTGTATGCAGAGCCTGAATTGGCTCATGCTTTGTTGCAAAAGATTACGGATTCGACGATTTCTTATTTGAAGGCGCAGGTAGCGGCGGGAGCTAATTTAGTCCAAATCTTCGATTCCTGGGCTGGCATTCTATCGCCGACGCAGTACTCGGTATTTTCGACACCTTATTTAAAGCAAATTTGTGATGCGGTGACGGAGGTTCCGGTGACGCTTTTTGCCAAAGGGGCATTCTTCGCTCGCGAAGAAATGGCTGCATTGAATTGTGCAACGATTGGTTTGGATTGGAATATGGATATTGCAGAATCTCGTCGCTTAGTGGGGCCTAATAAAACATTGCAAGGAAATTTAGATCCTTGTGCTTTGTATGGTGACTTTAAGACGGTAGAGGCGGAGACGAAGAAGATGATTGGTCAATTTGGGACGCAGCGTTATATTGCGAACTTAGGTCATGGAGTCTATCCTGACATTGATCCTGATAAGGTTCAATGTTTTGTGGATACGATTCAAAACTATCAATCATAAAAAAAGCCTCCTGATCAGGAGGCTTTCATTTGTTAGGATACCGAATAATTAGGCGCTTCTTTCGAGATGCTCACATCGTGTGGGTGACTTTCTTTCACACCGGCGGAAGTGATTTTGACGAATTTCGCTTGTTGCATTACTTCGATCGAAGATGCACCGCAATAACCCATACCTGCTTTTAGGCCTCCGACCATTTGGTATAAAATCTCTGTTACTGAACCTTTGAACGGTACGCGACCTACGATTCCTTCCGGAACTAGTTTTTTGATATCGTCTTCTGCGTCTTGGAAGTAGCGGTCTTTCGATCCATCTTCCATGGCTTCTAAAGAACCCATTCCGCGGTATGATTTGAATTTACGACCTTCTAAAATGATCATTTCGCCTGGTGCTTCGTCTGTTCCTGCTAAAAGAGAGCCGATCATTACGGTGCTAGCGCCGCCAGCGATGGCTTTTGCCACATCTCCTGAATAACGAATTCCTCCATCAGCGATTACTGGGACATCGTATTTTTGTAAAGCTTTGGCCGCTTCATAAACCGCTGTTAATTGTGGCATACCCACACCTGCGATAATACGCGTAGTGCAAATACTGCCTGGGCCTACACCTACTTTCACTGCATCGGCTCCTGCTTCCGCTAAGGCGACAGCAGCTTCTCCGGTGGCGATGTTACCTACGATAACATCCAATGTAGGGAATGCTTTTTTGACTGATTTTAATGCCTCAATCACTCCTTTCGAGTGACCGTGCGCTGTATCAATACTGATAACGTCTACGCCTACTTGAACTAAAGCTTGAACTCGATCGAGTAAATCGGGGGTCACGCCTACGGCGGCACCTACGCGAAGGCGACCTAAGAGATCTTTCGATGCCAAAGGGTGTGACTTGCGCTTCAAAATATCTTTATAAGTAATCAAACCGATTAATTTTCCATTCTTATCGATGATGGGTAATTTTTCGATTTTGTATTCTTGCAAAATGCTTTCGGCCTCTTCCATGCTGATTCCTTCTTTGGCCGTAATCAAATTATCCTTCGTCATGATCTCCTTCACGGGACGAGTGGTTTGTTTTTGGAAACGTAAATCACGGTTCGTCAAAATCCCCACTAATTTCCCCTCATTATCGATCACCGGAATACCCCCGATCTTGAATTCCTTCATGATACGTTGCGCATCCCCTAATGTGGAATTATCCTTCAAAGTCACTGGGTCGATAATCATCCCTGATTCAGAACGCTTTACCTTACGAACCTGAGCTGCTTGTTGCTCGATCGTCATATTCTTGTGAATGATTCCAATGCCACCTTCCTGCGCTAGTGCAATGGCTAAAGCAGCTTCCGTCACCGTATCCATCGCGGCAGAAACAATCGGAATATGTAACGAAATATTGCGTGTAAGACGAGATGAGGTGCTTACTTCGCGGGGTAAAACCTCGGAATAAGCGGGAAGTAAAAGTACGTCGTCGTAGGTTAAAGCTTCGAAAATAAATTTGTTGGAATCAAGCATAGCAAATAATTTGAATAGGGTGATGTGTGTTACCCTTATTTGCAGGACAAAATTACACGAAATTTCTGAAATAATTCAATCCTTTTCTGAATTTTTCTCTCGGATTTAGATTTTTAGCAGTAAATTGCGTCTTGAATTTTAAGCCTTCGTAATGAATTATCAACCTCAGGATTTTCTTCCGATTTTTGTTCAGCTTGCTGCTGCTTTGGCATTTATTGTAGCTACCATGTTAGCTACTCACGCATTAGGTCCTAAAAGACATTCGCAAAAGAAAGATGATACCTTTGAATGTGGGATCGAATCGATCGGAGATGCCCGAACTCCTATCTCAGTTAAGTATTTTCTAGTAGCCATTCTTTTTGTGCTATTCGATATAGAAATCGTCTTTATGTATCCATGGGCGGTGAATTTCAAACAATTGTCGTGGAATGGTTTTTACGAGATGCTTGTATTCATGGGCTTGCTTTTAGTGGGCTTTTTGTACGTATTGAAAAAAGGAATTTTAAAGTGGGAGAAATAATGAGTGAGTCATCTGTAAAAATCGTAGAAGCACCGGAGGGTGTAGAAGGACAAGGGTTTTTCGCTACGTCATTGGATAGTTTAGTGGGATTAGCACGTGCTAATTCACTTTGGCCATTACCCTTCGCCACTTCTTGCTGTGGTATTGAGTTTATGTCGACGATGGCATCACATTATGATATTGGTCGTTTTGGGGCAGAGCGTTTAAGTTTCTCAGCTCGTCAAGCGGATGTTTTAATGGTGATGGGCACGATTTCGAAGAAGATGGGGCCAGTTTTAAAGCAAGTGTATTTACAGATGGCCGAACCTCGCTGGGTATTATCTGTAGGGGCTTGTGCTTGTTCAGGAGGTATTTTTGATACCTATTCTGTCTTGCAAGGTATTGACCGTATCATTCCAGTGGACGTATATGTGCCAGGTTGTCCGCCACGTCCGGAGCAAATATTGGATGGCTTTATGGAAATCCAAGAATTAGCGAAAAAAGAAAGTACACGCAGGAGAAATACGCCAGAGTATACGGCATTATTAGCTTCTTACGGAATCGAATAAGATATGAACGCAAAGATAATCGAAGCGCTTGAAGCGCAGTTTGGCGAGGACGGTGTTTATGGAATAGGGGAGTCACATGGCATTTTACAGGTGACGACGGCGGTAGAAAATATCGTGCCTATGATCCACTTCTTGTATGCGCATCCAGTATTCAAGTTTCAGTTTTTAACGGATTTAGCTGGGATACATTTTCCAGAAGCAAAAGGCCAGGAATTGGGTGTTATTTATCACTTGCATAGCTTGGAAAATAACGTACGCCTTTGGATTAAGGCTTATGCGCCTATCGAAGCGCCTAATTTCCCTTCCATCACGGATTTGTTTGCGACTGCGAACTGGATGGAGCGCGAGGCGTTTGACTTTTATGGGATCATTTTCGAGGGTCATCCTAATTTGATCCGTATTTTAAATATGGACGATATGGATTACCATCCGATGCGGAAGGAATATCCTTTAGAGGATGCGACGCGTAACGATAAGATTGATGAATTGTTTGGACGATAATAAATAGACATGTCTGAAATAGCTTTAGTAAATAATCCTAACGTAGGTTTAGACAAAACACAAAAAGGGGGACCTTATGTGAATGAACTATCTACCTTAAACTTAGGTCCTACACACCCGGCGACTCACGGTATTTTCCAAAACATCTTAACGATGGATGGCGAAACAATCGTGGATGCGGAGCAAACGGTTGGTTATATCCACCGTGCTTTTGAAAAAATCGCAGAACGTCGTCCATTCTACCAAATCACCACGTTAACAGACCGCATGAACTATTGTTCAGCTCCTATTAATAATATGGGCTGGCACATGACGGTAGAGAAATTATTAGGTATCGAAGTTCCGAAGCGTGCGCAATACATGCGTGTGATTATGATGGAATTAGCGCGTCTAACTGACCATATCGTTTGTAATTCGATCTTAGCGGTAGATACCGGAGCCTTAACAGGTTTCTTGTACGTGTACCAGTGGAGAGAGTTTATCTATGAGATTTATGAGGAGATGTGCGGTGCGCGTCTAACCACAAATATGGGTCGTTTCGGCGGTATGGAGCGTGATTTTACGCCGGTAGCGATCGAGAAAATCAAAAAAATATTGAAAGAACTTCCAGCGGCTTTGAAGGAATTCGAAGGTTTGGTGATGCGTAACCGTATTTTCATGGATCGTACCCAAAATGTAGGCGGAATTTCTGCAGAGCGTGCGTTAAACTACGGATTTACAGGTCCTAATTTACGTGCAGCGGGAGTTGATTACGATGTGCGTTCGTTGAATCCGTATTCTTCTTATGAAGATTTCGAATTTGATGTTCCGGTAGGAACGAAAGGCGATACCTACGATCGTTTCTTAGTACGTGAAGAGGAGATGTGGCAAAGTTTGCGCATCATCCAGCAAGCCTTGGATAACCTTCCAGAAGGCCCATACCACGCAGACGCTCCACACTATTATTTGCCAGACAAACAAGACGTCTACCACAATATGGAGGCCTTGATCTACCACTTCAAAATTGTGATGGGGGAGATTGATGCACCAGTGGGAGAGGTTTATCACTCGGTAGAAGGCGGAAACGGGGAATTAGGTTTCCACTTAGTTTCTGATGGAGGTCGTACTCCTTACCGTTTGAAATTCCGTCGTCCCGGATTTATATATTACCAGGCTTTCCCAGAGATGATCAAGGGAACCACCCTTTCAGATGCGATCGTAACGATGTCATCGATGAACGTAATTGCAGGAGAGTTAGATACTTAAGGTATGAGCAAGATTGTTTTCCCAGCAGAAACGCTGGAATTAGTGAAAAAAATTATCGCCCGCTATCCGGAAGGAAAGCAGAAGTCGGCTATTTTGCCTATTCTTCATTTAGCGCAAGCTGAGTGGAAATGGTGCTCGCCAGAGGTAATGGATTATGTAGGAACCCTGATGTCCATCAGCTCCATCGAGGTTTACGAAGTGGCGTCTTTCTACACGATGTTCCACTTGGAGCCGGTAGGAGAGAACGTGATTGAGTATTGCCGTACAGGCCCTTGTTGTTTAATGGGTGGCGTGGAAGTATACGATCACTTGAAGAAACGTTTGAAGATTAATACGGGCGAAACGACGAAGGATGGCAAGTTTACTATCAAAGAAGTCGAGTGTTTAGCCGCATGCGGTTGGGGTCCTGTATTCCAAATCCGCGAAAAATATTACATGCACCTAACGAACGAAAAGGTGGATGAAATTATAGATGAATTAAGCAAATAAGGCATAGGATGAAGATATTAACCGAACATTTAGACGTACCTAACATCGACACCATAGACGTGTTCATGAAGCATGGGGGGTATTCAGCGGTCAAAAAAGCATTAAAGAAAATGACTCCCGACGAGGTAACCGAAGAGGTGAAAAAGTCAGGGCTTCGTGGCCGCGGAGGCGCAGGTTTTCCGATGGGTATGAAGTGGTCATTCTTAGCTAAACCAGAGGGAGTGCCTCGTTATTTAGTGTGTAATGCAGACGAATCAGAGCCTGGTACGTTCAAGGACCACTATTTGATGTGGAAATCCCCACATACCTTAATCGAAGGAATGATTGTTTCTTCGTTTGCCTTGGGAGCAAATACCTCGTACATCTATGTGCGTGGCGAGTTAATGTATGTGATTGCTATTTTAGAAAAAGCGATTCAAGAGGCCTACGATAAAGGATTATTAGGCAAGAACATTTTAGGTTCAGGCTATGATTTAGATTTATTCGTTCAACCAGGTGGTGGTGCGTATATCTGCGGAGAAGAAACGGCTTTATTAGAATCTTTGGAAGGTAAAAGAGGAAATCCTCGTAATAAACCGCCATTCCCAGCCGTAAAAGGCTTATGGCAATGTCCTACGGTAGTTAATAACGTAGAATCTATCGCTGCAACTTCATGGATCGTGAATAACGGTGGTGATGCGTATGCGGCGATCGGTGTAGGACGCAGTACAGGAACAAAATTAATATCGGCATCGGGTCACATTAAGAAACCAGGTGTGTATGAGATTCCATTGGGAATTACCGTAGAAGAATTCATCTATTCGGAGGAGTGGTGCGGCGGCATTCGTGATGGACATAAATTAAAAGCAGTCGTAGCCGGTGGTTCGTCTGTACCTATTTTGCCAGCGGAGTTAATCTTAACCACAGCGGCAGGGGAGAAACGTTTGATGACGTATGAATCTTTATCGGATGGAGGATTTTTATCCGGAACGATGTTAGGTTCTGGAGGTTTTGTGGTGATGGATGAGACGGCTTGTATCGTACACAATACCTTGACATTTGCGAAGTTCTACCACCATGAGTCTTGTGGACAATGTTCTCCTTGCCGGGAAGGAACGGGTTGGATGGATAAAGTAATTAACCGCATCGAGCACGGTCAAGGTCGCAAAGAAGACATCGATTTATTAGTCGATGTAGCAAAGAAAATTGAAGGAAATACAATTTGTCCTTTAGGGGATGCAGCGGCTTGGCCAGTGGCTGCGGCGATTCGCCACTTCCGTGATGAGTTCGAATGGCATATTGAACACCCTGAATTAGCCACAAAACCAGGCGCAGTATTTATGCGTAAGGGGGCTAGTTGGGCTAAATAATTTGGCAGAAATTAACGAATATGAAAGTTACGATAGATAATATCACCCTTGAGGTAGAACCAGGAACCACCATCATGCAGGCAGCTCGCATGATCGGGCCTGAGATTGCTCCGCCAGCTATGTGCTATTATGAGCCATTGAAGGGTTCAGGTGGAAAATGCCGTGCTTGTTTAGTGAAGGTGACTGCGGGTTCTGAAAAAGACCCTCGCCCGATGCCTAAATTAGTTCCAGCCTGTATTACTGCCGTTCAAGACGGGATGATTGTGGAAAATACGGTGAACGAGGATGTGATCGAAACTCGCAAGGGGATTGTCGAATTCTTGTTATTAAATCACCCATTAGATTGCCCAGTTTGTGATCAAGCGGGAGAATGTCATCTGCAAGACTTCTCGTTCGAGCATGGTGTTTCTTCGACACGTACTGTGGAAGAGCGCAATACCTTCGAGCCGACGGATTTAGGGCCCAATATTCAGTTACACATGAATCGTTGCATTTTATGCTACCGTTGTGTGTATACCGCCGACCAAATCACAGATGGCCGTGTTCATGGTGTCATGAACCGGGGTGATCATGCAGAAATCAGTACCTATATCGAGAAGGCGATTGATAATGATTTCTCGGGTAACGTCATTGATGTATGTCCGGTGGGAGCATTAACCGACAAAACCTATCGTTTTAAGAGCCGTGTTTGGTTCTCTAAACCAGTGGATGCGCATTGCGAGTGTAGTAAATGTTCTGGAAAGGCGACAATCTGGTACAAAGGCGAGGAAGTGATTCGCGTGACTGGTCGTAAGAACATATGGGGCGAAGTTTCTGATTTCATTTGCAATAGCTGCCGTTTTGATAAGAAGAAAACAGCGGATTGGGTGATCGAAGGGCCGACGAATGTGTCGCGTCATTCGGTGATCTCTGCGAATAAATATGGGGCTAATTTGATTAATCCTGCTTTCCCGGTGTTGCAAGCTGCTCGTGATTATAAGCTGATTAATGATGACCGTGACCGTAGTTTTGTAGGCATTCAACCTGCTTTACCTGTAGCTAAAAAGAAATAGATGGAATTAATTGATTCAGTTTTTATTGCCAAAGCGTCCTTCATCAGCATCATATTCCTGATTACACTGGGGATTGCGGCTTATTCGACTTATTTCGAACGTAAGGTCGCCGCTTTCATGCAAGACCGTATCGGTCCAGATCGTGCGGGTCCTTTCGGTATCTTGCAACCTTTAGCGGATGCGGTGAAGATGTTCATGAAGGAGGATTTCATTCCGGCGAACTCGAACAAATGGTTGTTCATTATGGGTCCTTGTTTGTCCATGTTGACGGCTTTGATGACATCGGCGGTGGTTCCTTTCGGGGATACAGTAACCATTTCTGGTGTGACCTTTGACTTACAAGGAATCGATGTGAACATCGGTATTCTATGGGTGTTCGGTATTGTTTCTCTAGGTGTTTATGGCGTCTTGATCGGTGGTTGGGCTTCGAATAACAAGTATTCCTTGTTAGGCGCGATTCGTGCAGCCTCTCAAAACATCTCTTATGAATTAGCGATGGGACTTTCCATTATTGCGATTTTGATGATGACAGGATCTCTTTCCACGAAGGCAATTGTAGAGGCACAACAAAACGGTCACTGGAACATCTTGTATCAACCTATGGGCTTTATTATCTTCTTGATTTGTGCGTTTGCGGAATGTAACCGTACACCTTTTGACTTACCCGAGTGTGATACCGAATTAATCGGGGGATATCATACGGAGTACTCTTCGATGAAATTAGGTTTCTATTTGTTCGCGGAATACATTAATATGTTTATTTCGGGAGCGGTGATGGCTACCTTGTATTTTGGCGGGTATGATTATCCAGGCATTGATTTTGTGACGGCTCAATTAGGTGAGACAGCGGCGCATTTGATTGGCTTTGGTGTACTGATTGGCAAGGCTTTGGCCTTCGTATTTATCTTCATGTGGGTGCGCTGGACATTACCTCGTTTCCGTTATGATCAATTAATGGGCTTAGGCTGGTCAGGCTTAATACCCTTAGCCATGTTTAATATCGTGGTAACAGGTTTGGGTGTTTTATTAGACCAACAGATTCTAATTGGAATCGGTGGAGTGGTCGTTTTCATCGCGGGAATCGTGGTGTACGATCAATTATTTGTTAAGAAAAAAATAGCATAGCGATATGAAATTAAGTGACCGAACGAAGGTAGTTGAGCAAGGTGAAATGACTTTAGCAGAACGTATGTATCTTCCTGCGATTGTAGGCGGTATGGCGACGACTTTAAAGCACTTTTTCTCAAAGCCGGTGACGATTCGTTACCCAGAGCAAACGCGTTATTTGGGCCCAATTTACCGTGGTCTACACATCTTAAAGAAAGATGAGCAAGGTGCAGAACGTTGTACGGCTTGTGGTCTTTGCGCGGTGGCTTGTCCTGCGGAGGCTATTTCGATGGTTGCTGAGGAGCGTAAGAAAGGGGAGGAGAAATTATACAGAGAAGAGAAGTATGCCAAAGTATACGAGGTTAATATGCTTCGCTGCATCTTCTGCGGTCTTTGCGAGGAGGCTTGCCCGAAAGAAGCCATTTTCTTGCGTCACGATCAAATGGTTCCTGTTTTCAGTAGCCGCGATGAAGTGATTTACGGAAAAGATAAATTAGTTGAAAAAATGGACCAACGCTATTTACGCGAGGGCTGGAAATAAGATAATTATGGAGATTTCGAATATTTGGTATTTTCTTTCAGGTTTAACCTTGCTTAGCGCCCTAATGGTCGTTTTAGCCAAGAACCCGATTCACTCGGTTCTTTACCTGGTGTTTACTTTCTTCTGCATCTCAGGTCATTACGTTCTGTTAAATGCTCAGTTCTTAATGGCAGTAAACATTATTGTCTACGCAGGTGCGATCATGGTTTTATTCCTGTTCGTGATCATGATGTTTGATCTGCGCAAGAATCAACCAGAGTCTAAATCGAACCTAACGAAGTTAGCAGGCTCCGTAGTAGCGGGTTCCCTTTTAGTGGTTTTAATCGCTCTAGTTCGTCAAAACAATTTCATGTCACCTAAAATAGAAGGTTTCAACTCCCAAACAGGTATGGTCGAAAACCTAGGTAAAGTTTTGTATTCAGAATATCTATTGCCTTTTGAGCTTGTTTCTATCTTGTTCTTTGTGGCGATGGTGGGGGCGGTGTTGTTAGGGAAACGGGAGGCTGGTGAGCGAAACTTCTAAACATTTTAAAAATGCGCTGCGCGATATTTTTCAAAATGCTTAGAAGTTTCACTCTCTTCTTTAAAGCATAAAGAATAAAGCACAAAGAATAAAGTTTGTATTAAAAAAGGGGATCAATTCGATCCCCTTTTTTAATGATTTCGTGAAGCACATTTCACATACGTATCCGCGCAGCGGATTCAAACTCTATACATTATTCTTTGTGCTCTATGCTTTAAATCTCTACTCTATACTCTCTTATCTCTTCACTTTTTTGTCAAAAACCCCCACCTTCACCCCCAGCGTACCTGCAGCTCTGGACATGCCTGGTGTTTTTTCCTCACCGAAAGCGAAGCGGTAGTTCGCACCGCCAAATACTTTGACATATTTAAATAGATTTACTTCTAAATTGATTCCTGGTTGAATACCTAAGGTTCCAGGTCCTCTCCTATCATTTCTATTCATTCCTCTTCCAGGACCGGGTTGAGGCATCATCATACTACTTAAATAGGCAGGATATGCCATTAGTGGACCGTCCTCTTGAATTCTTCCAATCGCTAGCGGAAAGCTCAAATGGATAACCTTGTTTGCCATGGGTGTAGCCTCTAACGTCAAAGCACTAAAGCGCTGACGAGGTTCAGGAGCCATTCCATTGCGATCATCTCTTCTATCCATCGAATTAAAGGAGGCAATACCTAGGGATAATTTATTGTTCAAATGAACTTGTAATCCCATCCCACGTTCAGGGCCTCCTTTGCCGAATAGCACTTGAGATTGAAATGATAAGCCGAAAGATGTCAGCTTGTGCGGTTTGAAAAGAGTCTTCATGGAAGAAGAAGTGTCTTTCTTGATTTTGATTAAGGTTTCTTGACTAAAGGAATTGAATCCAATTAGTAGAAATGCAAGTAGGCGGATTGAATAGTTCATATCTGTGTGTTTTTTTACGAAAATACAATATAATACGTTTGAAAAAATCTATTTAGATAGAAGGTCGTATTTTGAAGATTAATGGTCTGATTCTATCGATGAAGCCATAGCGTGGATTGCGCATATTTATCTAGATTTGTAAAAATCAATTTTCTATGTGGCAGGCTGGGAATTATAAAAATACGAAGCGCACCTTTCAGGTGTTGTTTAATCTGATCCTTTGGGGGATGTGGGTGGGTTTGCCATTGCTAAGTCCCGTACACCAGACGCATAATACGCCCAACCCTCACCAGAATCCGGAGTTTTCCGCGCATATTTGGGTGGAGCTCATGACGGTGATGCCCTTATTCTATGTGATAACCCTGTTATTGATTCCCTATGTATTTAAGAAGAAAGGAATTTGGGTATTTTTCGCCGTTTTGATTTTTACTAATGTCGGCTTCTTCTTTTTTCAGGAGGTATTTCACCATTTCTTTTTGGAATTTGAACATGAACATGGTACAGCGCCGGAAATGTTAGGGATTTTTCCATTAATCATGGTGTCTGCGATTGCGTCCTCTTATGGTTTGTTGTTAGAATTTTTAGAGCAGGATTCGAATAAGGAGGAACAAAAAAATGAACAATTGAAATCGGAATTATCCTTTTTGCGCTCGCAGATTAGTCCGCATTTTATCTTCAATATCCTGAATAGCATTGTCTATTTAATTCGGACCAAAGCCTCTGAGCAGGCGGAGGACGTAACCATGCGTTTATCTTCTTTAATGCGCTATATGTTGTATGATTCGGACCAAACAATGGTTCCCTTGACGAATGAATTAGCGTACTTAGAAAACTATATAGATCTTCAAAAAATGCGTTTCGACGGTAATGTTGCTTTTGATTTTCAAGTCAAAGGCGATGGGCAGGGGCAGATGATCGAACCTATGTTATTAATCCCTTTTGTAGAAAATGCGGTGAAACACGGGGTCGGTCTGGTGGAAAAGCCTTTTATCAAGGTGCAACTCGAATCGAATGAACAACGATTACATTTTCAGGTGAAGAACAAAAAGGGTAAAGAGGAGCAGGTTTTTAAAGATCCGAGTTCTGGCATTGGTTTAAAAAATGTGAAACGGCGTTTGGAATTACTCTATCCGAATAAACACACCTTGGAAATAAAGGAAGATGAATTGAATTTCTCTGTGGATCTAACGTTAGAATTAAAATAAGATGGAAAAAATGAATTGCCTAGTCGTGGATGACGAAGTGATGGGCCGTAAATTAATCGAAGAGAATGTGAAGCAAATTCCTTTCTTGAATTTGGTGGGATCTTGTTCGAATGCTTTTGAGGCGATGGAGGTGCTGCAGAAGGAAAAAGTTGATTTGATCTTTTTAGATATCCAAATGCCCGGAATTTTAGGGACGTCATTTTTATCTTCTTTGGCCATAAAACCTTTAGTTATATTCGTCACGGCCTATGCAAATTATGCGGTGGAAAGTTATAACCTGGATGCGGTAGACTACTTAATGAAGCCTGTTAGCTTAGATCGATTTATGTTAAGTTCGAACAAGGCCTACCATATTTTTATGGGTAAGACCGTGATTCAGAAGGAACCACTGGAAGATTTCTTTTTCGCGAATGTGGAATATTCGCTAGTTCGGATTTCGATTCCTACCATCAGTTATGTGGAAGGTTTGAAGGATTATGTGAAGATTTTTGTGGAGGGGGAGCGCCATCCTATTTTGACCAAACAGACAATGAAAAGTGTCGAAGCTAAAGTGGTGCCACATGATTTTATGCGCGTGCACAAATCATTTATTGTGAATTTGAAGAAGATCGAATCGATTAAACAACAGCGCATTAAGATAGGCAATTTTGAAATTGCTGTGAGCGATTCACATATAGGTGAATTAATGGAGCGCCTGAATGCTAGTAGGCTAAATTAAGTTGTAGGCCTACATGGAAGTTTCTTCCGGGAGATGGATTGTAAAATCGACCACCGGTGGCATTTAAATCTGGACCGGATGAATAGCGTTCATCGCCTACATTATCTACAGTAGCCCACAAAGTCCATTTTTTTCTTTCATAGCTAATTTTTGTATTCCAAAGTCGATAAGAGCCCATTTTCTCCGCATTCGTATCATTTAAGAATTGGTAGTCTACGAATTGAAAGTTTTGCATCAAACTCAAACCAGAGGGGTGGCGCCAAAACAAAGTCGTTGCTTGCTGGTAAGGAGTCGTTCCTGTCAAGAAGTTTCCATTAGCAAAACGGAAGTTTTGCCAAGTATGCGATTGTTCTAAAGTCAGGGTGGGACTTACCTTCCAGGTAGAACTCAATTCCAAACCTTGCTGTGTAGTAGAACCCGCATTCGTGAAATAATCCGATCCGTCCGCCGCTCTTCTTATGACGATTGTTTCGTCTAAATTAAACTGATAGACACTCAGATCCCAGTTGAACTTTGCATATTTCCCTAGGTAGGTTATTTCGTGGTTCCAACCTTTCTCTGCCTTTAAATTCCTATTGATTATTCCGGTCGAAGGACGCATTTCCGAAATACTAGGAGGGGAATAACCATGCGCCACTTTAGCGACGATACTTTGGTGATTACCTAATTTACGTAAAATGGCTAAACGGGGAGAGAAGATGGCTTCGTTTCCGATGTATTCAGTCCAATAGCTGCTCAAACTGCTGGAGAAGGTAAATACCCAATTAGTTAAACCAGCATATTCGTTTTGCAAAAATAGACTTCCTTGTTGCACATGCGTGTTTTGAGTTAGCTGCAAGGTGTCTCTTATTCCATTTCTATTGCCAAAGGTGGAACTATTCATCTGACCAGTTTGGTATTCAAATCCGAGGTCAGAACTGATGATTCCTTTTCGATGGATGACTCCTCTAGTTGAATAATTGGGTTCATTCCGGATTTCATAATTCCGTATCGTCGGGTTTTCGACATCGTTCACTTGCAAGGATTGACCGAGGTCCCAGGCCCATTGCTTATTTATCACTTGTGAGGCTTTTGCACTCAATCCATAACTTTTTATCTTGAATGTGGCTCCTTGTTGTTGTGCACTTTTGAAAATACCTGCTGCGGGTCTGGCTTGTTCTGGATTAGCTAGAAATTGTGCTTTCGTGAGGCCTCCTGGTGTTTGGTAAGCTAAATCCACATAATAGGTCGTCAGATCGATGTTCAAATCCTTCGCAAAGCTGTGGTGAAATTCATACGAAATCCATTGCTTTTTCATGGCAGATTGCGCTCGATAACCTTCCTGTTGGTTAAATGAAGCATATAGCCGGTGATTTTCAGAGGAGATATCGATCGCAGTTTTCAGTCCGCCTAAAGAGTGGTAGACATTCTCCGCACTAATTTTATTTCCTTGTGGGGCACTTTCAAAAAGTAGAGCGCCTCCAGTTCCAGCGCCATATATTCCGGCAGATGGACCTTTTGTGACTGTTAGGGACGAAAATAGGGCAGGTTCTAGCAGTGAAATGTAGGTGTTATTTCCTGCATCCGTGAAGGGAATTTGATTCCAGTAGACTTTGGTATTTCTAACGCCAAAAGGGGCTCTCAAAGAACTTCCTCGAATGGCGATACGGTAGCTGCCTGGAGAGCGTTCTTCCATTCGGATACCTGCCATAGAATTTAGAGCGGATACGAAATGAGTCGAACTGAAGCGCTGCAAATCAAAACTGCGCACAAATGCATCTGGTGTATTTAAGGCACTGCGTTTTTGTTCGAAAATAGTGACTTTTACCTCGTCTAATAGAGTAGTTGAATCCTTTTGGCCCAAAACAGGTAAATACAAAAGTAGGAGTAGTATCAGTTTCTTCATCTTAGAAGAAATAGGTAAATAAGGTAGAAGGAATAATTGTTTGAGAAGCTATAATCGACTTTGACTTTGGATTAGCGACTGCTCCTAAGTTGAGTACTTCTACATTAAATGATAAGCCGAATTTACCCTTAGTTAGATCTATTTTTGCTTTGTAGCCTAGGTCGTTTTCTGTAATAAGTGATTGGAAAGGTACACCGATGTAACGACCATAAAGAGTGACTTCTCGGTAAAGAGGTTCGAAAACCTTAGCTTGGATCAACACATTTGTTGTGCCAGGAATATATAAACCTATGCCTGCACTAATTCCATGTAGCGAATATTTCTCTTCCTCTATAAACTCCGCTTTTCCTGAACTTATCTTGCGTCCGATCGATTTACTATAAATACTCAAACTCGGAATCCACCTTGTTTTATTCAATTTAGGTGATGTATTCCATTGCAAACCTACTTCAGCCTCTCCACCTCGATAGGTCGAATTCAAGCTTTCTGTAGGGGATAATGGTTGGTTGAAGTTATTTAACGGTGGGTCGATAAATTGATATTTACTTCGATCCACTGAACTACCCATGACATTCCCTAAGGTCTTTAAGGCGATGAAAGTACGGCGATTTTTGTTCGGATTTTGAAAGGAGATTTCTGCGGCTAAATCTACTGTCATTTGTGATTCATGCCAAATGAAATGAGATGCTCCGATGCTGGAGTTGAAACGAAATTTTTGACCAAAAATTCCAGTGGAGATAAATAAAAAAAGAAGCGCAATCGAAAATCTCATAGAGACAAATATAGCTGATTTACCAATACTTCCCCTGATTTTTCAAGGCAAAAATCACGCCCCTTGAAATAATGTTGACATGATTAAGCAGGTTAGCCACTCCTCCAAAATGAGATTTCAATACTAGGTATCGCTCTTTCCAGGATCGTTTTAAATTCTGAACGGATGCTCCTCCCATCAAATAATTGCAAATAGGAGTTTCGGATTTAATAATGGAACTACTTTTTTTCAATACCTTGATTTCCCAGTCGATGTCTGAACTGAGTTTGTATTGTAGGTCAAAAAGCGGCGAAATACTTCGTTTAGCAATAAAGGCTTGATGGCAAACCAACATACCAAATTTGAAATCACACCACGTTAAATTAACTGGTAAACGATGAGGTGTCACCTCGCTACGTAAGCCTAAGTGCCGACCTTCGTTATTCACAAAAACCGCTTCGCCGTAGAGTACATCTGGATTTTTTGCGAGTTCTTGTAAAAGGTTTTTCAAGGTGTCTGGAGATGCAAAGGTATCCCCTGCATTTAAAAAGAGTATATAATCGCCTTTGGCTAATTGCATTCCTTTGTTCATCGCATCGTATATACCCTTATCTTTCTCCGAAATGAATTGATTAATTTTTGATTTATATGCTTCAATTATTTCTAAAGTTCGATCTTTTGACGCCCCATCTACTACGATGTAGTCGATCTCATCCGCTAGGCCCTGTTCGAACACACTTTTAAATGTTCGTTCTAGGTAGGCCTCTGCCTGGTAGGTGATCGTGATGATACTAAGCTTTGGCATAATAGGCGAGGTGTTGCTGAGCAATGATTTTTTGATTGTATAAGTTGACGGCGCGTTCTCTGGATTTTGCTCCTGCTGTCGTTGATTCTAGGCACCAGTTGATGCCTTTGGCCAAATCTGCTGGGTCAAATGCCTGAGCCACATAACCTGTTTTTTTGTGCTCAATCATCTCTGGAATACCGCCTACTTCGAATCCGACGCAGGCCGTTCCGCAGGCCATCGCTTCCATAATGGTATTAGGTAGATTTTCTTCCAAAGAAGGTGTCACAAAAACATCTGCCGCGGCATAGATGTCGCGCATTATGGCCGGGTCAGTCACTTGCCCAAAACTATGCGATCTAAGTGGTAAATCTTCTGTCATTTCCCCACCTACAAGTAATAATTCAGTTGTAGCGGAATCGATGAATTGTAGCGCCTCTTTTAATAAATGAAATCCCTTCGCCGGGGCATTCACGCGCATAGCTACAAATAGAATATATTTTTTGCTCGAATCTAATCCTAAGCTGTTGGCAGTAGGCGAGAAGAAATCCGTGTCTATGGCATTCGGAATGGTCTGGATGTCATGATCCCCCAGAATGCTACTTTGTTTGGCTCGATTCCCCAGCCAATCGCTGCAAGTTATGATGTGTAGATTTTTCGAAGCGAATCCTTGCTTTTTCGCTTCCCACATCCGGTGCGAAAAGTCATTCGGATTCGGATTTTTTACGAATTTGCAATCACCACAACTTTGTTGAAAATGATCGCAATCTCCACTATGGTGACAACCGCCCGTAAAGGCCCACATATCGTGCAGGGTCCAAAAAATCGGTTTATTCAACCGGGTTAAGGAAGCAATGTCGTCTACAGATAAAAAGCCAAAATTCACCCAATGTAAATGCACAATGTCTGCCTTTTTTATGATGGGATGCGAAGAAATATCACTTCCGAAAACGCCCGGATTAAACAGGAAGCGGATGGATTTGTCTTTCTCGAATCGCAGAAAAAATAAGCGTTCTGCAATGAATTTTAACCAAGAAATAATCCCATTTCCGAATTTAGTGGCATTTGAAGAACTCGCTTTTTCTCGAACAATATAATCCACCTGATGTCCCGCATTTTCCAAAGCTACCTGTAATCGTCCCGCTGCAATTCCTGCCCCGCCATTGCTGTCGTGGTAGGATAAAAGAACGATATGGAGCTTTTTAAAGGACATTAAGCGAATAGTTCAGCTAGTTGTGCGGCAATTCTTTCGGCTGCCTTTCCATCCCAAAGCGGAGGAATACTTCCCTTCTTCACTTTGCCCGCTAAGATTTCCTGAAGCGCGGCATAGGTTTTCTTAGGATCTAAATCAGATAATAATTGATTCGTACCTAAAGTTACCGTAATCGGTCGTTCGGTCGAATCGCGGAAGGTTAAGCAAGGGACACCTAAGTAGGTGGTCTCCTCTTGAATTCCACCGGAATCTGTTAATATCGCGGTGGCATTTGACATTAATTGAATGAATTCTAAATAGCCCAAAGGCTCCGTCATAATCAAGTTTTTCGCCTGATCAAGTCTTTCCGCTAAGCCAAATTTCTCCATGTGCGCCCTTGTTCTCGGGTGAATAGGAAAGATAATTTTCGTGTCTTTGCTGCTTAATTCGATCAATTCAAGAATAGACTCAAGGCCTTCTTTCGTATCCACGTTCGCAGGGCGGTGCATGGTCATGACAATGTAGTCCGAAGTCGATATTCCGGAGTCCGAAGCCCGTAGTCCTAGGTCTTCTAGTATTGTCGTGGTCTTTGCTTTTTCTTGGTAGCGCACAAGTGAATCGATCATCACATTACCGGCGAAGAAAACGCGTTCATCTGCTACGCCTTCATTTTTCAAATGCTGCATTCCACTTTCTTCTGTTACGAAAAGGTAATCAGCAACGCTATCTGTTAGAATACGATTTAATTCCTCCGGCATCGTACGGTCAAAGCTGCGTAAACCCGCCTCCACGTGAGCTACTTTGATTCCCATTTTGATGGCAACAAGGGTACAGGCCAAAGTCGACGTAACATCCCCCACCACAATAACCAAATCTGGTTTTTCCGCTTCCACGATTTTTTCGAAGGCCACCATGATTTTTGCCGTTACCTCCGTGTGGCTTCCTCCACCAATTCCTAGGAAGAAATCCGGTTTAGGTAATTCCAATTGGGTGAAAAATACATCACTCATTTTCGCGTCAAAATGCTGACCCGTGTGAACAATCATGGATGTCCAGCCAGCTAATTTTTGGATCGCTCGATGTAGCGGTGCTACTTTCATGAAATTGGGACGCGCCCCTACGACTTGAATTACTTTCATTTTTACTTATTTATAAGCTCTAAAATACGAAGAACAAAGAACAAAGTTCAAAGACCAAAGTAGGAATCCCCTTCGGGGATGAATTCGTTAAATAAATCCTTCGGACTCATTTCCTTCGGACTTACTACTGTCTACTGGCTACTGAATACTGAAATGCCTCCATATAATTCCCCAGCACAGTATGTATATTAATCTCTTTCTCAATAATCTCTCTAGACCTTTGGCCCATCTGCGTAATCATTTCAGGGTTAGAAAATAGCTTTTCAATCACCGCTTGTAGACTATCTAATGATCCCGATTCGAAGTAATGTCCATTATATCCCTCACGCACGAGACGTTTTTCGGTGCCATCCGCTACTGAACAAATCACCGGTTTAGAGAAACACATTGCCTCATTAATGGATAAGCCACCCATGCCCGCAAGGACATAGATGCCTGATTCGCAGGTGATTTTGCCTAGTTCTTTGGGATCATAAATACCTCCGTGAAAATGGATGAAATCGTGACCAGAAGCTTGTTCTTTTAGAGAAGCTAATTGTGGGCCATCTCCCACGATACTTAACTCGGTCTGTGGGAATTTCTGACGCAAAGCAATGGCCGCCTCAATCAATAAATCCACCTGCTTCCATTTCACTAAACGTCCGATGTGTAATAAGCGAAACGGATTCGATTTAACCTTTTTGAGCTCGTTTGCTGTGGCTAATAAAGCATCCGTGTCCGGGGAATTTGCCGTAATAAATACTTTCTCAGCTGGAACACTGTAACTCCCATGCAGGGCCACCGCTTCATCTAAATAATTGATGTGCGCATCGACCAGGTTGGAAAAACGCTTTCTGGTTTCACGAACGATGAAGAATTTTAAACGCGCTAATAACGATGGATTCGATTGATGTGCTTGGTTGTTTTCTGTCACCCCGCCACCTTGTAAATAATAGGATATGGCGTCATCGTAATGAGGCACTTGGAATGGAATCTCTTTTGAAATGAGCGCAACATGATTAAGGCGTAAAAAGCGGTACCAGCCTGGATAGAAAACAAAAGACGCCTGGTAGGGCCAGTTGACCATTAAGATGTCTGGTTTTTCTGCCAAAATCAATTCCTTCATCCCGCGGAAAAACTTCTTGCCATAATAGGTCGTGTATTCCTCGCGCCGGAACACCTTAAACTCGATGCCTTTGTCCGATGTATAAACCCCCGCACCTAAAGTCGCGCCTTTTTCTGTGGGCACCACCACGCAAACCTCCACCTGATAATCGCGTTGCAATTTATTCAGGACTAGGTTATAATAGTGAGGCAGGCCACCGGCCAGGGACATTATTTTCATTTCTTAAACCAATTAACGACCAACTCGCTGATGTCAGGGGATAATTTGAATCTAGTAACCGCTAGGATAAATAATCCTCCGATCGCTAGGCTTCGGATGCCTACATTTAAAAACCAGCCTAAAATAGGACTAGTTTCGATGATAGGAATTTGGGAAACTACCAGGTAGATCACCCCGCTGACAAGAAGAATCCCTAGTGATCTGAAATCAAACGGTTGCAGGTCAAGTTTCCACCAGATAAATCCAAACTTCAATAAATTATAGCCCGCTAAAGCCAATAGGGAGGCCAAGGCAGCCCCATTATACGAATACAGAGGGATCAAAATTAAATTTCCCACCACTAATCCTACTGCGAGAATAATATAAAAAACGAGGTCGTAGCGGTAGTATTTGGAGTTGATTAAAACCTCAGAATTCAAGCCCGTACCCATATCGATGATCTTACTTAGGCCGACCATTAAGACCACCCAGCGACCCGCTTCATAGATTTCGTGGCGAGGGATGATGGTATAGATGAAGTCCAAATTACACCAGATCAACAAGAATAAAACGCAGCCGATGAGGAGGAGATTTAAGGACGATTTTTGGTAAATATCCTGAATATTTTCGCGGTCATTCCGGTTCCAAGCCTGGGCTAAAATAGGGGCAGCAATCGCCGCAATCACATTGCGAGGGATCGAAATCATAATCGCCATCCGGGAATTAATATCAAAAATCGCTGTCGTACTTAAACCTCCCATGTAGGCAGGCAACATCACTTTTTCGATGTGCTGAATGAGGGTAAAACTAGCTCCAGCCAAGATAACCCAGCCTCCATAGGAGAGCATTTCTTTGAAAATAGGGGTGCGTAAAAACGAGAAATCCACTTTCGTATAAAAGCGCTTCAATTGTTTTATATAGGCCAACAAACCAGCCACCGCGACCACATAAGACAAAGTGATTGCCAGAATTAATTGATCAAAAGTCAAATAACCCATAGCGAAGGCGATCACCAAAACCCCATTGGAGACCCGTAAATACAATTCCCTTATCATCGCCGGCACCACGATGCGCAAATGCACGCGGGCATAGGCCTCCAGCACACTCATATACAGATAACTTGCGGTGAGCGGAATGATATAATAGAAATAGTGCGGTAAAAGTGGGGAATTTGCGCTGTATACATCGAAAAATAGCGGTTTTAAGGCTAAATAACCTAGTACAAAAAGCAATAATCCAAACAGCGGTGCTGCGAGAAGAAACGTAAAAAAGCCTTTATGTCCATTCGCTGGGTCGTCAAAATGCGGGAAAAAACGAACCGCAATGTGGGGAATTCCCAGCTGAGTAAATGACGCAAAAATGAGTGGAATACTTACTAAGGCGCCAGCGATTAAACCAACCTGCTCCTGTGAAAGGAATTTATTGTAGAGGAAGATGACGTTAAAAGTCCCGATCGCCGTACCTAAATAGGTTACGATAGAGCCCTTTAAACTTTGTCGGATGACGATCCCCATACCTTATTATTATAGTAATTTACAAAAATACGATTTTGCGGGGCATTATTTATACGAGGAGGCCTTTGATTTTTGCTGAGAGTTTTACCACGTCGTACTGTTCTTCCATATGTTTACGCGCCGCTGCACCATAGGAGCGAGTCAGGGAAGGATTCGAAGCTAATTTTTTCAAAGCTTTTGCCATACCTTTCACATCATGTTCGTCTACTAATAAACCTGTTTTTTCTTCGATCACTGCCTCCGGAATTCCCGCATGTCTGGTGGAGCAAATGGCTAAACCGCAAGCCGAGGCTTCTAAAATGGCTACTGGCGTTCCTTCTGAATCGCCGCTCGGAGTTAGGACCGAATGTTGAATAAACACAGTTGACTCTTGCAATAAAGGCAAGTACTCCGACTGTCCCATCGCACCCAAGAAGTGAATGTTTTCGGAGAGTCCCTGCGAAGAAACGTAATTTTTCGCCTCTTCCCATAAGGGTCCATCACCTACCATTCGTAATTGAGCAGTTGGAAATTCCTGCAATAAAATCTCAAAAGCTTGAATGCTTTTTAAGGATCCTTTTTTCTCTGCAAAGCGTGCCACGGAGATGACGTTAAATCCATCACTCGGAGTACTAGGGGTGAATTTTGACACATCGACTCCGCACGGAATCACATATAAATTCGGTAAAGGACCCGCGATTTCTTCTAGGTTCGCTCGCATCGATTCGGCCACGCAGATGATGGCTTTCGCTCTCGGCAAGCTAAGCGCATAACGTGCGCCATAGGTAGCTAAGGTCTTCTTTTCTGCCGCGTCAAAGCCTAAAAAAACTACGGAGTAGGGTATGCCTTCAGCCAGACATGCCTCGTAAATAGTTGTACCTAATGGTCCATAATTCGCTAGGAAGGCGTCCACTTTAGACGCGCGCAAAAATCTACGAAGGTAATAGGTATAAATCTTTTGATAGAGGGCGGGCACCACGCGCCGCAAAACCCCTCTTACTGCTAGGATCGAAAAAGGCAGCGGATAAATAGAACCACCTGCTTTTAATCGGCTCGGTTGCCAGCCTTCGTATACTACGTGAACTGGCTCTAATTGTTTTATTTGTTCTTCAATGAAGGTCTCAGAGTAAGAAAAGAAATTAGAGCGGGCGATGATTAAACGCATTCAGGCTGGTATTTTTTACGAAAACCGAAATTAGCTAAATTTTTCGGCTATTTTTACAGCAAATACGCGTCATGAAGAAAAATTTAGTCGTTGGAGGAAGTGGTTTTTTAGGCTTGAACTGGCTGGAATATTTGCAGCAGAATGGTTCAACAGCGGAGGTGATTGTTTTTGCCCATGAAAAACCGGTGGGAGTTAAATTTCCTTCCTTTGTGACATTCGTGGTGGGGGATTATGCGGATGCGAAAGCTTTGGATGACTTATTTTCAAAGCATTCCTTTAATCGCGTATTTCATTTTGCCTCTTCTATCATTCCTGCGATTTCCTCCGAGAATATTCGCCAAGACATAGAATCTAATCTATTGCCTACCATCGGTTTAATGGAGATGATGAAGAAACACCAGGTTTCTAAATTACTTTATTTGTCCACGGGTGGCGCGGTTTACGGAAATGTGAATCAAGAAAAAGTGCCGGAGGATTTTCCTTGTAAGCCCATCAGTTCCTATGGAATTATTAAGCTGGCGGTTGAGCATTATATTGAATTGTATGCGAATTTATACCAGATTGATTATTTGATTTTGCGTTTGTCGAATCCTTTCGGTTCGTTTCATCGCTCGCCTAAACAAGGGGTGATAAATATTGCGGTTCGCAAGGCGCTGAAAGGGGAGGTAATGACGATTTGGGGAGATGGGTCGCAGGCCAAAGATTATATCTACGCCGCTGATATCGGAAAAGCTATCGATGGCTTGATGCAAGCAGGCGTAAAAAATGAGACGATTAATGTGGGTTCCGGCGAATCCCTAACCTTGAACGAGATTATCAAGCGTATTCAAGGGAAACTACCAGCATTCAGAGTCGAGTACAAAGACGCAAAGCTGACAGATGTGCAAAAAATCTGCTTAGATACTTCGAAACTTTCGTCTAGGATAAACTGGGAAATTACTTCATTTGACCAAGCCTTAGACGCCACAATCGCTTACGAAAAAGCTAGACTTTCTTAGCTACAAGAACGAAAGTGCAAGCGTCTTCGTTTCGGGATTTAGCCGTAATGATTTTGTCAAAAAAGATAATCAAGGGTTGTAAAACCAAAGACAGTAAGAAGCGCAATGGCTTTGGCAATTTAAATAAAAGACCATCCTGGAATAATTGCAATCCCATCGAAGAACGACCCAAAATGCCTTCGAAATAAACCACTTCGAATCCAGCCTCAGTTACAATTTTCTTCAAACCCGTCGAGGTCCAGCGCCAAAAATCCGTCGGATCCGGATGGAACATCCAATAGCCATGTGTGGATAAAATCAACTTGCCTTCTTTTTCTAGAATTCGGTGCGCCTCCTTTAAATAGGCTTTGGGATCTTCCACGTGTTCTAAAACCTGCGTTGATAACACAAAGCCAACACTTTCTGCAGGCATATCAATGATGCCAGCTGGATCCACCACCACATCCGCTTTTGTATTATAGGCTAAATCTAATCCAATGTATTGTTCCACAAAGGGCTTAAATAAAGGCTCATAAGGCTTGTTCCCACAACCATAATCCGCTACTAATTGGTGTGGAGAATTTCGAACATATAAAGAAATGACGCGTTCTAATTGCTTGCGCAATTGAATCAAATAGTAATAACGCGCGGACATGCGGCCGGTGATTTTGGGATACAAACGTTCGATTCCAGCTTCTCTACTTTCCATTATTTAGTCGTTTATATTCGATCAACGAATTTTTGTATTCAATAAAATCCGCAGATTGTTTGAGGTATTTTTTGAACAAGAATGGCTTTTTTTCTCGGTAAGAAATGCGGGCGAGACCTAAATAGGCGAGACCTCGAATGTCTTTAGTGAGACGTTCTTCGAAGGGGAAGCGGATCGCCTTCGTATACCAAAACTCCGCCTTATGAAAGTCTTTTCGTTCTACTTCCTCCCGCATTCCGCGTAAGGTATAGGCCGCGCCGGTATAATAGTTCGATTTCAGGGCCTCCATTTTTTCAATAAAGGGTTCTGCTTCTTCGAATTTCCCCGTCAAAGTTAATAATTCAGCTCTTTGCAAAATGTACCAATGGTTGTTTGGAAAATTTTCAGCTAATAGTTGATTATAGGCTAGGGCTTTCGAGGGGTTACCCTCGTATTTATTTTGAACATATCCCATGTAAAACAAGGATTCATTTTTGACAAAGGTCGTTCGTCTTGTGCCTGCTTCTAGTTGAGATAAGCCCATGCGTTTATTCCCTTCTAGAAATAAAAACATCAAGGGTTTTAATACGGGATGCAAATCAGGATAGGCCACACTATAATAGTTATACATACCGGTAGAAAAAAGAAATTCTGGCTGTTTTTCGGTGTTTTGAAGTCCAATTTTCAAGAATCCATAAGCCTTTTTTGCATAGCTTACCACTTTCATAAAATTCTGTTCGTCTGCTTCATAAGCAGCTAAAAATCCGAGGGAAGCTGTGCAGAAAAAGGACGCTTCTAAGTCATTTTCATCCCGGTCATATAATTCCTGAGCTAATTCGTAGGCCTTTTCTAGGTGTGCTAAATAGTTTTTGCTCTGTGCTGGATGATCTTTTAAAGGGAAATATTGCTGTTCCCATTGCATGGCTAATAATAAATAGGGGGCTGGATGGCGAGGATATTTTGCTTTAAGGTTAGTGAAAAGGGCGGTAGACTCTTTAAAATCGTATTGATACAAATTGGATAAGCCTTGGGTGATTTGGGCTTTAGCTACCGGGTCCTGGAGGATTTGAGCCTGCAATGAAGTGGAAAGGAAAATAAAAAGAAGGGCGACCCGAATCATCATAATTGTTTACTCTGTAAATTTAGTTAAGCTCTGTGGTTTTTGGGTCTAATTTTTTACTTTTGTTTATAAACCCCACCACATGATTTCTTTCGAAAAATTTACCCTCGCTAACGGTCTCCAAGTTATCGTACATGAAGATCCGGCCACGACCATGGCGGTGGTAGATGTGATCTATAATGTGGGGTCTCGAGATGAAGACGAAAATCTAACGGGCTTCGCTCATTTATTCGAGCACCTGATGTTCGGGGGCTCGGAGAATATTCCGTCGTTTGATACGCCCTTACAAAAAGTAGGGGGCGAAAATAATGCCTTTACCACGCCTGATTTAACGAATTATTATATTTCTGTTCCTGCCCAAAATATCGAAACAGCTTTTTGGCTCGAATCGGATCGAATGAAGCAATTAGCCTTCAATACTCAAAGTTTAGAAACGCAACGCAAGGTGGTGATTGAGGAATTCAAGCAGCGCTATTTGAATCAGCCTTATGGTGATGTTTGGTTGAAGTTTAGACCTATGATCTATCAAAAGCATCCGTATCGCTGGCCTACGATCGGTGCTGGAATTCAGCATATCGAGGAGGCGCAGATGAGTGATGTGAGGGCCTTTTTCGAAAAACATTATGTACCTTCTAATGCGGTGCTGGTGGTGGCTGGACGCGTGAAGGTGGATCAGGTAAAGGCTTTGGCAGAAAAATGGTTTGCGCCCATAGATGCGGGGATTAAACCGAATCGCAAACTCCCTCAGGAGCCGGAACAATCTGAAGATCGCCGCATGGAAATCAGTGGGGATGTTCCTGCTAATCGGATTTATAAAGCTTATCCAGTGATCGGTCGGTATGAGCCGGGTTATTATGCCATTGATTTGATGTCGGATTTAGTAGGACGAGGCGAGTCCTCGTATTTATATGAACATTTAGTTCAAAAACAGCGCATTTTCGATTCCATCGGAACGTATCAAACAAGTTCGATTGATCCCGGTTTATTGATTATTCAAGGCCAGGTAAGTGATGATGTAAAGATCGAAGAAGCGGAGAAGGCTTTGGAGAAAGCCTTACAAGATTTCGCTGCCTCCCCAATTATAGAGAAGGATCTGCAAATGGTTAAAAATCAATCTGAAGCTAGCTTGGTTTTTGGGGAGGTTGAGGTATTGAATCGGGCAATGAATTTAGCCATGGCTGCGAATGCGGGGGATGTTAATTTAGTGAATGAGGAGTCAGAAAAAATAGCCAAAGTACAGGTGGCTGATTTGGAAAAATGGGCTCAGCGCTTGTTTATTCAAGGAAAATCGAATACCTTACTTTATAAAAAAATAGCAAAATGAAGATTCGGGTAGGTCAAGGTTATGATGTACATCGCTGGGTGGAAGGGCGTCCTTGTATCTTAGGCGGAGTAGAAATTCCTTCAGATAAAGGACCACTAGGTCATTCGGATGCGGATGTGGTTTGCCATGTTTTATGTGATGCCCTTTTAGGGGCTGCGAATATGCGCAATATCGGATATCATTTTTCGGACAAAGATCCGATGTGGAAGGGAGTAGCGTCTACTCTTTTGTTAAAAAAGGTCATGGAGATGATTCGGGAAGCGGGTTGGGAATTAGCGAACGCGGATGTGACGGTGATTTTAGATCAACCTAAATTAAATCCAATTATTCCTGCCATAAAGGAAAACCTTGCCATTGTAATGGGGGTAGAGGTAGACCAAATCTCCCTTAAAGCCACTACTTCAGAAGGATTAGGTTTCGTGGGAAGAGCAGAAGGAATTTCTGCCACTGCGGTAGCTCTAATTATGAAAGCATAAAAATGCAGATAGATTTAGAAAAGGAACGTTTAGAGATTTTGAAGAGATACCGCAAATTATTGCGGACGGCGAAGCCATTTCTAAAGGATGATGACGCGAAGCAAATCAAAAAAGCCTTTCTAATCTCAGCGGAGGCGCACAAGGATATGCGTCGCAAGTCAGGGGAACCTTATATCTATCATCCATTAGCCGTTGCACAGATTTGTGTGGAGGAAATAGGCTTAGGGACTACTTCGATTATAGCGGCTTTATTGCACGATGTGGTGGAGGATACCGATACGACTTTGGCAGAAATCGAAAAACAATTCAATCCCAAAATTGCTGCCATCATCGATGGTCTAACGAAAATCGCCGGTACCTTCGAATATGGAACGTCTCAGCAAGCCGAGAATTTCCGAAAAATGCTCTTAACCCTATCTGATGATATTCGGGTGATTTTGATCAAGCTCGCGGATCGTTTGCATAATATGCGGACGCTGACTAGTATGGCCAAAGAAAAGCAAATGAAGATCGCTTCGGAGACCATTTATCTGTACGCGCCCTTAGCCCACCGCTTGGGTTTAAATGCATTTAAATCGGAATTAGAAGATTTAGGTTTGAAGCATACGGAGCCGGAAGCTTATAAGGAAATCGCGCATAAATTGACAGAAAATAAGCGTAGCCGAGAGAGCTTCGTTGAAAATTTCATCAAGCCGATTAAGAAAACATTAGATGAGCGAAAATTGAATTATACAATCAAAGGACGCCCTAAATCCATCTTTTCCATTTATAATAAGATTAAGAAAGGGAATACCTCTTTTGATAAAATATACGATCTCTTTGCCGTGCGCGTCGTGTTAGATGTGCCCTTAGAAAGGGAGAAATCAGATTGCTGGGAAGTATATTCGGTCGTAACAGATCATTACCGCCCTAACCCGAGCCGTTTGAAAGACTGGGTTTCTACTCCTAAATCGAATGGATACGAGTCCTTGCACACCACGGTCATGAGCCAGCCTTTTGCCCATGATAAAGAAGGTCGCTGGGTAGAGGTTCAAATTCGTTCGAAGCGTATGGATGAGATTGCGGAGAAAGGGGTGGCGGCACACTTTAAATACAAAGGAACCGATACGCGGACCAGTGATGCGTTTGAATCCTGGCTTTCCCAGGTGCGCGAGGCCATCGAGGCGAATGACAAGAGTCAATCTGCCGTGGAATTAGTGGAGGACATTAAGAACTCGTTGTACCACGAGGAAGTATTTGTATTTAGTCCAAAAGGTAAGTTAATCGTCTTGCAATCTGGCGCCACGACTTTGGATTTTGCTTTTGAGATTCACTCAGAAGTGGGTGCGCGTTGTATAGGGGCTAAGGTAGGCGGGAAGCTGGTTCCGCTCTCACATAAATTGCAGAACGGGGATCAAATAGAAATTTTGACTTCCTCGAAGCAGAAGCCATCGGAAGATTGGTTGCGTATCGTATTTACAACGAAGGCGAAAGCCCAAATCAAGAGCTTCATCAAGGAGGAGAATAAAACCCACCTCATTAAAGGACGCGATTTGATCGAGCATCGCTTGAAGCATTTGGGCTATCCGATGTTAACCTTGGAGATTACGAATCAGTTGCGGGCTTATTTTAATGCTAAAGACGCGAATGATTTATTCTACCGTTTTGGCAAAGCCTATATCAATATCGATCAACTGAAACACTGGAAGTTAGATCGAGAATTACACGAGCGCAAACAGGCTGAGAAATCTATTCAAGCTCCCATCGTAGACAGCAAATCCTTTAAAAAGGAGATGCTAGAGTACCATAATGAACGTAAGGGTTCGGATACGTTATTAATCGGGGAGGATATGGACAAGGTTGATTATACCTTGGCTAAATGTTGTAATCCGATTTCGGGGGATGAAGTGTTTGGCTTTGTGACCATCAATGAAGGAATTAAAATTCACCGTGCAGCTTGCCCTAACTCACCCGAATTACTTTCTCGTCACGGAGATCGGGTGATCAAAGCGAAGTGGGCATCTCAAATTGCGATGTCTTTCGATGTAGATTTAGTCATTCGAGGAATCGATCGCGTGGGTCTCGTAAATGATGTGACCCGTTTGATTTCAGAGAAGTTGCAAGTGAACATTACCGGTTTAAATATTGGGGTGAAAGATGGATTATTTGAAGGCCAAATTTCACTCATGGTGCAAGACACCGATCACCTCGATACCTTAAGTGCTGAAATGGAACAAGTTCCTGGCGTGATTGAGGTGGAACGGAAAATTTCTTAGTTTTTGTCCGTATTTTTTGCTTATTTTACGTCGTTTTTTTCCTATAAATGTCCCAAGAATTAGATAAATTAGATTCAGTAAAAAAGATCTTTACGGCCTACCTGGAAAACAAGGGTTTGCGGAAGACTCCAGAGCGCTTTGCGATCCTGGAAGAGATCTATTTACGGGACGATCACTTCGATGTGGAGGAGCTGTATATTTCCATGAAAAACAAGAAATACCAAGTCTCTAGAGCCACAGTTTATAATACGCTCGATGTGTTAGTGGAATGTGATTTAGTAGTAAAACACCAATTTGGTCGTAATCAGGCACAGTTCGAGAAGTCGTATGGACGTCGCCAACACGATCATTTAATATGCACCGATTGTCATAAAGTCACTGAATTTTGTGATCCTCGGGTTCAAACCATCCAGAGTTTAGTAGGTGAAATGTTGCAATTCAATGTAATGCACCATTCCCTAATTTTTTACGGTTCTTGTACGAACAAGAGTTGTGAACACAGAGATAATTACCAAGCAAGAAATCAAGAATAAAACAATATTATGGCAGTTGATGTATTATTAGGCTTACAATGGGGCGATGAAGGTAAAGGAAAGATCGTAGACGTTTTAGCACCCAAATATCAAGTAGTAGCGCGCTTTCAAGGCGGACCTAATGCGGGTCATACCTTAGAATTCGACGGATTTAAGCACGTTTTGCATCAAATCCCCTCCGGGATTTTCCGCCAAGAAGTTCAAAACATCATCGGTAACGGGGTGGTTTTAGATCCCATCATCTTCAAAAAAGAAATCGACGGCTTAGCTCATTTCAATTTAGACTTGCGCAAGAACTTAGAGATTTCGAAGAAAGCGTCGGTCATCCTACCTACGCACCGTTTATTAGATGCGGCTTATGAAAAAGCAAAAGGCGATGCAAAAATCGGTTCCACTTTAAAGGGAATCGGACCTACCTATACGGATAAAATCTCTCGCCAAGGATTACGCGTGGGTGATATGATTTCGCCAGATTTTCCTACGAAATACAAGGCATTAGTTGATCGCCATAAAGCAATTTTGGACGTATATAAATTTGAATATGATTTAGCAGCAGCTGAAAAGGAATTCTTCGAAGCGGTTGCTTTCATGAAGGAATTCCGATTAGTGGATTCTGAATATTCCGTTAACCACGCCATCAATGCAGGGAAAACGATCCTAGCTGAAGGGGCACAAGGTTCTTTATTGGACGTGGACTTTGGCTCCTATCCATTCGTTACTTCTTCTAATACGATTACCGCAGGTGCTTGTACCGGTTTAGGAGTAGCTCCTAAAAATATTGGAGAAGTATTCGGTATTTTCAAAGCCTATGCCACGCGTGTAGGTTCTGGTCCTTTCCCGACAGAATTAGAAGATGAAGTAGGTGAGCGTATGCGTGTTGAAGGACGTGAATTCGGCTCTACAACTGGTCGTCCTCGTCGCTGTGGTTGGATAGATTTGCCAGCCTTGAAATATGCAATGATGATTAACGGCGTGACGCAGTTGATTATGATGAAGGCCGACGTTTTGAATATCTTTGATGAGATTCAAGTTTGTACAGCATACGAAATGCCCAACGGTTCTATAACAGATCAAATCCCTTTTGAAATCACCGATATCAAAGTGAAGCCGGTGTACGAAACCTTGAAAGGTTGGGCTTGCAGTTTAGAAGGCATGCGTGACTTTAACGAGTTGCCTGTTGAATTAGCGGATTACATTAAATTCTTAGAAAAACACTTGAACCTACCTATTAACTTCATATCTACCGGTCCAGACCGCGAGGCTTGTGTGTTAAGAGGTTCATTAGCCTAATACAAATGGAAGGGGTTTCATTAGCTGATTTGTACAAATTCGACGAGATCTACTGGGTTCCGCAGGATAAGACAGAGGCGCAGCTAGCGGAATCCCCTACTATTGAAGTAGCAGCTGACACAATCGCTGAGGTGAAACCTAAGATAGCTACCCCATGGGTAGTTGTAGGCCAAATCGCCGAAGCCGAACTATCCCGCCTAAAGCTCATTTTTTCAGCACCTCCTTTGGTTTTAGGACCCGCGGATTGGTCCATTTATACCCCATCGGAAGACGAGCCTAGTTTTACAGAATTCCTGAAAGAGACCAGCGCATCCCGATATATCTTTATTGGCCAGCAGCCCGCTATTTGGCAAGCCGAATTACCTACCACCGAGATCGACAAAATCGAATCCAAATTAGTTTATTTCTTCCCCCGCTACATTTCGTCGTTGACGGATGCGGAGAAGAAATTGAAGATGGAATTTTGGAATGCGTTGAAGGAAATGAAAGGGTAGTCGGCGCTTTGCGCCTTAGTCACAACTGCGTCGTTTAGTCGCCTTCGGCTTAGTCATCCTTCGGATTTAGTCATCGCTTCGCGATTTAGTCGGCGCGATGCGCCTTGGTCACAAAGTGACGACCCTTTGACCAAGCGACGAAGTCGCGACTCAGCCGTAGGCGACTAAATCGCGTAGCGATGACTAAGCTGCGTAGCAGCGACCCTTTGACTTAGTCACGCAGTGACGACTAAATGAGCGGCTTCGCCGCGAGCTCGTACCTCGCCAGCGGACTCACATCCTGCCCACAAAACTCCCCAGCTTCTGCTTTAAAGTGCCCTGCCATAGCAATCATGCCGGCGTTATCGGTGCAATAACTGAAAGCAGGAATGAAAACTTCCCAACCCATTTCAACTCCCATTTCCTGAAGTCGCGTTCGTAAACCCGAGTTGGCGGATACGCCGCCGGCGATGGCGATTTGGGTACAATTCATCTCCTTCATCGCCTTTTTCGTTTTGCGTAAGAGCATGTCGATGAGGGATTTTTGGACGGAGGCGCAGATGTCTGCTTTGTTTTCTTCGATGAAGTTGGGGTTGTTTTTAACCTCTTTTTGAAGGAAATATAGGATAGCCGTTTTGATGCCGGAGAAACTGAAATTTAAACCGGGCATTTCGCCTAGCGAGAAGAGAAAGCGATTGGAATCACCTTCTTTGGCCAATTTATCAATCAACGGACCACCTGGATAAGGTAGCCCGAGCAGCTTCGCCGTTTTATCAAATGCCTCACCTACAGCATCGTCCTGCGTCTCACCAATGACCTCCATATCGAGCGCGGATTTCACCCAAACTAGCTGCGTATGCCCACCGCTGACCGTCAGACAAAGGAAAGGAAAGGCAGGCTTAGGGTCTTCGATAAAATGGGCCAAAACGTGGGCCTGCATGTGATTTACTTCGATTAAAGGAATGTCAAGGCTTAAGGCCAAAGATTTAGCAAAAGAGGTACCGATTAATAAAGCCCCTAAAAGCCCAGGGCCCCTTGTGAAGGCAATGGCATTCAATTCATTTTTGTTTATATTTGCTTTTTGCAGGGCCTCTGTCACGACAGGGATGATCGATTTTTGATGAGCTCTGCTGGCTAATTCGGGAACGACGCCACCCCATTCGGTATGAATGAGTTGTGTCGAGATGATATTAGACTTCAAAACGCCGTCTACCATCACGGCAGCCGAAGTTTCATCGCAAGAAGATTCAATAGCCAGTAGCTTCATAAAAAATAGAATTCTGCGCAAAAATACGGCAATATGGTCAAATATCTAAAAATCTTCGTCAAAACAATCCTGTACGGGTTGCTGGGGATTTTTTTGTTGATTTTTGCCACGGTTCTTCTCTTACGAGCCCCCGTTAATCAAACCTTATTAGCGAA
The DNA here is from genome assembly GCF_054558755.1 of Aquirufa sp. A-Brett2-W8. Taxonomy (NCBI): domain Bacteria; kingdom Pseudomonadati; phylum Bacteroidota; class Cytophagia; order Cytophagales; family Flectobacillaceae; genus Aquirufa; species Aquirufa sp. A-Brett2-W8. Next base: position 85,972 of record NZ_JBPXKS010000008.1, read on the forward strand.
TTATTTAGCGCCTAAAGTCGAAAAGGCGATTGGATATCCTGTACAAATGAAGGGGATCCAAATCAAATTTTTTGATGAATTGAGTATTTATGGATTAGAGGTTAAAGACCCTTGGGGGGCTAAAATGATCCAAATAGAGCAGCTAGATGTCAATTTTAGCATTACGCATTTGTTCCTGCAGCCGGGAAAACCGAGTCTAGATTATGCCCGATTAACTCGACCAAATGTACAGTTGATTTTTGAAAAGAAGTCAGGTAAAATGAACATTGAAGAGTTTATTATAAGGCTTGATAAGTGGATTTCAGGTGGGGTGAAAACCGCGGAAAAAGGACCATCTTCTATTTTTACCATACCCGAAGCGGAGGTAATTGATGGAGCATTTTCCTTGGATGACCAGACTCGAAAGAACGAAGCAACCAGTCGGCATTTCGATATTTCACACTTTACGCTAGCGAAAGTGTATTCCAAAGTCAAGAATTTTTATTTAAAAAACGACACCTTAGGTCTTCAAGCAATTGGCCTGCGGACGAAAGATCCATTAACGGGATTTGACGTAAAAAGTTTGAATACGGTATTTATGATATCGGATCACCAAATGCGCTTTGATCAATTGGATTTGCGCTTTAATGATTCTCGTGTAACTAGAAAGTTCGTCGTTAATTACCGCGACATGAACTCTCTAACGCGTTGGATAACGGACGCAGATATGCAGGCTGATTTTGATGGTGCGCTTGTGAAAGGAGAGGATTTAGGTCGATTTGTGGAGGCGATGTATGATTACAAAGGAATGTATCGTCTGAAAGGATTATTGAAGGGCACGGTGGCTAATTTAAATCTGCGGAAATTCGAACTAGGTTTTGGTGATAGGAGTGTTTTACGGGGTGATTTTGGTTTTAAAGGCTTGCCTAATATAGATAAAACGGAGATGGATTTTACCATGCGTTCCTCCTTATTTTACCCGCAAGACTTAGGTACCTATATTACGAAGCCGGCAGCTGAAAATATGATTATTTTAGGCCCTGTTGCCTTTGATGGTCTTTTTAAGGGCAATAATAAAGTGTTTCGAACAGCTGGAAAGTTAAAGACAGGATTAGGCTATGTGGAGGCAGATGTCAAGATGAATTTGCAAGATTCGATGGCATTTTCACGCTATGATGGAAAGATCAAATTACAGAAGTTTAAGCTGGGTAAATTTTTAGGATTGGAGTCGGTCTTTGGAACCTTAGATGCGGAGGGAAATTTGAAAGGGAGTGGATTTGCTAAGAAATCGGCTAATATCGATTTCGATGGCAAAGTGTCAGAGATATATTTTAATCAATACCTCTATCATAAAATTGCCTTAAAAGGGAACTTCCAAAAGCAATTATTCAAGGGGGATGTGATCTCTAAAGACTCTAATTTAGTCGCAACGATGTCAGGTTTAATTGACCTTCGAGGCGCTAAGCCAGTGTATCAAATGCAAGGGGAATTCACGCATTCGAACTTACATAATATCCGCTTATTAGATTCGCAACTAAGTTTATCCACTGATTTTGAATTAGATTTCAAAGGGGATCGTTTTGATGATTTGGAGGGGCGAACGGTATTCTTTAATACCACCTTGCGGACCCCGAAACAAGCGGATTTGCATGTTGACTTAGTGACGCTCACCTCTAAAAATGGGCCAGGTCAAAAACGGAATTATAAGTTGACTTCAGACTTAGTTTCAGCCGAAATTAGTGGCGAGTTTACACCGAGTATATTGCAATCTCAGTTACGTCAGTTAGCAGATGAATATGCCTTATATTTCCAAAAAGGAGAGGATGAGCGCTGGGGTTATTATGCCACACGTCAACACGAGGTGCAGACGAAATACAAGGCAGATTTTACGGTGATTTGTCATCGAATTGATCCGATTTTATCCCGCTTTTTTCCGTCTATTCAAATCGGTCAGAATACGGTTTTCTCTGGAAACATATCCAAAGGAAGAACGCTTTCGCTTAGCTTAGAGGCCTATCCAGATACGCTCGTATTCGGAGGATATCATTTTTATCAATCGGTATTTTCATTCCAAAGCTCTAAATTCTTAGGTGCTCCAGAGGTTTCTTCTAGTCTTGTTTTTTCATCCAGAAAGCAGCAATTGAATTTTTTAGCACCTACCGAGAATCTAAAATTGGATGCGCTTTGGGATCAAGATCGCATTAATTTTGGTCTCGATTTCAAACAACAAGGAGAAGAGAATGCAGCCCATTTAGCAGGGGCATGGGTCTTCGAGGAAGATGGTTTATCCTTGAAATTCAAGGATACGTATTTCCGAATTTTGGGGCAAGATTGGGCGATGGACGCGGCGAATAAAATCACCATTCGAGGACAAGAATGGAAGGCGGATCGGGTTGTCGTGTCTAACCAAAATCAATCTATTTCGCTGCAAGGAAGTCTCTCTACAGACACCACAGAAACCATTAAGTTAAAGGCGAACCATTTTCAATTATCGACTTTAAAGCCACTATTTGCGACCAAGGCTCAGGGGGAATTAAATGGTGAAATTAGTATTCAAGATTGGTATAATCATACTCGCTTGGATTCCTGGGTACTAGTGGATTCTCTGCAATTGAATAAGTTTTACATAGGCAATTTTCAGGGGGTGGGAACCTATTTGACAGATGATAAGGCGATGGATTTGAACCTGAATTTAAATCGATTAGGGGAAACTGTTTTATCGCTGACAGGTAGCTATCTTCCTTTCGAGGAAGAGCAAAAATTGAATGTGAATGCGGAGTTGAATCAAACTGACTTGCAGATTTTGGAACCATTTACAGAAGGCATTTTCTCTGGATTAAAAGGTTCAGCCTCCGGGAATTTGCATATCGGAGGTTTACCTACGAAGCCAGAAATTACGGGCGAAATTGTTTTCGCAAAGGCTGGAGCTGTCTTTGATTATTTAAAAACATCCGTATCTGTGTCTGATACAGTTAATTTTACGCCTCGAAAGATTTATGCCAAAAACTGGAATGTCTTAGATGCCGAGGGCAATAAAGCGGTCGTTAATACGGCTTTGCTTTTCCCCGAACAAAAACCTTTTGAACTCGATATTCAGGCTAATTTAGATCACTATAAAATACTAAATACAAGCCGCGAACCGAACTCCATTTATTATGGATTAGGCTATGCCTCTGGTCCCATGCGTGTTTCGGGTACGATTGATAATTTAGTGGTTTCGGCGAATTTGAAATCAGAAAAAGGAACCCGTTTGTTCATTCCACTAGATCGGGAAGAAGATGCGACAGAAGCTGAGGATTATAGTTTTGTGAGCGAATTAGCCTCTTCTAATCTAGATTTAGTGCAGTCCACTGTTTCGACTAAATTACAAGAAGATGGAATTACGCTTGATCTACGCTTAGCCTTAACTCCAGAAGCATACGGTGAAGTTCAATTCGATTCGAAAAAGGGGGATGTGATGCGGATGTATGGTTCGGGTGATATTAAGATGAATTTGGACAAAAAAGGAGCCTTTAAAATGGTGGGGGATTATGCCATCGATCAGGGGGATTATACCTTTACGCTTCAAAATTTGATTAATAAAAAGTTTGCAATTCAGCGGGGTTCCAAAATTTCGTGGACAGGGGATCCGTTAGAAGCTAATGTTAATATTAAGGCAATTTATACGCAGTACACCTCTCTATTCCCTATCCTATTAGATACGACTAACAAAAGCAATTTACCTGAGTTAAAGCGACGTTATCCAGTAGATGTGACGATTAGTTTGCAGGACCGATTATTATCGCCTAGCGTAAACTTTGATATTGGTATAAGGGACTATCCGAAAGACATGACCTTAAACGGTGCGGTTACGGCCTTCACTAATCGGATCAAAACGGATGATCAAGAGTTGACCCGCCAAGTAAGTAATATCTTATTGTTTGGCCAATTAGTTTCTCCATTCGGTGGAAGTGGTTTAGCGCTGGGGAATTTGATGGGTAATTTCACGGAAATGCTTTCGAATCAGCTGAGTAATTTGGCCTCTAAAATCAATAAAGATCTCGACATATCCGTGTCGTTAGGCGGTGGCGAATTGAACCAAGATATCCTATCCAACCTACAACTAAGAGCCTCTTATAATTTTAATGATCGACTTCGAATTACTCGGAGTGGAGGATTTACGGATGCCCGAAATCAAACGAGTCCTCAAATTTTATTTGGTGATTGGGCCTTGGAATGGTTCGTTAGACCAGATGGAAGTTTGCGTTTAAAGACCTATAATCGAAACGTTCAAACGACGATCTTAGGATCCTTTAACTCCTACCAGATTAACCAAACCGTGGGTGCCAGCTTGTTGTATAACAAAGGATTTAATCAGTTTTTTTGGCAGAAAAAGAAATAAAAAAGGCCACCCTTTCGGATGGCCCATTTTATAAAACGAAGGAGGAAATTACTTTACCTCGAATGCACCAGTTCCTACTAGGAAACCTTCTGCATATAATTCCACTGAATATTTACCAGCCTTGTAAGCTACACCACCACGAGGGTAGGTTACAGCTACTGTTTGGCTATCATTAGTATATTCAAAAGTTTGCTTAGCTGTGTAAGCCACTTCTTTACCGTTAAAAGAGATACGGCCAGAACCGATTGCCTCATCCGATAAAGTAGCGCCTTCACCATCGATAATACGAACGTAAACGGTCTTGTTTTCTAATTTCGTGATTGGGTTTGTAGCCAAGCTAAATACCACTTTCAATTTCTCGATTTTCTTTCCATTTAAACGAGATCTTTCTGTTTCTTTCCCTTTTGAATTAACAGATAGAACTTTAACGTTCTGCGCTTTCAAAGCAGCAGCGATGCTTACCTTGCGAGCTAATTCCTTATTGCGTTGGCTTACAGAAGAAAGGGTGTCAGCAAGCGTTTGGTTTTGATTTTTCAAGCCAGAGTTTTCTGTATTTAACGTTGTGTTTTGCGTAGTTAATACTTGGTTATTCTCTGTTAAAATTCCGTTTTGCTTTTTCAATTCTACGATTTCACCATCCTTAGTCGTTAATACGGCGTTGTATTCCTTGATTTTTGCTTCGTATGAAGCAATCGTTGCATGATTAGCACTCTTTAAAGAAGCTTTATCTTGCTGTAATTGAATTTTTAATGCTTCTAAATCGGCTACTTGACCGCCTAGAGATTTGATTTCAGAAATTTTTGCATCTAATTGAGTTGAAATCGAATCTAATTGCGCGCGAGTATTGGATAACTCTACTGCTTTTTCTTCGATTTGAGTTGCTTGATCTTTCGTCGTTTGGTTTGAGCGGAAGTACAAAACTCCTAATACTGCCGTTAGCACAGCTAAGACAATAATGGCAATTTTGGAATTGTTATTAGGCGATTGTTCCATTTGGTTATAAATTGATTTTAAAGGGTTTATAATTTTTAATGCCTCAAAAATACAAAATAAAGTTCACATTTCGGATTGAAGACTCTTTTTGATTAATTTGCGTACCATTTATACAACCTATGCCTACATACGACTTTATTGTCATCGGTTCTGGAATTGCGGGTTTATCCTATACGGTTAAAGTCGCAGACTATTTTCAGGAGCGCAAAATTCCGATCAAAATTGCCTTGATTACGAAGACCGTAGCTGAGGAAACGAATACGAAATATGCACAAGGTGGGATAGCAACTGTTTGGGATTCTGCCGATTCTTTCGAAAAACACATCGACGACACGATGGTGGCTGGCGACTTTGTGAGCGACCGAAAAGTGGTTGAAATAGTGGTAAAAGAAGCTCCTGAGCGTTTACAGGAATTGATTGCGTATGGCACGGCATTTGATCGCCAGGAAGATGGGTCCTTTGATTTAGTGAAAGAAGGAGGTCATTCGGACAAACGGATTTTGCACCATAAAGATTCGACAGGAAACGAAATTGAGCGGGCCTTATTAGCTAAAGTCAAGTCTTATAAAACAGTTGATTTCTTCACGCATTATTTTGCTGTCGATTTAATTACTCAGCATCATTTGGGTGAAAAAGTAACCAAAGACACACCCGAGAAAAAGTGTTTTGGGGTGTATGTTTTGAACCTCAAAACAAATAAAATTGAAACTTTTTTAGGTAAAACTACCTTGTTAGCTACAGGGGGAATAGGTCAAGTCTATCAATCGACTACGAACCCGACGATTGCTACGGGGGACGGAATTGCCATGGCTTACCGGGCCAAAGGCTTCGTAGAAGGAATGGAATTCATACAATTTCATCCGACGGCCTTATATAATCCAGGCAAGAAACCTTCTTTCTTGATTTCAGAAGCCGTTCGTGGCCATGGAGGAATATTAAAGAACCAAGATGGTAGCACTTTCATGGAAAAGTACGATGCACGTTTGTCCTTAGCCCCTCGGGATATTGTGGCACGCGCGATTGACTCGGAAATGAAAACGCATGGAACAGATCACGTTTTTTTAGATACGAGGCATATCCCGAAAGAAGAAATTCTGCAACATTTTCCGATGATATACGATCATTGCCTCCAGGTTTTAGGTATTGATATGTCGGAAGAAATGATTCCAGTCGTCCCCGCACAACACTATTTATGCGGCGGAATTATCGTGAATGAACACAGCCAAACCAATATTGAAAATCTCTTCGCAGCTGGCGAATGCTCGTTCACTGGATTGCATGGAGCGAATCGTTTAGCTTCGAATTCACTCTTAGAAGCCATCGTCTTTGCGCACCGTGCCTTTGAAAAATCGGTGGCGGAATTTGGAACGCAAGTACTTCCTGCAGGCATTCCAGCTTGGAATGATGAGGGAACTAGGAATCCAGAAGAGATGGTTTTAGTGACGGAAATGACGCGAGAATTAGAATCCATTATGTCTAATTATGTAGGCATCGTTCGCACGGATCGCCGTCTGAAAAGAGCCTACGATCGCTTGGAATTAATCTATTTAGAGCATGAGGAATTATACCGGCAGTCTAAGATTACGGTGCCTTTGTGCGAATTAAGAAATATGATTAATGTGGCTTATTTGATCATCAAACACGCCCGAGCACAACGCGAAAATAAAGGTTTGCACTATAACCTAGATCTGATTCTTTAGGTAAGAAACAATGACGTCTAGTCCTTTCTCGAAGTGTTGATTATTCGGAATCACGATATCGCAAGAACGCTTGTGTGGGCGAATGAATTCCTCATAAGTAGGTTTCACATGGTATTTCCACCGGTACATCACGTCTTGTAAATCGTATCCGCGTTCTTCGTTATCCCGCTTAATTCTGCGTTTTAATTTGATTTTATCCTGTGCATCGATGAAGATTTTTAGGTCCAAAAGTGAGGCCACTTCAGGGAAGTGAAAAACAAAAATACCTTCTACTACTAAGATTTTGCGCGGGTAAAAATGCAGCATATCGGGCACTTTTACCGTGTTATTGAAGGTATATTCTAACCGGCTGACGATTTCGCCATTTCGTAATCTCTCTATATCAGCTGCGAAGGCTTTATCATCAATTGCCCCAGGAAGATCAAAGTTTTCAATACCATTATGATCTTTAGTTTGTTCTTCAATCGAGCGATAGTAATTATCCTGAGATAAAAGACAAATGTCGTCGGTTTGAAATTGCTCCATTAATCGGCTTAAAAACAGGGTTTTACCTGAGGCGCTACCTCCTGTGATTCCGATAATAAAGGGACGTTCTATTGTTGACATGTGTACTATTCAGATGCAAATTTGCGAAAAGGTTTTTGTTTTAAGTTAAAAAGGGACTTTCATTTTCGGAATTTGAGGTATATGGCTACCTCGTCCTTCGTTTTAGAGGCTACGTGATGCAGTCCAGCTTTTGCGAATTCGTCGATGATTTCCTTTTCAAAAAATAACTCTTTTCCACATCCCTCGTGTTGTAAACGTACACTTTTCGAGATTTCCTCTTCGATAATAATCGTTCCACCTTCTTCAATTGCGTCAATGATTTTTAACAACATTTGCGCACAATTCTCGAATTCGTGCCAAGCATTGAAGACCCAAATTTGGTTTGATTTCTGTAGGCTTGCTGGATTCAACTCCACTTCCGTCTCCCATATTATTCCCGTTTTTTCTGTGAAATAGGCAATGCTATCCGCTACGTCATCGGCGTCCACCAGGGGATCGATCAGCGTTAATTGCCTCGCAGGATAATGGAGGCAGAGACTGACTTCCCACCAGCCATAACCACAGCCTATGGAGGTGATGTGATCGTCTTTTTGCCAAAGCCCAAATTCATAGAATTCTTTCATCGATTCGCAATTTAAGGTATATTTGACGAATTAAATAAAAAACAACATGGCTATTTTTATTGCTTCTACGGCCAGCGTGATGGGTCGTGTTCTCATTTCGAAAGACGTCTCCGTCTGGTACGGTGCCGTGATTCGTGCGGATGTGGAGGAAATTCATTTAGGTGAAGGCTGCAATATTCAAGATAATGCTGTTTTACATGCAGATGAAGGCGAAAAGACCATCATCGGAGCGAACGTAACCGTAGGTCATGGTGCGATTGTCCATGGCGCAGAAATAGGGGAAGGAAGCTTAATAGGAATGCAAGCGACCGTTTTGAATAGGGCCAAAGTAGGCAAATTTTGCCTCATCGGTGCCCACGCTTTAGTCACAGAAGGAATGGAAATTCCCGACTATTCGCTCGTTTTAGGAACCCCTGCTAAAGTGGTAAAAACACTAACTGAAGACCAGATCAATCGATTGAAATTTGGCCCTCCTCATTATGTAAAAATGGGAGCCGAACATAAATCAGGAAAATTTCCTCTATTAACCGCTGCTGATTTCGAATAATGGAACTTATTTTAATTCGCCATGCCCATGCTGGGCCACATACATCCGATGATAAAGGTCGTCATCTTTCTGAGAGAGGAATCGAAGAAGCCTTGTTATTAGGGGAATGGATGCATTTGAAACAAATCCCTGCTGGTTTTTGGCTCATTTCTGATGCCATTCGTACGCGAGAAACAGCAGAATTACTCGGAAAACCTTTTTCTGAATTTGAAAATTCAGAATTTTGGTATGTCTCGAGCGGTCCAGATTATCTAGAAAAATTAATGAAATGTACGGAGCCTGTTATTTACCTAGTTGCTCATAATCCATCCATCTCGTATTTAGCCTCCTATGTAACCGGCGAAATGATTCAAATGGAAACGGCTGGATGTATATCTTTGCATTTCCCAGGTCTGAATTCCTGGTCAGAAATCACCAAAGGTTCAGCCATCATTACCCACCAACTATGAACAAAAACCAAAAAATCTTTCGCTGGATATTAATTCTATTTACGTTGTTGATGATCGCGTTAGCGGTGCAGATGGCGAGTCATACGACGGCGCCGTGGAATAAAAAATCGTCTTTAAAATCCAGAAATCGTGCTATGTCGGATTCTACATTCTAAAATCGTGCTGCGCAATGATTTTGTGAATGTAGAATCTCTCCATCTTTCTTTTAAATGATATATGAAAAAAGGGGCCTTAGCCCCTTTTGATTTTAATGATAAAACATTTCACGAATGCATCGCCGAAGGCGATTCAAACTCTATGCTCTATGCTCTATTCTTTGTGCTTTAGATCTATACTCTAAAGTACACTAGATATGTGACGAAGATGATGCGTACAATGCCACGCATATATCCCCAACACCTTGTCCAAAGGATACGTAATTCCGCGTTCAGGATGGAAATAGGTTCTCTTCCAATCAGCTTCTGAAACGGTTTCCATTAAGTATACCCAACGAAGGTGAATGTAACGCAAGCTTTCGATCGACCAGGCGATGGGAGCTTGATTGCCATCTGGCATGGATGCCCAATCGTCTTCGCTATATGGTTTGATACTAGGATTATCCTCTGTTAGAGCCATTTTAAAACGGATGTAGCTGTTCATGTGGCTATCCATTAAATGGTGGATCACTTTGCGAGCTGACCAGCTGCCTTCGCGATACGGTTTTTCCAGAAGAGCTTCGTCCACCCCTTCTAACATGGTAGCTAAATCGTCTGCTGTAGAGGCGATGGTTTTGATCCATTCGGCTCTAATTGCTGGTGTGATGACCTCCGGATTTTTGTATTTCCCGATGGGGTATTGCAAAGGGTTTAATTCCGTATTAGACATTCGTATAAAATTTAGTGATGGAAATGGCTGCCTCGCGGGTATGAGCGATCAAAGGATGTACGCCTGTTTTGATGGTCTCTAGCATTTCTTTGGCAGAGTCTTTGCTTAAATGAGCCACATGCAAAGGAAGCAATGTTTCGCCTTCTTCGATTTCTAGAGGAGTGCAAACAAGGAAGTTTTCTGTGCCTAAGGCGGCTAATTCAGCAGCTTGGATTTTGATGGCTTGGAAACTTGCTTCCAAAGCCTCTTCGTTCGCACCATTGATTTCTAAAATTTGGACTTCTTGCGCAGCCTTTGCTTGCAAAGTGGCAGCAATGGCTTCATCTAATGCCTTTAATTGTAGGTTTAAGATATAATAGTTTTTACCTGTTCTTAAACGTTCGCGGATGGATTGACGAACGAAATAGGTTAATGAATCGCATATATTTAGCCCTATTTCAGCCATTTGCTTGAAAATTAAGGAACTAGGGGACATGCCTGGAATGGTATTAGGGTCGTGTAGAACCACTATTCCTTGGGTGTCTAAGAATCCATCAATTCGGGTGCATACACCAAAACCTAAATCATCAAAAGCCTGTTTTACTTGCGCTTGAATCAATTGTAGGTGAGCTAGGCTAGCATGCATCGGAATGCGTTTGCGCGTTAATTTCGATTTATATTTGGCATTAAAATCAAAGACTTCGACTGATTCATCGATGACGATTTCGGTCGGAGGAAGGGCTACCGTCTCACCGGTAGGGGTTTGAATCACACCACAGCTGAATTCATTTCCGTTCACGAAAGACTCGAGTAAAATCGTGTCTTCGGAGTGGATGGATTGAATGCTTGCCTTAGTAACGGTATGAGTGAAATAATCCACCAAGGCACTTAATAATGAGCTAGGGTGGTGGTAGATTTGTTTTGAGAATACGACAGGGAACCCGATTCCCTCGTCTAAATTCACCATCTTTTGTAAAAGGGTTACCTGGCCATTTTCGTCTAATTTTAACCAATCCTCACGGTAGATTTCTTCGATGAAAAGACATTTTTTGATGGCTTTGTCGAAATCTTCGATGGAATCTTCTTTCACGAAAGCAAGACCGATGGAAGAACCTTGGTGTGGAGCTTTGGCCACAAAAGGAATACCGATTTCTTTCTTAATTTGCTCGAAAAGTGTTTCTCTACCGTATTTAGTATAGTCGTCTCTTTGTAAAACGAAGAATTTCTTCTCCAAACCCACGGATTTCTTCAGCCACTCGTTTTGTTTGGCCTTATCAATACCGATAGCTGATCCTAAGACGCTAGGCCCAGAATAAGGTATATTATACCATTCTAACAGACCTTGAATACTTCCGTCTTCCGCTCCAGGGCCGTGCATGGCGATGAAGGCAAAGTCAAAATGGGAGGCAAAATCAGCCGGTTGAATGACCGTTCCCACCTCTGCTAATAACGCCGCAGCATCCGCATCTGGCAAAGACTCGATATAGACTTCGAAAGGGGCGGTTTGTGAGCTTTTAGGAGGGTAGAAGGAGCGTATCGATTCCTCGAATATAAGCTCCTCTTTGATCAAGATGAAATTACCTAAGCTATCCACGAAAACGGGGACGGGCTGAAATAATGCCTTGTTCAGGTGAGCCATGGCAGTTTTGCCCCCTAAAAAACTAATTTCCCGTTCACGCGCGGGTCCGCCAAAAAATATTCCTATCCGCATCATATGCCCTTTAGGGTTTTACTTCTTCTACTGCAATAATTTCTGGTACATCTCTGCGTATCGCCTCTTCTACTCCTGCCTTAAAAGTCATGGCAGATATGTTACATGTTTGGCAATTGCCAGTTAGCGCTAATCTCAATATATTATCCGGCGTAATCTCGGTGATTTCCACATTTCCGCCATCCGCTATTAGATAAGGTCTAATGCTATCTAAGGTCGTCTGAATGCGGCGGTAAAGTGGGTGATTTTCCATATTAAGAAGCTTGGTTTTTCGCGTTTGAAATCGCTACTTGTTGTGCTAAATTAGCGGCAATCGCAATAAAGGCATCTGCACTCGGCCCTTCGCTAGAGGCGATCGGTTTGCCTTCGTCCCCTGCCTCACGGATGGCCTGAATTAACGGAACCTCTCCTAAGAAGGGAACTGCATATTTTTCAGCTAATTGCTTTCCGCCATCTTTACCAAACAAATAATATTTGTTTTCAGGTAATTCTGCGGGAGTAAAATAAGCCATATTTTCTACTAAACCCAAAAGCGGAACATTGATTCCTGCTTGCTTAAAGAAGGCTAAACCTTTTGTTGCATCGGAAAGGGCCACTTTTTGAGGAGTGGTCACGATCACCGCACCAGTCAGTTTAATGAGCTGCACTAAGGTTAAATGAACATCTGACGTTCCAGGAGGAAGGTCGATTAATAAATAGTCTAATTCGTCCCAGTTCGTATCTCCAAAAAATTGGCGAAGCGCCTGCGTCATCATAGGTCCTCTCCAAGGCACAGGACTTTCGCTAGGAGCTAAAAAGCCCATGGAGATCATCTTGATGCCGTATTGCATAATCGGTTGTATGCGGTTTTTGCCGTCTACTTCGGTTACTAAGGGTTGTAAATCTTCCGCCCCAAACATCACCGGAATCGAAGGCCCAGAAATATCTGCATCTAAAATTCCCACTTTTGCTCCGGCATTCTTCAAGGCCATAGCTAAGTTCGCGGTTACCGTAGATTTTCCTACGCCACCTTTTCCTGATGCAATAGCAATCACGTTTTTAACGCCTGGAATGAGTGGGTCTTTCGAAGTCAACGAAGTGACTTCAGCCGTCATGTTAATAACGATTTTCAAGTCCGGATGCACTAAATTATGAATGGCATCCTCGCAATCTTTTCTGATCTTCTCTTTTAATGGACAAGCTGGTGTCGTTAGAACGACCGTGAAGCGAACCTCACCCACGCCTAATTCTACGTCCCTAATCATATTCAATGTCACTAAATCTTTCTTCAGATCAGGTTCTTGAACGGTACTTAAGGCACCTAATATAATCTCTTTACTAATACTTAATTCTCCCATGAATCTCTTTTCCTTTTCAACCTCAAATATACGTGTTTTTTATTTCATGCGCGACGTATTCGGCGATTTTGCACGTATCAATTTCTTGGTATTTTTCCTCATTCAGTTCTGCTAATAATACCTCTAAAACTCGGCGATGATCGAACAACTTTGCCGGATGTGGTTTGTGTGCCAAAGTTCGGTAAATGGAATCCCATTTTTTCTGAATAACCTGCAATTCCGCATCAAAAAATACAGACGCGAATCGTTCCCATATATAATCTTGCGCTTGCTCGTTCGGGTGTATCATATCTGCCTCATAGAAGCGGTAATCGCGCAATTCATCCACCATAATCTCATACGCAGGGAAATAGTGCACGTTTTTGAATTGTTTGGAAACGATGTCAGCCGCTACGCGCAGGCTAGATTTAGAAACTTGGTTTTCCATCATGCCGTCTTTTGTATGGCGAACGGGGGAAACGGTTAAAATCACTTGCGTTGTAGATGGGAGAGTAGAGAGTAGAGAGCAGAAATTTGAAACTATCTCATCTACCGTCGATAATCGTTTTTCGAAACGCTCTGCTGGCATTTTATGACAGTTAGCTACGCTGTTATTTAGATATTTATCAAAATAACTAAATGTAGTTCCCCAGGTAAGGATTAAAAAATCCGCCACACCGATAAATGCTGAAACGTCGGATGCCACAGAACGGATATCATTTATTAATTCTGCTTGCGATGTATCCGTAAAATTCGAGTGATAATCTGGATGCAAAAAATACCCACAATGCTCATATAAATCCTCAGAAACCTCCCCTGATAAAGCCCGAGAAATAGCAAAAGGATGAAATAAAGTTCCAAAAGGTTGTGTCATCACCTCTACAGGCAATTTGCTTAAACGCGAACCCATCGAGGCCGCAAAACAGGAGCCCATACTCAGCACCTTACTCCTGTGATTCAAGAGTGAAGGTGCTGGTGGAATGGGAAATGAAGTTGTTAATTGCATTACTTTACAGAGGCTGACCAAGCATTCATTTTGGTCTCCAAAACATCCAAAGGCATGTTTCCATCCTTCAATAGTGCGTCATGGAAATCGGATAATTTGAATTTAGGCCCCATTTCTTTTGTTAAACGCTCACGAATCTCACGGATTTTCAAAGCACCTATTTTATAACTCAAAGCCTGTGCAGGAATCGCCATATAACGTTCGATTTCAGCAATGGTCCCTTCTTCGCTTAATGGTTCATTGTCCATCATGTATTGGATCGCTTCTACTCGGGTCATGTTTTTCGTGTGCATACCGGCATCTACCACGAGTCTGATCGCGCGGTGAATTTCGTCTCCTAAAGCTCCCATATATTGGTATGGGTCTGTATAAAGGCCTAATTCTTTACCTAAACTTTCCGTATACAGAGCCCAGCCTTCCGCATAACCCGAATTACCGCCGAAGCGACGGAACTTAGGTAAATCGCTGTTTTCTTGTTGCAAGCTGATTTGGTAATGATGTCCCGGGATTGCTTCGTGTAAGAATAAGCTTTCCATTCCGGATGTGAAGTTGAATTTTTTAGCGTCCAAAATAGGCACATAAAAAATTCCCGGACGCGTTCCATCTTCTGAACCTTGGAAATACTCGGCAGAAGCAGAGGCAGCTCGGAAGGCTTCGGTTTGGCGAATCTCAAACGGCGTCTTCGGAACGCGACCAAACATCGTTTTTAATGACGGTTCCATCTTTTTGTGAATCGTATGAAAAGCAGCTAATACCTCCGCCGGGGTCTTGTATGGATAGAATTTAGGGTCGGTCTTCATGTGGGTGAAGAATTCTGCCAACGTTCCTTTAAAGCCCACCGCATCTTTCGTTTTCTCCATTTCCGTGCGGATGCGCTTGACTTCGCTTAGGCCGGTTTGGTAAATTTCGTCAGCCGGTTTATCCGTTGTAGTAAGTACGCGAATTAAATATTGGTAATAGGCAGCGCCATTCTTCAACGCACTGATACCCGTGCTTGTGCGTGCCTTAGGTAAATACTCGTTTTGTAAAAAAGTCGCTAAACGAGCATAAGCGGGCATGATTTCATTTTCAATTGCTGCCGAATAGGCCGCTGTTAAACGTTGTTTATCAGCCTCAGAAAAGTCTGCAGGAAATTGTTTCAATGGACCATAGAAAGTGGATTCTTTTACATCTTTCACTGCGAAAGAAGTAAATTGAGGGATCATTTTGATGACCAAAGCCTTAGGTAACACATAATCCTGCTTCATTCCTCTGCGGAAATAAACGATAGACGAGTCTAAGTAAGCCACACCTCTTTTCATGCGCTTTTCCCAGTTCTCATAATCTTTCACCGTCTTGAAAGGTTGAATTACTTGACCGGAGCCTAGTTGAGCGAATGTTAAATGAAAACCATAAAATTGGTTCAATGGTGTAAGGTTATCGGGATATGTCAAGCCCTCTAATGCTAGTTTAATATCACGCGTTAATAAATCGTAAGTGATTTGATCGTTCGAATTCAAATTTTCCCGATTTAAAGCGGCTAAAGACTGTTGGTATTTTTCTAAAACCGATTTAACTAAAGCGCGGTGACTATCCGTAAAATCAATATTTAATTGATCATTATAGCGATTATCACCATTAGATGTAGCAGAAATAGGACTTAGTTTTAGTTGTTCTTCGTAATAATCGCCTACGATTTTGGCTAATTCTGAAGAGGGTTGGTCTGACTTTTTACAAGAGAAAAAGGACAAAAGAAGGCATAAATAGATGAGTTTTTTCATAGTGAATTTGCTGATTTTAGGGGCAATTTACGTAAATTGGTCATTGCATTTATAACTAAGTAGAAAATAATATATTTAAGAAATTATTATGTCAGGAATAGGAGCGGAGCGCGCACGATTGCAATTACGAAACGATAATAAAGGGTGGAAAAAGTGGGGTCCTTATTTGACGGAACGTCAATGGGGAACGGTGAGAGAGGATTATTCTGCCCATGGAAATGCCTGGGGTACGATTACGCATGATATGGCTCGTTCTAAAGCCTATCGCTGGGGCGAAGAGGGGATTGGTGGTATTTCGGATAATAAACAACACGTTTGCTTTGCGTTTTCTTTTTGGAACCACCGGGATCATATCCTGAAGGAGCGATTTTTTGGTCTAACTGGGGCCGAATCTAATCACGGAGAAGATGTGAAGGAACTCTACTATTACCAGGATGCTACGCCTACGCATTCCTACCAAAAGATGCTGTATAAGTATCCTCATCAGACTTTTCCTTACCAAAAACTCATCGATGAATCCCAAAAGCGTAACCGGAAAGAGCCGGAATACGAGCTGTTAGATACCGGGATTTTTGACAATAATGAATACTTCGATATTTCCATCGAATATGCGAAAGCAGACGAACAGGATATTTTAATTAAAGTGACCGTAGAAAATCGCTCGAAAGTAGCGGCGCCCATCACGGTTTTACCTACCATTTGGTACCGAAATACCTGGTGCTGGGGGTACGAGAAGTATAATTACAAACCACTTTTAACAGGGGTAGGAAATTCCTTCATCGAGGTAGATCACCGCGTGGTGGGTCGTTTTAAATTATACGCTGAGGAAGCAGATGAATTCCTTTTTTGCGATAATGAGACCAATCTTCAGCGTTTACATAACTCTGCTAATAATTCCCATTTTACGAAAGACGGGATAAATGAGTATATCGTAAATAAAAATAAGCATGCGGTAAATCCGAACCACATCGGGACTAAGGCCGCAGTGAAATTCACGGATAAGATACCGGGGGGAGGCAAGAAAGTATATCGTTTGCGTTTGAGTAATGTGACCCAGCGGGAGCCATTTGCAGATTTTGATAAGATATTCGAAGACCGAATCATCGATGCCGATCAATTCTATGCGGAATTGCAAAAGGGAATCGAGGAGGAGAATTTACGTTCCTTGCAGCGCCAGGCTTGTGCGGGAATGTTATGGACTAAACAATGGTATTATTATAATGTATTCGAGTGGATTAAGGGCGATCCGTCTATGCCGAAGCCAGATGCGAGTCGTAAAAATGGCCGAAACAGTACGTGGAGGCACATGTCTGCGGCAAATATTTTGTCTATGCCGGATAAGTGGGAGTACCCGTGGTTTGCGGCTTGGGATTTAGCTTTTCATACCTTGCCTTTGGCCAGATTAGATCCTGATTTTGCCAAAAGACAGCTAGCCGTTATCCTTCGTGAATATTATATGCACCCGAACGGCCAAATTCCGGCCTACGAATGGTCCTTCTCCGACGTTAACCCACCAGTGCACGCCTGGGCAACCTGGAAAGTGTATGAGATAGACAAGGAGATGAATGGCGGGAAAGGCGATGTGGTCTTTTTGGAACGTATTTTCCATAAATTATTACTCAATTTCACCTGGTGGGTGAACTTGAAAGATGAGGGAGGGAATAATATTTTTGGAGGTGGATTCCTAGGCATGGATAATATCGGGGTGTTCGATCGCTCCGCACAATTACCTACCGGAGGTCACCTCGAACAAGCGGATGGAACGGGTTGGATGGCAATGTATAGCTTGAATATGCTGCGTATTGCCTGCGAAATCGCGATCGAAAATCCCGTATACCAAGATATGGCTTCGAAATTCTTTGAGCATTTCTTGCATATCGCTGGGGCGATGCAATCGATCGGAGGGGATAAGTTAGATCTTTGGGATGAAGACGATCAATTCTATTATGACATGTTACATAAAGAAGATGGATCAGCCGAATTATTAAAGGTGCGTTCGATGGTGGGCTTGATTCCACTTTTCGCTGTGGAAACGCTGACATCTGAGATGCTAGAGAAATTACCGGCCTTTAAACGTAGGGTGGAATGGGTATTAGCTAATCGTCCAGACTTAGCGGGTTTAATTTCCCGCTGGTATGAACCAGGAAAAGGGGAGACACGTTTGCTTTCGATCTTGCGGGGTCATAGAATGAAGATGATCATGAAACGGATGTTTGATGAGACGGAATTCTTATCGGATTACGGTATTCGTTCTTTGTCCAAATACCACAAAGAGAACCCATATAAATTTAGTTACGAGGGAGGCACCTTGCAGGTTGATTATACGCCGGCAGAGTCTACAGGCGATATGTTTGGGGGGAATTCGAACTGGCGTGGACCGATTTGGTTCCCGATGAACTACTTGATTTTGGACTCACTATCGAAATTTTCCGACTATTATGGAACGGATTATGAAGTAGAATTCCCGACGAATTCAGGCGAAATGATGAATATCAAAGACGCTGCTCGTGGAGTTTCCGAACGTTTATTAGCGATGTTTGTGCCAGGTAAAGACGGCAAAATTCCGATGTACGGCGAATACAATAAATTCCAAGATCCCCATTTTAAAGATTCACACCTCTTCTTCGAATATTTCGATGGAGACACAGGAAAGGGATTAGGCGCAAACCACCAAACGGGTTGGACAGGCTTAATCTCCGAAATAATCAGACAATTACATGGCAAAAACTAGTCCAGAAGAGAATTTTGCGGCCTTAGGCCTTGTGCTTCCCCCGGCTCCTAAACCTTTAGGAGTTTACAAACCAGGTTTACAGGTAGATCATTTCTATTATGTTTCAGGCCATGGTACGGTGCAAACAGATGGATCGTTGATCATCGGTCGAATCGGTGCGGCTCTCGATATCGAGGAAGGGAAATTAGCGGCACGTCAGGTGGGTTTGGCTATTTTGGCGACCTTAAAAGCACAATTAGGATCGCTGAATCGCATCAAACGCGTGATTAAAGTCCTAGGCATGGTCAATGCCACGGAGGATTTTTCACGTCATCCTTATGTCATCAATGGATGTAGCGAATTGTTCGCCCAGGTTTGGGGAGAGGAAAATGGAATAGGCGTTCGTTCCGCCGTGGGAATGGGAACTTTGCCCGATAATATTCCGGTAGAAATCGAAGCAATTTTCGAGCTAAACGATTAAACAGAGATATTTAACATGGCTTTCAGTGCTTTATAGGCAGGAACGCGTATTTCTTCGGCTAAATGAATTTCCGGCAGCTCATAATACAAAGCATTGTATAATTTCTCCAATGTATTCATCTTCATATAAGGACATTCACTGCAAGCGCAGGTATTTTGTTCATTAGCAGGCGCTGGAATCAAGTGCTTGTGCGGAACAGATTGCTTCATCTTGTGTAAGATACCCGCCTCTGTCGCCACAATGAACGTCGAATTAGGTGACGTTTCCACGAATTTCAATAAGGCCGTCGTCGAGCCTACATAATCCGCTTCTTTTAAGATCACTTCCTTGCATTCTGGGTGAGCAATCAAAAGCGCCTCCGGATATTCTTGCTTTAAAACAGATAATTTCTCTAAGGATATATCGATATGCACCATACAAGCCCCTTCCCAAAGAATCAACTCCCGTCCTGTCTTATGCGCCACATATCGGCCTAAATTCGCATCTGGGGCGAAAATAATTTCGCGATCCGCTGGAATAGATTCCACGATTTGGACCGCATTCGAAGAGGTACAAATGATGTCCGTCATCGCTTTAATGTCTGCAGAGCAATTGATATAGGAAACGACAATTGCGTTCGGGTGTTTCGCTTTTAAAGCGGCAAATTCTGCTACGGGAACGGAGTCCGCCAGCGAGCAACCCGCATTAAAATCGGGTACTACCACTTTCTTCGTCGGATTCAATATTTTAGCCGTTTCGCCCATGAAATGAACGCCACAAAATACGATCAAATCCGCCTCCGTATTTTCCGCAGCTTGTGATAAACCCAAACTATCGCCTACATAATCAGCTAGTTCTTGAATCTCACCATCCACATAATAGTGCGCTAAAATCACCGCATTTTTCTCCTTCTTCAATCGTTGGATTTCGGTGATTAATTCCACACCTTTTGGTGTAGATCGGGCAATATAGCCCACAGCATTTGCTTCTTCGATTAAATTCATTTTGCTTTTAGGCTTAAATCTAAACTCTTTACCTGGTGGGTTAAAGCCCCCACGGATATGTAATCTACCCCGGTTTCGCCATAGGCGCGGAGTGTTTTTTCTGTGATTCCACCAGACGCTTCTGTCGCGAAACGTCCATCAATTTTTCTAATCGCATCGCGGAGGCGATCGGGTGTAAAATTATCTAACATAATGCGTTTTACCCCACCTATCGCTAGCACTTCGTCTAATTCTGTTTCATTTCTCACCTCAATCATCACTTCGAGCGGTTTAGCTAAGGTTTGGTTATAGCTAAATGCTTTGTCCAAAGCCTGCTTAATTCCTCCCGCAAAATCCACGTGATTATCTTTAATCAAAATCATATCAAACAAGCCGTAGCGGTGATTGACTGCGCCACCGATCTGACAAGCCCATTTTTCCGCTAAGCGAAAATTAGGCGTGGTCTTACGAGTATCTAATAATTTAGCTCTGGTTCCTTCTAGGATGTTCACTAATGATCGCGTATAAGTTGCAATCCCTGACATGCGTTGCATACAATTAAGGACCAAACGCTCCGCTTTCAATATGGATTGGGAAGAACCGCTTACTTCTAAAACGACTTGTCCAGGCTCGATCCAAGAACCATCGTGTATGAACACTTTTACTTGTAATGCCGAATCTACCTCTTTGAAAATAGCCAACGATAATTCCACGCCAGCCAGTACGCCTCTATCTTTTACCTTTAATTCCGCAGTTCCTTTTGCGTCTACCGGAACAGTGGAAAGAGAGGTATGGTCACCCCCACCCACATCTTCCAGAAGGGCTGATTGAATGAAGGCTTGGACGTAAGAAGGGTCTTTGTAGTTAAACATGCGGGTATTTTACCTCCCAAAATTACGAAAATTACCCGGAGAATTGATTTCTAAGAAAAATATCCTATTTTTGCTACCCACAATGCAAAAGAAGGTTAAAATATCTCATCTCATTCTGTTTATCCCCGTGCTATTTTGGCTGGTGGCTAAGCCTATTTCGCTGTTCGCAGTCGAGACAGGTGCAGTAAAGACGGAGAAGACTTCGAAGCAAACGATTGTAAAGGCAGAGCAGCATGTATATCAAGTCGCTACGAACCTACAACTCGATTTTCCACAAGATTGGAATTTCACAAGCCCTACGGAAATCTTCGTTACGCGCTCGATGCAAGCGATTAAATTGCCTGCTTTTACACATCGCACGCAATTCTTACGAATTTTATTTACCCAATTTATAGCCACTCTGGCGCCGTGAGAGGCAGTAATCAGTGGACAGTAATCAGTAGCCAGTAGACAGTAATCAGTCTCCAGCAAACATTCACCATTTACCACTCACCATTTACCATTCATTTACCATTCACCATTAACCATTTAGATTATGCGTTACAAAAGTGCCATTATTTGGCTGTCTACGATAGTTTCAGCCCTATGTATATTCTTCCTATCATTTACTTGGAAGTCTAATCAATTAAAAGACCAAGCCATCCAATATGCAACTTCTGCAGATGGTCAAGTAGATGCGGCGAAGCGTTTACATTTCATTGATTCCCTTTGGAAACAACCGGTTTATATCGGATATACCTTACAAGAAGTGACTCAGTATGCCTTGCAAAAAGGTCTTGACTTAGAAGGTGGATTGCACGCGGTTTTAGAGGTTTCTCCAGCAGAGATCTTGCGTGCTTTATCTGGAAAGAGTAATGATCCAGCATTTGAGAAAGCATTAGCTGCGGCTGGTGCGGCTCAGGCTAGTTCTACGCAATCTTTTAACGAATTGTTCTATGAAGAATTCGCGAAGGCAGCTCCTAACCAAACTTTGGCATCGGTATTCGCTAATTCAGTGAACCGCGGAAAAATATCCTCTACATCGACAGATTCACAAGTGAAGAAGGTGATTGATGCGGAAATCGACGGTGCGGTAGATCGTGTTTATAAGATTATCCAAGCACGTATCGATAAATTCGGTGTAGCTAACCCGAACATCCAACGTTTACCAGGTACAAACCGTATCCAGGTAGAATTGCCAGGGGTGGAGAATCCAGAGCGTGCACGCAAGTTATTATCAGGTGCTGCGAAATTAGAATTCGTAGAGTGTTATGAATTAAACGAGTACGGCGGAGGCTTAAATGCCTTAGGTGCTTTATTAGATAAAGAAGCGAAAGCGCCAGTGGCGGCTGCAACAGCGGCGGCTCCGGCAACTAAAGATACGGCAGCGAATGCGTTGGCAAATAAATTAGCTGCAGCACCTGCTACGAAAGATTCAGGAAAAGCAAAAGCAGATACGTCTGCAGGTTCCGCTTTAACGAAATTATTCTTGCCTTTAGGAAATAACATCGGTGTTTATGTAAAAGACACGGCTCGTGTGAACGCTTTGTTTGCTCGTGCAGAAGTGAAGGCGATGTTCCCAGCGAACTTAACGTTTGCTTGGGCAGCGAAAGGAATTCCAGCTAAGAATGGTGACGAAATTCTTTCTTTAGAGGCTTTGAAGAAAGGCGAAGGCCAATCAGCTCCATTAGAGGGTGATGTGATCACGGATGCGGCGCAAGATTTCGATCAAGCAGGTCGTGCTGAGGTAACGATGGCGATGAACGGAACAGGTGCTCGTATTTGGAAAAACTTAACAGGTGCAAACATCGGACGTCGTATCGCGATCGTTTTAGATGGGTATGTATATTCTGCTCCTGTTATTAATGGAGAGATTCCAGGTGGTCGTTCGTCGATCTCAGGTAGTTTCTCAGTAGAGGAAGCAAAAGATTTAGCGAATGTGTTGAAAGCAGGTAAATTACCAGCTCCCACACGTATCGTAGAAGATGCGTTCATCGGTCCTTCTTTAGGAGCGGAGTCAATTGATCAAGGGTATATGTCGATGGGCTTAGGTCTTTTACTTGTCATCATATTTATGATCGGTTATTATGGCACTCCGGGTTGGATGGCGAATTTGTCATTATTCTTTAACGTCTTCTTTATTGCAGGTGTTTTAGTCCAAATTCAAGCAGCATTAACCCTTCCTGGTATCGCCGGTATCGTGTTAACCTTAGGTATGGCAGTCGATGCGAACGTATTGATTAATGAACGTATTCGCGAGGAATTACATAAAGGCAAAGGCTTATTAGATGCGATTAACGTAGGTTACGAGAAAGCATTGAGTGCGATTTTGGATGGTAATATTACCACGGTCTTGATCGGTGTGATCTTAATTATCTTCGGCTCAGGTTCTGTTAAAGGATTCGGGGTAACACTTTGTATCGGTTTAATTACATCCGTATTTACTGCGGTTTACATCTCTCACATCTTAATTGATTGGATGGCAAAACGTGCGATTAAAGCAGGTAAGGAGAAAGAAATGACTTTCGAGACATTCATCTCTCGTGATCTTTTCAAAGGAATGAACTTCGATTTCATCGGAAAGCGTAAATATTCATATTGGTTCTCTTGGGCTTTAATTGCTATCGGTGCCATCGTATTATTCATGCAAGGTGGATTTAACCTAGGTGTGGATTTCAAAGGTGGTCGTTCGTATGTAGTAGAATTCTCGACGCCGGTTGAATCAGGAAAAGTGAAAGAAGCTTTGGCGGATGATTTCGGTGGAAAAGGAGTGGAAGTGAAAACGTTCAATGGTCCTACGAAATTGAAAGTGACTACGTCTTATTTAGTAGAAGACGAGTCGATTACGGCGAATAATACAGTTCGTACGGCTTTAGAAAATGGATTAAAACAATTCTCAGCTCAGTCGCCTAAGATTGTTTCTACTTCTAAAGTAGGGGCAACGGTAGCCGATGATATTTTGATGCAATCTTTTGTTTCGATCTTCTACGCCTTGATTGCTATCTTTATCTACATCTTGATTCGTTTCCGCAAATGGCAATATTCATTAGGTGGAATAGTTGCCTTAGTTCACGATACTTTAGTGGTATTAGGAGCGGTGGGTATCGTTCGTTTGTTTGGTTTCGAATTAGAAATCGATCAAGTATTTATTGCGGCAGTATTAACGGTGATCGGTTACTCAATTAATGATACGGTGGTAGTATTTGACCGTATCCGGGAGGAGATTGGTTTAGATGCTGATCTTGGTAATAAAGAATTGATGATCAAAACGATCAATGAGTCTATTAACCACACGATGTCTCGTACGGTGATGACAGCGACTACGGTATTCTTAGTAGTTACGGTGTTATTGATTTTCGGAGGTGATGTGTTAAGAGGTTTCTCTTTCGCGATGTTCGTCGGGGTTGTGTTTGGTGCTTATTCGTCTATTTTCGTGGCGGCACCTATTGTGATCGACTTCGGTACTTCGAAGAAAGTAAAGAACTAATTTTTGCCGGCTGATCGTTTGATTGGCCGGTTTTTTTATTTTTCATCAAATAAATTACGATTATGAACAATAGTATTTGGAGAAAGAAACCTATGCATATGTTTGAGCAAGACATGCAAAAAAGCGAGCTCAAGCGTGTATTAGGTAAATGGAGTTTGACTGCTATCGGTATCGGAGCAATCATCGGTGGTGGAGTTTTCGTTTTAACGGGAACTGCGGCGCATTATCATGCAGGTCCAGCCTTAGCGCTTTCATTCGTGATCGCTGGTATTGGCTGTATTTTTGCGGCACTTTGCTATGCCGAGTTTGCAGCGATGTTACCTGTTGAAGGTAGTGCCTATGCCTATGCTTACGGAACGGTAGGTGAAATATTTGCTTGGATTATTGGTTGGGGATTGATTTTAGAATATGCCATGGGCGCGATGACAGTGGCCGTGAGTTGGTCGGGTTATTTTAATAAGCTCCTCCATCTCTTTGGGATACATTTACCTGAAAATTTGACGAATGATCCGGTTACTTTCGGTGGAGCTTCAGTGAATTTACCTGCTCTTGTGATTGTTTGGTTTGTGACCTGGATTTTAGTGAGAGGGATCAAAGAAGCGGCGAGCGCAAATAATTTAATCGTTGTTATAAAAGTAGCCGTGATCTTGTTTGTGATCATCATGGGAGCTTTCTACATCGATGTAGCGAATTGGACTCCGTTCATTCCTGCAGAAGTACCCGTTGCCCGTGAAAATGGAGAAATGCTTCCTGCTTATGGCTGGGGCGGTATTATCTCGGGTGCGTCTGCGATTTTCTTTGCATACATCGGTTTTGATGCCGTGTCTACGCAAGCGGGGGAGGCGATTAATCCAAAGAAGGATATGCCATTTGCAATTATTGCTTCGTTATTGATTTGTACCGTATTGTACATCGCGGTTTCATTAGTGTTAACAGGAATGATCAATTACAAAGATATTACGGGTGATGCCTTAAAGGCGCCAGTTGCCTTTGCATTTGATAAGGCGGGTCAGCCTTGGGCGGTATTTATCATAACGGCGGCAGCTACAGCTGGTTTATTATCTGTAATGCTTGTGATGATGTTAGGCCAAACACGTGTTTTTTTAGGCATGGCGAAAGATGGTTTATTGCCAAAATTCTTTGCGGAAGTTCACCCTACTTTAAAAACACCTTGGAAATCAACGATCCTTGTAGGAGCCGTAGTTTCTATCGTAGCTGGTTTCACCCCTATCTCATTATTAGGTGATATGACTAGTTTCGGTACCTTATTTGCCTTCACGATGGTATGCTTAGCGGTATGGATTTTACGTTTCCGTGATCCAAACCGTGACCGCCCATTCAAAGTGTCTGGCTTGAATATCGTGGCGCCGTTAGGTATTTTGGTGAACACGTTCTTAATCTTGAACTTAGGCCGTACGGCGCAATTGTTTGCCATGGCTTGGTTAGTATTCGGATTAGTAGTTTACTTCTTATATAGTAGACCAAGATCATTGTTGAATACGAGAGAGTAATTCTCTTCGTGTAGTTAGGAGCCGGGGCGAAAGCCCCGGCTCTTTTTTTGCCTTTTAATTCCCCCTTTTTTGGCGTATTTTTGCACCTTGATTTTTTAATGAAGAAC
Source organism: Aquirufa sp. A-Brett2-W8 (assembly GCF_054558755.1). Taxonomy (NCBI): domain Bacteria; kingdom Pseudomonadati; phylum Bacteroidota; class Cytophagia; order Cytophagales; family Flectobacillaceae; genus Aquirufa; species Aquirufa sp. A-Brett2-W8. Next base: position 111,935 of record NZ_JBPXKS010000008.1, read on the forward strand.
GAATGAGTCAGATTGAAACTGAAATTGCGAAACGTAGAACCTTTGGGATTATTTCTCACCCCGATGCTGGTAAGACAACATTGACAGAGAAATTGCTTCTCTTCGGGGGTGCGATCCAAACAGCCGGCGCGGTGAAATCGAATAAAATTAAGAAAGGCGCGACGTCTGACTTTATGGAGATCGAACGTCAGCGTGGTATTTCGGTCGCGACATCCGTAATGACTTTCGAGTATAATAAATTAAAAATCAATATTTTGGATACGCCAGGTCACAAAGACTTCGCAGAAGACACGTACCGTACGTTAACGGCCGTAGATTCCGTGATTTTGGTGATTGACTGCGTGAAGGGGGTTGAGGAACAAACAGAACGTTTAATGGAGGTTTGTCGCATGCGCAAGACTCCCGTCATCATATTTATCAATAAGATGGACCGAGAAGGCCAAAACCCTTTCGATCTTTTGGACGAATTAGAACAAAAATTAGGCATCTCGGTGCGACCTTTGACCTGGCCGATTAATATGGGCCAAAACTTCAAAGGGGTATATAATTTGATGGACAAATCGCTGAATTTATTTTCTGCGAATAAGACCAGAATCGAAAAAGAAGTAGTTGCAGTGGACATCGATTCCCCCGACTTAGATACGCGCGTGGGAGATCGTGACGCACATCAATTGCGCGAAGACGTCGAATTGATTGACGGTGTTTACGAAGCATTCGATCGCAATGATTATTTATCTGGGGATATTGCTCCTGTGTTTTTTGGCTCTGCGGTGAACAATTTTGGTGTACAAGAATTATTAGACACTTTCACTCGCATCGCACCTTCTACTCGCGCGCGTGGCACCGACATACGTATCGTGGAACCAGAAGAAAAGAAATTCACTGGATTCATCTTTAAAATCCACGCTAACTTAGACCCGAAACACCGCGACAGAATCGCTTTTCTACGCATCTGCTCCGGTACTTTTAAACGGAATACCTTTTACCAGCACATTCGCTTAAAGAAAAACGTGCGTTTTGCGAATCCCTATAATTTCATGGCTCAAGATAAAGAGGTCATCGATGAAGGTTTCCCAGGCGACGTAGTCGGATTATATGATACAGGTAACTTCAAAATCGGCGATACACTTACTGAAGGCGAAGTATTGAACTACCAAGGTATCCCTTCTTTCTCTCCAGAAATATTCAAGGAGTTAATGAACCTCGATCCGATGAAGGCCAAACAGCTCGAAAAAGGCATCGACCAATTAACCGACGAAGGAGTGGCTCAACTTTTCTTGCAACCACAACTCGGAAATCGTAAGATCGTGGGTACGGTAGGGGAACTTCAATACGAAGTAATTCAATACCGCCTTGAGCATGAATATGGCGCTAAATGTCGCTTTGAAGGCATGTCAGTAACAAAAGCCTGCTGGATTACGTCCGAAGACCCGAAGAAATTGCAAGAATTTGTCCGCTTAAAGGGCCAAAACATCGCCCAAGACAAAGACGGCAACTACGTGTTCTTAGCTGAATCTGACTGGATCCTTCGCATGAATCAAACAAATAATCCAGAGATAGTATTCCACTTCACCAGTGAGTTCAAATTAGCCTAGTTACGCTATTTCTGAAATAACACCTGTTGATTTATCCTTCACGATAATTTTTTTATCGCCATTCGGAAGAATTTCTTCTTTGATGAGCCAATGCTTTTCATCGTATTCCTGGTAGACTGACGGTTTCGTTAGTCCCCTTTTTCCACGCCATTCCGGGAGTTGGACGGTTTCCCAAAGCTTCGTTTTGGCCGATTTATACGCCGCATCTATGATCGCATTGACTACATAACCATCATAAAATGTTTCGCGTGGTTGTAGGCCCTTTTCATAAGCGTCAAACATGTCATTGAACATCGTAGGGTAGCCTAATTCATGTGCTTCATCGCCCACTGGAAATTGCCAACCTACGTACGTTTCTGCTTTTTCAGCAACATAATTATCCGTATTCCCACTCGTGAACATCTCAAATCCAGTACGCAAAAATGAATTAACCCAAATTGTCCCTTCCGTTCCCATCACTTCATCCCGTAAGTCCATTCCGCCTCTAAACGTCCAGGAAACTTCAAACTGACCGATAGCCCCATTCTCATATTTAACTAATCCAATGGCGTGATCCTCTGCGTCAATGGGTTTTACCTGGGTATCAGCCCAGCACATGACCTCCACGGGAAGCACATCTTTGCCTATAAAATTACGCGCAATCTCAATGCAATGACATCCTAAATCGATCACGGCACCACCCCCAGCTTTCTCCATATCCCAAAACCAATCAGCATGTGGGCCAGGATGAGTCTCTCGGGATTTAGCCCAAAGAATACGCCCTATCGCCCCATCTTCCACACTTTTGACTGATTTTAAAAATTTAGGCGTATAACACAAGTCTTCTAAATACCCCGCAAAAATCCCAGCTTCCTCACAAGCCAAGGTCATGCGCAGCGCTTCTTCGGCCGTTCGGCCTAAGGGTTTCGTACACAGAACCGCTTTTTTATGTTTCACGCAAAGCATGACCGCTTCTTCGTGCAAATAGTTAGGCAAGGCAATAACGACAAATTCAGATTCCGGATGTGCAATGGCCTCTTCCATCTCTGTGCAATAATGGGGTACCGAATAATCCTTCGCGAAGCGAGAGGCTGTGGATTCCTTTCTTGAATAAACGACGGTGACGCTATCTTTGCTTCGTCTGCCACACAGGGATTCGGCATAGAATCTACCAATGAAACCTCCACCCAGAATACATACTTTTGCCATTATTTGTTGATTTTTAACGTGATCTCTTGTTCTTTAGCGAGGAAGTCAGCTCCAATCACTGCTTTTTTTCCGCTTACTAAAATGGCCTCATCCGGCACCATGCTGATAGGCGTAATACAAGATAAGTTTTTCTCCAAAAAGGGTTTATTTGAAGCTAAATTATAGGCTGAAATAACCGACCAACGCGCATTATCGGACAAATTCGCTTCCGATCGGTGCAGCAAATTAGGATGAAAAAACAGCACATCCCCCGCCTTCAATTCGCAATAGACCAGTTCCGAAACCTTCTCCGCCTCTTCCACAAAAGCCATGTCGGCTCCTTGCTGCTCTCCCGCAAAATGGTGTTCAATTCGCTGCATGTGATGTGTGCCTTTCAGTACTTGTAAACAACCATTTTGAATCGTTGCATCCGTCAACGCAATCATCACCGAAACCATCGACTCAGGAAACAGAAACCCATTTTTATACCAATAGCCATAATCTTGATGCCATTCCCAGGCACCGCCTACGCGCGGTTCTTTTTGCATGATTTTGGAATGAAAATGACAAACATCCCCTTCCCCTAAAAGGCTTTGCACCGAAGTAACCATGCGCTTACAGCGCGACATAAGTCCAAAAGAATCATCTCCAGCCGTAAACCAAAGCGTCAATTTTGTTTTTTTACCGTTTTGATCGTTCAGGTCAAAAGCATGATTAACCACGGATTCATCCGTCGCCACCTGAAACAATAAGTCAATTTCTTCAGGTGAAAAAAAGTGGGAAACGTGGATAAATCCATCCTGCTTATACGCATGGATCTGAGATTCAGTCAACATAGTTATCGGTTTTGTTGGCTGAATTTATGGATAATTTTGATAGGTTGTATCCCTTCGAGATTATAGATTATAGAGTAGAGAGTATAGATTAAAGCATAAAGCACAAATAATAAAGTTGGAATCTCCTGCGGAGATGGCTTTGTGAAATATTTATTGGCTGCTTTTAAACTTACATTATCACCTGATTTCCATACAAGGATTGCCTCGTATGTAGCAATCTAACATTATCAACGCTAGGAATCATTCTATTGTTGATTTCAAATAAAATAATAGTTACAAGTCGATTTATTTCTTCTAAACTCGGTTGTTTTCCGTCAATCCTAGGATCACCCGCAATGAATGGTAATATAAACCATTTATTCGTAGCCGAAGGACTCGATTTTATCCAATATGGTTCGCTACGTTTTATACGATCAATAACAAATTTTAGTCCAGTGGAATCTAAATTTCCTGCATGAGTGATATGATTTACAATTCCCTTTTCATCAACATTGAATACAAATATATTTATTGAATAAATGGTTGAGTCAGGGTATCCTTTTTCAATATAATTATTAAAGTTATTTTCAAATTCTGGATGGTTGAATTCTATTTCATTTAGGTTTTTAATCTGGCTATGTGCCAAATTATTAAATGATAGGAAAAGAATGGTAGCTAATATCTTGTTCATAAGTTATAATATTTGTCTTTTGCCAAATCGGCTAGTTCTTGGATGAATAAAAATTACTTTTTCTAAACCTGTATTAAATCTTTTTTCTATTTCGAAAAATAAGTACTCTGTTCTTCTGTAAAAATCAAATCCAGTCTGTTGATTTATGCCATCTGAATTACCCGTAAAGAATGGGTACACAATCCATCTGAAATCATTTGGATTTCCTGTAGTTTTCCAGAACGTTGCTGATTTTGTGATGTTCGATTTTACTATTTGAACATTTAATGTATCTAAATTTCCATCAAAATAAAGGTCAGATATTTTACCATTCCCATTAATTTTAAAAATAAATAAAGAGGCTGTAAGTACTTCTTGATCAAGCACATCAGTCCCTAGATACGTAGATAAATTTTGCCTATAATCAGGGTTTTTAAAGGTAAAGCCGTGCTTAGGATTAGTCTGTCCAAATGATGGCATCAATATCCCAAGAGGAGGATTATTTTTATAAATTTAGTTATTGCAGTATGTGCCATATTTAGTATTATTTGTGCTGTTATAGTTATTGACAACTGTTGAAATTTTTCTCGAAGTTGAGGATTGAAAAATATAGTATTGTAGTAATACGGACTTCCTAATGTTCCTGATTGGGTTAATAGTTTAGCATTTTCAGGATCTATTTTCAAGCAAGATTCCACTAAGTGAATAGACTTTTAATTCTAGCCCGTTTTTGAGTGGAGAATATACTTTATAAACGGCCTCTTGCTTTCCCACCTCTTTAAAAAATACGAGTTCTTTAAAATTCACCGAGTCTTTGGCTGGAACAGAATAGGCGATAGAGCTATCGGATAATTGTAAAGTAGTCATTTTGTCCCATTGGACAGTTTCTAAGGTATTGGGATTTTTATGCAACTCATACCAGGTGGAAATGACATTGTCTGGTTCAATTATTGTTTCTTTTGTACAAGAGATGAGGAAAACTAAGCAGGCTAAAATTAGCAAGCTTAATATGCGAGTTTGATTTTTCATTATAGTGGTTTATTTATCTCAAAGGTGAGTCAATTCAACCACTATAAAAATCAGTAAACTTATAATTTGGACATGAACGTAATCATTATCAGTTTACTTATAATTTACTAAGGCTTCGCCTTTTTTAAAGCATAAAGAACGTATAAAAAAAAGGCCTCCGATCAGAGGCCTTTTTTTATGGTTGCTTATTTATTTCATGAAGTCATCTCCGCAGGAGATTCCACCTCTATACTTTGTGCTTTATACTTTATGCTTTAATCTCTACTCTATAATCACCACTCTACACCAACCCTAAATCCCCCTGAATCACCCCCACCTTCTCTTGCAATTCCGCGTAAACCTTAAAGAAGTCAGCCGCAGAAGCTAATGGAGCATTCACAGAAACATAGAATTTGATTTTAGGTTCTGTTCCAGATGGACGAGCGGATACTTTTGATCCGTCGGCTAGAATTAATTGAATTACGTTAGAAGCTTCGATGCCTAAACCTACTTTGATAGGCGTTGTTTCGCCCGTTAATAAGTCCGTAGAAACTAAGCCCTCGTAGTCTAAAACTCGAACTGGTTTCGAACCTGCCACCGTGGCTGGGACGTTTGAGCGTAAGTTGATCATCATTTGTTTGATCTCCTCGGCGCCGGCTTTTCCTTTTTTGGTTAATGAAATAAGACCCTCGTAGTAGAAATTGTTTTCCACATACATCTCGGCTAAGAAGTCGAAGAGCGATTTGCCCTGATCTTTCGCGTAAGCCGTTAATTCTGCGATCATGGCACAGGAGGCCACCGCGTCTTTATCACGTACCGCATCGCCGATTAAATAGCCATAGGACTCTTCTCCGCCGCCCAGAAACTTTTCTTTTCCTTCTAATTCGCGGATAACTTGTGCGATGTATTTGAAACCCGTTAAGGTATTATAGCAAGGCACGCCTTTCGAGGCGCACATTTTGTCGATTAAATCAGTCGTTACGATGGTCTTCGCGGCGAACTCGTTGCCTTTTAAATCCGATACTTTTAATAAGTAATACAGGATTAGGCTGGCCATTTGGTTGCCGTTTAAGAGGGCCCATTCGCCGTCTGGGCTTTTGACAGCTGCACCTACGCGGTCTGCGTCGGGGTCTGTGGCGATGACTAAGTCGGCATCGATTTCTTTAGCCTTATTTAATGCCAAAGTCAAGGCTTCCTTCTCCTCCGGATTCGGGTAGATAACCGTAGGGAAATTACCGTTAGGAATGGCTTGCTCTTCAACGATCGTAACCGCTTCAAAACCTAATAATTTCAATGCCGGCGGCACTAAGGTAATCCCCGTTCCGTGAATAGGGGAGAAGACGATTTTGAGGTCTTTTTGGCGTTTAATCACCTCCGGCTGGCGGCAGTTGACTAAAATTGTTTGTAAGTATGCCTCGTCAATAGAATCATCTAATAGGTGCAATAAGGCATCATTTCCTGTAAATTTAATCTCAGAAATACTAGAAATAGCGTTCACCTCATTCACGATATTCTTATCGTGAGGCGCCACTACTTGAGATCCGTCTGACCAATAGGCCTTGTAGCCGTTGTATTCCTTCGGATTATGCGATGCGGTGATCACGATACCTGCTTGGCAGCCTAAATGGCGAACCGTGAAGGAAAGCTGTGGCGTAGGGCGCAAAGCCGGGAATAAGTAGACTTCGATGCCATTAGCCGTGAAAATATCCGCCGCAATGCGCGTGAATTCAGGTGAATTATTGCGAGAATCGTGCGCGATGGCTACTTTGATTTTTGGGCCTGGTAAAGACGCATTTAAATAGTTCGCAAAGCCCTGTGTCGCAGCGCCTACTGTGTATTTATTCATGCGATTCGAACCTACTCCCATCTCACCACGCATACCACCTGTGCCAAATTCAAGCGATTTGTAGAATGAATCCGTCAAAGTCGTTTGATCTCCTTTGGCTATTAAATCCTCAATCGTCGCCTTGGTGGCTGAGTCGTAGGGGCCCGAAAGCCATTGGTCCATGTTCTGTTGAGTGGTTGAATCTAGTGTCATATTACACGGATATGGTGCCTGTGAAAACTTGTTTCGCTGGACCTATTAAGAAAATATTAGTAAAACCGGTGATGGCATCGCCGTCGAAATTCACGGCTAATTCACCTCCAAGTGTTTTGATTTTTACGGGTGTTTGTATGTTTTGGAAGGTTTTAGCTACTAAAGCCGCTGCCGTTACACCTGTACCACACGAATAGGTTTCATCTTCTACGCCGCGCTCATAGGTACGAACGAAGAGTGTTTGGTCATCTAATTTTTCTACAAAATTTGCATTCGTACCGTTAATGGGCTGATATGCTTCGGAATAACGAATGGATGCACCTATATTTTTGACATCGTAAAACTGTACCTGCTTCGTAAATCGCACGAAATGTGGCGAACCCGTATTCGTAAAATAATCGTCGTTATGCTGCTCGATACCAGGAACATCCATCATTTGTAAGGAAATCGTTTCTGGATTAATATAGGCCAAATGCGGGCCATCCACCGCGATGAAATGAGCTTTATCGCTCACAAGACCTAGGTCAGATGCAAAGCGAACTAAACAACGCCCCCCATTTCCACACATCGTCCCCGGCGTTCCATCGGAATTTAAATAGACCATCCGGAAATCATAACCTTCTGCCTCTTGCAATAGCATCAATCCATCAGCACCTATCCCAAAACGGCGGTGGCAAAGCAAAGCTATCGCCTCCTGATTTAGGTCAAAGGTCTTTGCGCGGTCATCGACCACGATAAAATCATTTCCAGTACCTTGGTATTTATAGAATTGCATGGTGCAATTTAAGGATTTTAGGCCAAATAACGCTCGTTAATTATCCTAAGGTGATGTTTTTCATGTCCTGCAATCATCCAGGCCAAAGCACGCGCACTAATCGACTTCCCATTAGCCTGCCCCATTTGATTCCATTGTTTGGTTGAAAAGGAATGCAAAAGCAAAGTCGTAGCCTCTCGTATCGCTTTGTATTGAGCTAAAATAGCTGTTGCGTCTTGTGTTTCATATTCCGAAGCGGCTTGGTATTCATTTTCATCAAAACCCGGTAGTGATGTTTTTTCTCCTCTAGATATCGCCAAAACCCGGTAAGAAAATATCCGCTCCGAATCCACGATATGGCCCAGTAAACCTTTCAGACTCCATTTGCCTTCTGCATAGGCGAATTCGGCCTGACCTTTAGCTAAGTTTTCGAAAATGTCACAGATTTCAATGGACTGATTTCTCAACACCTCGAATAAATTTTCATCCGCCTCAAACTTCAGATATTCAGCGAAATAAGGCGCGTTAGGGTATTCATAGCTAGCTGGTAAATGCATAATTTCTAATATTTTTACCCAAAGGTATTGTTTCAAAGCAGAAAATCCCTAATTTTGTGCCACCAATTACAAGACGGTCCGGTAGTTCAGTTGGTTAGAATACATGCCTGTCACGCATGGGGTCGCGGGTTCGAGTCCCGTCCGGACCGCCAACTTGAAAAAAGCTTCAAAGAAATTTGAGGCTTTTTTATTTTCAGCTGGTTTGTGATATTAAACCACAAGCAATCCCATCTCCCGCAATTCCTCTACGATTTCTCCCTGCCAAAATTGGCTAAACTCCCCTAATTTCGCCTGAGTGAATTCTTTTTGGAATTCCTCAAACGTCCAGGTTTTATTTAGTCCCACCGAAATTTGTCCCACGGAAATACGCTCTAGTATATCCACGAGCCAAATGCCCAGCTTCTCCGGAACTTGCAGTTCGATATCTTCACGTCCTAAACTGAAGAGCAAGCTATTTTTTCCTCTCGAATTTTTATTCAGGGAAGGAATAGGGCCTAGCCAACAAATTTTAGTGTTTGCTTTGGGTGTTTTTTCTTCCTTCGCAGTCAATATGCGCGCAATGTAATTTTTCGGAATTTGTGTGCGCGGAATTTTGAAATCAAACCATTCCTGAAGCGGCATGTCTAAGCCAATGCCATGCATGTAATTAAACAAGGATTTCTTTAGGCCTTCGCTAAAGCGGGCATGATCCGTACCAGTTGGATCGGCATGTTCTAAATCATTGTTCGCAAAGCGTCCGGGTTCAGGGTTTAATATTTTTATTTTATAAGCATCCGGATTTAGACCCACTGGACTATGAGCAGTCAGAGCAAATTGATGCCAAAAACCTGATTGCATCACCCCACTCTCTACGAGCTGGCGGACAACTTCTACGGAATCCACTGTCTCTTGCTCCGTCTGCGTAGGAAATCCATACATTAAATAAGCATGTACTAAAATGCCTGCTTGCGTAAAATGATCTGCCACTTGGGCCACCTGAGCAACGGTTACGCCTTTTTCAATTAAGTCTAACAATCGATCCGCCGCCACTTCTAAACCACCCGAAACGGCGATGCAGCCCGAGCGAACCAATAATTGGCATAAATCTTTGGTAAATTTTTTCTCAAATCGAATATTCGTCCACCAAACGACCGTCAAATCCCTGCGGATGATTTCTAACGCCACATCGCGCATCAAAGCCGGAGGTGCGGCTTCATCCACAAAATGAAAACCATTATTCCCCGTTTGCTGGATCATCGCTTCGATACGATCGACCAGCATCGGAGCCGTTGTGAATTCGTAGTCTTTAATGTAAGATAAAGAGATATCGCAAAACGTGCACTTGCCCCAATAACAGCCATGCGCCAGCGTTAATTTATTCCAGCGCCCATCACTCCACAAGCGGTGCATCGGATTCGCGATCTCAATGACCGATAAATAGTGATCCAAATGCAAATCCGTATAATCTGGAACACCTACCTCTTTCTGCTTCACATCGGAATCCTTTGAGCCATTCAGGTAAGTGACTGTTCCATCGATGCAACAAAAAGTGCGTTTCAAATCTTTCAATTCCCTAGAACCTCTCAAATGTTCTAACAGGTTTATTAAAGGCGTTTCCCCATCATCTAGGGTAATAAAGTCGACAAATTCAAATACGCGGGGTTCTTGTAAAGAGCGTAATTCCGTGTTGGCATACCCTCCGCCAAAGGCTACTTTGATTTCAGGATGGTGTTTCTTCAACCACTGCCCACAGCGCAACGCACTGTATAAATTACCTGGGAATGGCGCGGTTATAGCCACTAAATCGGGTTTTTCTGCCTCGATTTTGGACTTCAGAATATTTACTAGCAACTCATCGATGTAGGTAAGCGGGGCATTTAATGCCTGGTTTAACTCCTGAAAACTGGAGGCAGATCGACCGAGCCGCTCCGCGTAGCGACTAAACCCAAAATGAGGGTCCACCGCATCAATGATTAAATCAGAAATATCTTCTAAATAGAGCGTGGCTAAATGCCTGGCTTTATCGCGCACACCCATGCTGCCAAACGCCCATTCTAAATCCGTTACTTGCTGAAAACGAGATGCTTCCGGTAGGTAATTTTGTTCGCCAATGACATGCGCGAGTGTGGGGTTTTTATCGTGTAAAAAGGAAATGACCGGGTCGATGGTGCGAATGTAGGACTGTTTTAGTCTTAGCATTCGCTGCCCGTTTTCATTCAGTTTTTTACCAGCTGCTTCTATGTGCGCAAATAGCTGTTCAAGGCCGCTGGCAGAAAAAAGTTGGAGGATGACTTCTAGGCCTAAGTCGGCCTGATAAGATGCCAAACCTTTGGTATTCATAAAACCCTTTAAATAGGCCGTCGCGGGGTAGGACGTATTTAATTGGGTAAATGGAGGGGTGATAAAAAATACCTTCGGATCTCTTGAGTTCATCTACATCAAAAGTACTTGAAAAGCGGTAAAAAGAAAACAGGCCATCTATTGATAGCCTGTTTTCTTTTTTTCTCTTTTTTCTTCTTTTTTCTCCTTCGGAGTTTTAGCGGGTTCTTTCTTGTCCGCCTTCTTGGAATTCATGCCTTTTGCCATGTGAATAGGGGTTTAGGAAGGCAAGTTCGGGAAAATTGTTGAAAAACCTAGAATTGTAAATTTTTCATTTTTGAATTTTAGACTTAATTGCCTAACATTGAGTACTAAACCTATTGAAAATGAAAAACTTACTAGTAGCTATATGCTTAATCGTTAGCATAGGATTGCAGGCACAAACTAAACCTTTACGTATCATATTTATTGGGGCTCATCCGGATGATTGCGATATTAAAGGGGGAGGAACGGCGGCTCTATTTGTGGAGATGGGACATCAGGTTAAATTTTTGTCTGTTACAAATGGGGATGCAGGTCATCAGTCGCAGGGCGGAGGCATGTTAGCTAAACGACGTATTGCGGAAACCAAGGAGGTGGCTAAGCGTTTGGGAGTTTCTTACGATGTGTTAGATAATCACGACGGGGAATTGTTGCCTACTTTGGAAATAAGATTACAAATCATTCGTAAAATTAGGGAGTGGAAGGCCGATGTGGTAATTGCCCCTAGGTCAAATGATTATCATCCAGATCATCGTTATACAGGTGTTTTAGTGCAGGATGCGGCCTTTATGGTGGGTGTTCCTAATATCGCTCCAGACACCGAGCCTTTGCGCAAAAATCCAGTATTCTTATATTTTCAGGATAGTTTTAAAAAGCCGAATCCATTCCAGGCGGATATTGCTGTAGATATTACACCAGTAATCGAAAAGAAAATAGCTGGCCTAGATGCGCATCAATCGCAATTTTATGAGTGGCTTCCTTGGATAGGAAATTATGAGGAGGATGTTCCCAAAGACCCAGCTAAATACAAAGCCTATCTGTTAGAAAAGAGAGTGGCTAAACCTAATGCAGGCACTCAAAAGAGCCTTGAAAAATGGTATGGTTCCGCTCGTGCTGCGAAGGCGCTTTATGCGGAAGCCTTTGAAATATGCGAATATGGCACGCAACCTACGGAAGCCGATATTCGAAGATTGTTTCCTATGTTAAAAATGGATTAACACGTTAATCATGAATAAATTAAAAGCCGTCTGCCTTTTGGCATTCTTATTCCTTAGCGCTGACGTTTTCGCTCAAGCTTGGAAACCACTATTTAACGGAAAAGATTTAACGGGTTGGAAGCATGCAGGTGCTGGAAGTCGCTTCGTCGAAAACGGATTATTAGCGAGTAAAGGGGGCATGGGACTTTTGTATTGGGCCGGCGGAAAATTAGGTAATTGCCAAATCCGCGTAGTCTATAAAATGCAAAACTTCAACAGCAATTCGGGTATATTTATTCGCGTTCCAGCGGAGCCTAAAGAAGAATGGATGCCGGTTTTTTATGGTTATGAAGTGCAAATCGATAATCACCCGGAGACCTCTAACGAAGACGAATACCACATCAGTGGAACGCTATACGCCTTTACCAAACCGAAAAGCAAGCCAGGGAAGCCAGGTCCAGAATGGAATACGATGTTGATAACCTTAGACGGCCCACGAACGATTGTTCATTTGAATGATCAATTAGTGACCGACTATCGAGAGGGGGAGCCTGTTCCTCCGCGTAAATTTGACTTTGAACCGTATCCAGGTATTCGACCCAATTCCGGTTATTTTGGTTTGCAAAATCATGGGGACGAGGATGTTGTTTATTTTAAAGAAGTATCCATTAGACCCCTAAAAAAATGAAACGTTCCGAATTTATCAAGAAGAGTACCTTAGCTTCGGCGGGTTTTTTCATCGTGCCTCGTCACGTTTTGGGCGGGAAAGGTTTTGTCGCGCCGAGTGATAAACTTATTATCGCGGCCATCGGTTGCGGAGGCGAGGGGGATAATGATATTCAGCATTTGGCCAAAACCCCTAATAACAATTCTACCATCGGATTTTTATGTGATGTGGATGACCGTCAAGGAGCGACTAAACGAAAGCAATTTCCGAAGGCGAAATTTTACCAAGACTGGCGCGAATTATTCGACAAGGAAAACAAAAACTTCGATGCGGTTACCGTGGCCATCCCGGATCATAACCATGCCGTAGTCGGTTTGCGAGCGATGCAAATGAAGAAGCATTTATACCTCCAAAAACCCTTAACTCACGACATTCACGAAGCGAGAATTATCACGCAGGCAGCCAGTAAATATAAAGTGGTCACCCAAATGGGAGATCAAGGAGCTTCTTGCGAAGGGATGCAAACGATGCGCGAATGGATCGAGGCAGATTTAATAGGAGAAATCAATAAAGTGTATTGTTGGACGGATCGCCCGGTTTGGCCGCAAGGTATTTCGTGGCCTAAAACGCCGGCTAAAATCCCCAAGGAATTAAACTGGGATTTGTGGTTGGGGACAGCACAGAATACAAATTACATTGAGAATTTAGTGCCCTTTAACTGGCGTGGCTGGTGGGATTTTGGGACGGGAGCTTTGGGCGATATGGGTTGCCATATCATGGGTCCTCCTTTTAAATTATTGCATTTAGGCTATCCGACGGAGGTTTCCGGAAGTGCATCTACTACCTATAGCGGTGTATTTAAGGAATCAGCTTTCCCTGAAAGTGGTCCTATTTCTAGTTCGCTGAAGTACCGTTTCCAACAGGCAAATGGTAAGGATTTGGATTTGTATTGGATGGATGGTGGTATCACGCCGGAGCGTTTACAAGCTTTAGCGCCGGAAGTAAATATGAACGATGCCTTAGGCGATTATCCTGGAGAAAATGACTTCGAAGGTTCTACCTTATTTGTGGGGAGCAAAGGAGTAATTGCCTGCGGCTGGGGCGGTAGTCATCCGCGACTTTTCTCTAAAGAATTGCAAGAAGCGGCGAGTCATATTCCCCAAAAATACCCGCGCGTAAAAGGTGGAATGGATGGGCATTGGTGGCAATGGATTGATGCAAGTATCGCTGGCTATGGAAATAGGGAGGTGAGTTCACCATTCGAAGGATATGGCGGGCCATTGACCGAAACCGTTTTATTAGGTAATTTATTGCTTCGTAGCTTTAATATCCGCGAGAAAGTGGAGAAAATGGATCCTGTTTACGGAAAGATGACAGGCTATACGTACAGTGGTCGATATAAGGCTTTGCAGTGGGATGGGGCATCGATGCGCGTGACTAATTATGAGCCGGCGAATCAATTCGTCAAGAGAACATATCGTAGTGGATGGGGTGATTTAGTGCTCTAGGCTTGGAATAGTTTTACCCGTTTATTGTTTACGATTGGTTTGGCCCAAAAACCCATACTGAAAATAAACGCTAGGCTGATAAATAAGACGCTCATTCCTATTTTAAGTCCTACTAAATCGCCGATTCCACCGATGATGAACGGGAAAATGGCTCCACCGACTATTCCCGTCACAAGTATTCCCGAGAAGGATCCGTGGTGTTCTTTGACCGAATTTAAGGCCAAAGAAAAGATGATAGGGTAGATGACCGAGGCAAAAAATCCGACTAAAGGAAAGGCCACTAAAGCCATACCTACATCCCCCCATAGCCCCAATCCTAAGCAAATCATGGCTAGAAAAGTAAAGGCGGATAGCACAAGTCGACTATCGAGAAACTTCAAAAGTCCTAATCCTACAATTCCCCCAGCCGTCATTAAACCCCAAAAATAGGCAATGGAATCAGCCCCATCTGTCTGTGGATCCACCTGGTGGTAGGTCGATAAAAATTGGGATAGCCACGTCGCAATTCCTTGCTCAGTACCTACATAGCAGAACATAGCTGTAAAGTATAAAATCACGTATTTGTTTTTGAACAAAATCCAATGAACCGCTAGCGGACCCGGTTTTTCATTTTCATCTAATTCAACATCTGGGAAAGTGGAGAAAAAGCTGATTGCCACCATCAATAAACTAATCAGGATAAATAAAAGATAGAGTGAAATCCAGGGATATTCACTTGGAACGAGTCCGTCGAAGAAGGATTTTTTGGCAATAAAAACCTGATAAACTAAGGGACTCAGGAAAGAGGCGAAACCAAAAATCAACTGCGCCAATACCGAATAATTCGCATAATTCTCTTCTCCCCCCGAGGTGCGAAGCAAGGGGTTAATAACCACCTGAAGCATGGACATTCCGCTCCCAATAAAAAACAAGGAAAGGATTGCGGTTAAATAATGCGGGGAAATAACAATCAGTAGGGAACCCAAACTCGCTAAACCAAAAGCGAACATCATCACTTTTTTCTCTTTATAAACCTCCAATAAAATGCCAGCTGGGATCGACATGATGCCATAGGCAATGAAGAAGGCAAAAGGGAGCAAGGAAACGAGCGTCAGATTTAGGTGAAAACTGGTAATCAAATCCGGAATAATAGGCCCGATTATATTCGATATGAACGAGATGACAAAGAATGTCAATAAAATCAAAAGAACGATTTTGGGGCTTTTTTTCATTGTTTGTTTATCCATTGGTGTATCACATCGGCAGTTTTCGTGTAGTCTTCATCGAGCATCAAATCGTGTGAACCGCCTTCGATGATTTCAAGTTCCGCTTGATAGTGTTTCGCAGTTTGCTGAAATTCATTTACACTGATAAATCCGTCTTTCGAACCGCCTAAAACTAATAATGGCTTTGAAATAGGGTGAAATATAGGGAGAAATAAGGCCAAATAAGCTATAAAAGATTCCGCGCACATAAATGATGCAAAACGAGACGGTTCATTGAACATTAATTGTGGATATTTTTTGAATCCGCCCAGTAAATTCAATTGTAGTAAATAGGGAATCAAACCTGGGTAACGAAAGAGCGCTCGCAAGCTCGCGCGCAAAACTCCAGCTGGAGGTACTGACGACATTAATATCGCTTTTTTGCAAGAGCCTTTTTGTAGAAAGCGTTGTAGAATCATGCCACCCATGGAATGCCCGATGATGATGGGTGGCTGATCTAATTTTGCCACGGCCTGATGCAGCGCCTGAACATACTCGTTTAAAGAATACGATATGCGCCTCGTACTACCTGGTGTTTCGTGTCCTGGTAGATTGACTGCGATGCAATCATGGCCAAGTTTTTTAAAATAAGGGATGAAATATTCCTCCCAGCACCAAGCGCCGTGACACATACCATGAACAAAAACGATCGTTTCTTTCATCAGATAGCTGATTTACTGACGTAGTTTTTAGGTAGGTGTTTCTTAAGTTGTTTAACAAATAAATGGAAATCCACCGTGATGGTATGTCGCGGGGTTTTGATTTGATTCAAATGGGGATGGGTGACTTCTCTTTGGCATAATTCAGCGATGTTTTCTGGTCTTTGCCAAAGTCCTTTAATCGCCCTCGCCGCAATTTTACTCTGTAATTCTGCACCCGGCCAAATACATCCCAGCGGCTGGAACATACCTACGAAATACAGATTCTCGTATTTCTCATGTAGCATTTTCAAATACAAAGGAACATCCCCCTCACTGTAATTTAGGAAGTCTTTGCGGAAAAATGGATGTTCTAAAATATAGCCGGTGCAAGCGATGATGGTATCAAATTCCTCCACTGAGCCATCTTTAAAGTGGACATTTTTTCCTTCAATGTGATCGATATCGCCTTTCGGGAATACTTTTCCATGCCTAACTTTATACAATAACTCTTCATTGATAGTCGGATGAGTTGCCGTAATAGCATGTTTGGGTTCTTGAAGACCGTAGATTTCATTAGATCCAGAAAATATTTTGACGGATAATTCCGAGAAGAAAAATTTCAATCGGGTAGGTAGCCACGTTAAACGCGAAGCAACCACATCGCTCGGTTTTCCAAACAAAAACTTAGGCACAATCCGGTACCCTCTTCTCCAACTAATGCTCGTTTTTTTACTCACGCGGCTCGTCTCTACCGCCACATCACAAGCTGAATTTCCGCCACCTATCACTAAAATGCATTGATCGCGAAATGGTTCTGCTTTTTTGAAGTCATGCGAGTGCATAAACTTTCCAGTGAATTCTCCTGGATACTGGGGCATTCTAGGCAACCAATGGTGGCCGTTGCAAACGACTAGGTGGGTGAAAATTTCGATTTTTTCCACGCCATCCTTCTCCGTTATAATGACCCAATTTTTAGCTTCATCTAATTCACAAGACTTCACTAAGGTATTGAATTCGATGTTTTCGTGGAGATTAAAATGCGCAGCATAGCCCTGAAAATAGCGTCTTAATTGATCATGCGATGGATAATCAGGCATCCCTTTTTCAAAATCATCGAACGTAAAGTCTTCGTATTGTGATAAGGTTTTAGAACTAATAATGTGCGTCGTCTCAAAGACGCTAGAGTGTCCTGTTTTCTCATTATAGACCCAATTGCCACCTACTTGGGTATTGAATTCATAACAAACAGCCTCTAGGCCTTGATCTAATAAATTTTTCAATGCGGTGATTCCAGATGGACCGGCACCGATTACGCACACTTTTTTCATTGTTTAGAGAGTCTTTTATCAAATATAATAAAAAGAGAACTTGTTCCCATTTCCGCAAAGGGAACAAGTTCAATTGTAATAAAACCAAATTCTCTATCTAATTGTTGTTCTTTAACCTATGAAAAAACTATTCTTCTGCTTGCTAATCAGTCTTTCGACTTTTGGCCAAAAACAAATCCCCTACGGTTCTAATCCTAAAGCTGGTCATTATGCCTCTATTCGTGGTATTCAAATATATTATGAGATTTATGGAAAAGGGGAGCTGCTTTTATTTATCCATGGTAATAATGGATCGATTCAAGATTCCTTGAGTTATGAACAGATGGCAGATGACTTTGCATCTTTATTGGATTACCTAAAATTGGATTCAGTGAATGTAGTGGGTTGGAGTGATGGCGGAATTAATGGGCTTTTACTGGCTAGTAGACACCCTATAAAAGTACGTAAACTGGCGGTTACTGGAGCAAATTTGACTCCCGAACCAGTGAAAAGTACGGATGCTTGGGTGGTGGAAAATGAATACCATGTGATTGATAGTTTATCAAGACTGCCTGTCAATGCGGAGAGTAAGCGTCAATTAAAATTACATCGATTGCTAGTCAATGAGCCTCATATTTCACGCGCGGAATTGAATAAAATTCATTGTCCTACGCTCGTGATTGGTGGCGATCATGATGTGATTATGCCGCGTCATACCTTAGAAATTGCGGAGGCCATACCGCGTTCTTATTTATGGATTTTGCCAAATTCTGGGCATTCAACTCCCATTGCATATAAAGACTTATTCAATTCAACTATTCTTGAATTCTTGAAAAACCCGTATCGAAAAATTGAGAAGCAAGCTAAATTTTACTAAATGAAAAAAATACTTCTCTTTCTGTTTGTTTGCTTTTTTGCGAATGCTCAAAAACGCAACCTTACGCTATCCCTTATGCCGGACTCCTACGCGGTTTGTCGCTTATCATCAGACTCGAAAGTACCAGATTGGGCATACCAAGGGTCATTCTATTCCATATCGAAAACGAGTGATGAATTATCCATTGTGGTGGATCAGCGCTTTGCTCCTTCAGGAATTAAGAAAGCAGAGAATTGTAAAGGATTTAAGATCGAGGGTCCATTGGACTTTTCGATAACCGGTATATTAGCGGCTTTGTCGAAGACTTTGGCAGATAATAAAATCCCCTTATTCTGTGTAAGTACGTTCGATACAGATTACATTCTGGTCGAAAGTAAATACTATGAGCAGGCGAAAAAAGTACTGGCGATTGAGAACACAATTAAATAAAAAAAGGCTCACCGGATGATGGTGAGCCCTAATTCTTTTGTCCAAATGAGTCTAAATAGTCTGTTTTTATCGTTCGTCGAAATTGCAGATTTGGCTTGAATGATATTAATCGTATATTTCGTGGTAATTGTTCTAAAATATGCCAGCATCTATACCCATCAGTTTTCACGAAAAAAAGTGGGTCGTTAAAATTATCCAAGACGTTTATGGAATACGGGTTATAGATGCCTATTCTTGCCAAAAACTAAGTGAAGAACTAGAGCGAAAAGCTAAAATCTCCATTTCATACAATACCTTAAGAAGGCTTTTTGGCATTATTAAGGGACCCACGAATGCCTCCCGATTTACGTTAGATAGCCTTTGTAAAGGAATGGGCTACACTGATTTTACCGCCTTTCAACAGGCCGTAAATCAATTCGAAAAAGATTTTTTCAACGAAATGCTTATTTTGAATCGATTGGGAAATCGAAAAGATGATCAGATTATCTTGGGAATTGTTCAGCAATTTCAGATGAAGACTTGGGATGAGGTGTACCAGTTTAAATCGATCATTGACCTTTGTTTAGAAGTCAAAAACTTTGATCTGTTAACTCAAATATTCGAACTCCCGTTTGATACGAATAGCGAGGATGTGACTTGGCGACTCTATGTTTCCTTTCAATCCATTTACGTACAAAGTTGCCAAAACAATGAAGCAGTTATCAACTATGTCGCTGGCTTATTGAAGACGAATGAACTGGCACAGCGAATTCTATTGCAACTATTTGTAGAGGAGGATTGCTTACAAGGCTACTATGGCAAATGGCTCTTAGCTACTTCAGAGGATTTAGTAGAGGATATGCCGGTCTTTAAGAATTTGTTGCTGTGTCAGTTAGCTTTCGAGCTACACGATATACCTGATGCTAAACGGCATTTAGCGTTGAGTAAAAATGCTTTTCAGGAGGGAATACACCCTAATTTAAAAGGTCGAATTGCTGCTTGGGATTATATCTTGGAATCAAGATCCGAAACGGCTCACCAATTTGTTAATGGATTGAAGGACTTCTCGTCTAAACTTTCTTTTTTGGTCTTTTTCTATCGATTATTGGAAGTGTATCAGCAGGATTTAAGTGTTTTTGATTTTATTGGAGGATTTGTGGTGGACGATTTACTGATTAATTTTTCGTTTCCAGAAAAGCATAATCTCAATAAAATGTATTTGTTGAAAGCCCGTTATTTTATCCAAAAAGGCAACAAAGTGGAGGCTCGCTCAGCGATGAGTCAGATCAACTTGCTGTACATTTACAGTTGCGATAAGGGTTGGGTAAACCAGCAAGTAGCCATTATAGAAGCGGCATGTTAGGTTTTCTGTATAATCTATTCAGTTCTGCTTTTTATGGCTTTAGCAATGCCTATTGGAAAAAAGTGATTCAGGACGCGCCTTTTTTACAAGTCATTTTTGTTCGCGGCCTGTATACTACTTCGTTTTTTGGTCTTTGTTATTTGGCTGATTTTCAGTGGAGTATTTTTACGCCTTGGTTAGGTGAGCGCCCAGTATTTACGGCTGCGGAACTGGCAATGAATATCGGTTTGTGCGTTTTTAGTTTTTTTGGTTTGTATTTTTTTGTCCGTTCCTTGAAAACAGAGGCGGTCTCTCTGGTATCTCCCATTTCATCGATTAACTTATTCGGCATGTTAACCGCTGTCTTATTTTTAGGGGATACGTGGGGATTCGCTTACTCAATGGCAAGTCTTTGCGTGGTGGGTGGTGTTTTTTTACTCTTCCAAAGTGATTGGCACTTTAGCTCGATGAGCTCTTTTATCAAGGCTTTAGGAGGCAGTATTTTAGCTTCTTTTTTCTGGGGGGTATCCTATGCTTTGTTTAAGTATCCTGTGGCTTGGCTCGGCGTAATCCCGTTTTCCTTTTTATTAGAATTGTGTGTGACCCTCTGTGTAGGAGTTTTCCTCCTTTTCCAAAAGCAAAAATGGCAGCAAATCCCACAGGCACCTATCCGCATTTTAGCACTATGCATCATTTTAGGTTCGGTATTTTTGAATATTGGCTACCAGAATGCTTCTGTAACACAAATCATCTTTGTGAGTAAATCCCAGCTTATTTTAACCTTGATTTTTGGCCAAATCCTCTACCGCGAAAAAGTAAGGCCCCTAAAATTATTGGGGATTGCTTTGTTGATTTTGTCGATTTATTTGGTCATGTAAAGCATCATCGCTAGGTAACTTTTAAACCCAAAAGCCTCCTTAGGTCGTAAATGCCGAAGCGAACAAAAACGGTTTTTTGTCAGGGCGATGAAGGTGTCAGCTAGTACCAGATTTTCGATTGTCCGCACCTGAATCACGTCATTTACTGGGAAGGTGTTCACTAACTTTTTCCATCGGAATAAACGAAGCGAATACACCTCGATTTTGCCATCCCGAATGATGACTTCACGCCCTTCTTTTCCCATTAATAAAACGTAAAAAGGACTTTTGCAGAGATAGTGTTTTGTTTCCATAGCGTTTTAATTTCTATGGAATAAAGCTACGCTAACCGCGGGATACATCCTTTGGCCAAATGGGGCCAAATGTGTTCAAATGAGTACAGCCTATTCGAAGCAATCCATCCCTATTGGCGCTCCATCTGGAATCACTGGCGTTTGCATTGGTTTCCAATCGGCTGGATTCGCTTTGAATTGATCAATAGTTTGCACGAGGTAGGCTGCAAATGCACCTGACTTCTTGCTGTACAGGTATCTAATTCCAGTCACTGAGGCATTGACCTCTGCCGCCGCCAGTGATGATATCGACGGAGCATTTAACACGTTCAATAATGATGAAACTACTTTGAAATTGATGGTCTCTTGCGTCGCTTGTAAATAGGGATCCGAATGTGCCGTGTAAAGAGTCGCATTTAATAATGTACTTAATGTCTCTGAAACGCCTAATTGCTTCGAATTCACCGCTTTATTTCCGGCTAATCGCGAAAGGCGATCTGGGTGTAATAAGAAGTCCAAAGTAAAATCTGCAGCGGATTCTACCGCCCCGAAAGGATCAAAGGTGATCCCTGTCTTCCCCTTGAAAGATTCACGGGTACGGTCATTATTGAATGCGCGAGGAGGAAATAGTGCTAATTTCTCTTTAGGGATGGCCAGTGTGCGCGCATCCAACGTCTGAGTCACCGCTTTTAAAGCTTGCACTTGTAACGCAACCGAAGCGGGTTCTAGGACTAATTCCTTGCCACCTCTCACCGCGTAATTATACTCGGATCCACCGATGATTTTGGTGGTCGCTTCTGTTTGGTAGCGGTGCAAGAAATACAAAGGAACAAAGACGTCTTCCAGATGAGAATAAGTTTCGTTCGGGCGAATGTTTTTGATAGAAAAGTTAGCAATTGCTTTTTGGCGAACAGTTAAAATATGCTCAAGCTCGTCTACGATGGTTTTTCCATTGTCCCAAAGGTGAGCGTAGATATGTGCCCCACCCGGGTTGCGGGCATCGGAGTCGGTGATGAAGCGAAGCCCTTTCGTATATGCATTATCAATGACTTGATTTAATTCCGCTGTGGTTTTATGGTCTCCGTAAGCGTAATCAACCGATACCTTGTCCCAATCGCCGATTTTAGTGTCATAGGCGTGGCTAAAATCTATTTGGTCTCCTTTGAAATCAATTTGAGGATGAGGGTAATCCATTACACTCGTATTTTCTCGAGCACTTGCCGCATAATTGTGTGCAAAACCTATTGTATGGCCTATTTCATGCGCTGCGAGTTGTCTAATTCGGGCCAAAGCCATCGCCATTATCGGCCCGTTCGCTGAGCCATCCTTTGTGTCCGCGATGCCAAAAGGGGCGTTCATTAAGGCCTGCGCAATCAAGAAGTCTTGTCGAATGCGAAGGCTTCCTAAACTTACGTGGCCCTTCATGATTTCACCCGTGCGAGGGTCTGTTATGCTAGAACCATAACTCCAGCCACGCGTAGAACGGTGCACCCATTGGATGACGTGGTAGCGAACATCCATCGGATCTGCGTCTTCTGGCAATAATTTGACCTGGAAAGCATCCTTATATCCGATGGATTCGAATGCCTGGTTCCACCAGCGACCACCCTCCATCAAAGCAGAGCGAACTGGTTCTGGGGTGCCATTATCTAAATAATAAATGATGGGTTTTACGGCCTCGCTCACCGCCGCTTTCGGATCTTTTTTCTCCAAACGGTGACGCGTAATCCATTGCTTCAATACCACCTCATTCACAGGAGAAGAGTAGTCTTGGAAAGAGATTGCATTCGCTCCTGAACGGGGATCAAATAAACGCGGAGTGTACTTATTGTCTGGTAGTTCAATAAAGATATGGTGCTCTACCACCGTTATGTAATCCGCATTAGGTGCTACAGAACGAATTTCTGCTCCTGTGCCATTGCCCGCAAAAGTCAAGCGCGCCTCGAATTCCGTATTTTTAGGGAAGGATTTTGTGCGCTCTAAAGCCAAAGAACTTTTGGACTTATCTAAACTATACGATCCTTGTTTTGCCTGGGTTAAGCGTTTTAAAACCCCATGTGCATCTTGCATCAGGAAATCGGTGATGTCGATTAAATAGGCTCCGTCAGAAGCGCTTTCGATCTTAAATCCATACAATACGGACTTTGCGAATGCCTGCTGCACAGATAATTTCTCTAAAGGATTAGTCGTATTCGCCCGGTATTGGGTATTCGGCTGAACTAAAAAGATTTTGTTTCCTTGTTTTTCGAAATAGACTACTTGCTCATTCCCTAATTGACCACGATCTAAGCCTAAATCGTTGTTTCCTACTCCTTGAGCTAAGGAATAAACATACATGAATTCCTCATTTAGCTTTTTGACCTCTAAATAGATTTTATCATTCGACTCATCGTAGTAGAAGTTGAAATAACCCGTGTGGGCTTTCATGGCTTTGACTTTCTCCGCGATTTGGGCGGTGGCATTTTTGCTTAAAAGGGGGCTAAATAGGACGAATAGGAGTAGCAGTTTTTTCATATCCCAATTTAGACAATTACACGAAAAAGAAAAAGCCCGAATAAATTCGAGCTTTTTCTTTTACCAGCGATCTAGTCCTAGAATCTTTTTGCCTAATGCATTCAGGCTAGCTGTTTCGTATTTCGTTTGTTCCCATTTGCGCGGATCACCTGGAAAAGCGTAGCCTTCAGGAGCGATGCGATTGCGCCAAGAATTAACCCTCCATTCTCGCAACGAGGCATTGTCTTCTTCCGCTGGCATCATGGAGACATATTGTGCACAACGCACTTGGTCACTATTATTCGCCCGGATTCCATGTGGCTGTAAGCTATTGAAAATTAACAGATCGCCGGCTTCTAGCGTCACTTTGGTAGGTGTAAAATCGGATGTATCAGGCAAGAAGCGATTTCGATCTTCAGGCTGAGTAAACTTCCAAGTATCATAATTGCGGAATAGTTCGGGAATGCATTGAAATCCTCCTATATTCTCGTCTAATTGATCTGCTAAGGCTAAAACCCCTTGCACATTCACCGGCTTCGTCTCCGGATCGTAATCCCAATGGATAAAGGCTTTATACTCATGACCCGGACGAATGGGAAAGTTCAAGTTCGCACGATCAATCGTGACCCATAATTTCTCCGTTCCCCATATATCCGCAAAAGCATCACACACCCGCTGCGTCGAGCGATTATCCCATTGCAATTGGCTATTATAACATTCCACCATCCCCGTGTTCGCCAGCTCCTTCATCTTCATTTCAGTACGAGGTGCGGTATACCAAGTCGATGAATCATTCGGATCTTTTTCTTCAAATTCATACAAGAATGCCGCCGTCTTCAAAGCTTGCTCTCTCGAAACGGCTTGCTTAATAACCACATAGCCATTATGCTTCCAAAAGGCCCAATCCTCTTCACTTAATACGCGAAGTGGTTCGCCGTTCGAACGGTCGTTTAATTTTACCGTACTGCTTTTAGCCGTGGATGGATTACCGGGAATATCGTAGTGGCCGTTGTTAGGGATGTCTGTTTTCATAGGGATTAGAATTGGAATTCAATTTACACTAAAACACGATATCTAGTTGCGTTGCGTTCCCCATAGGTCGAAAATAATTCCAAAAACACTCCCTTTTTTAGGTCTCTACTGGCCGTCGCAGTAGACAAGTTTTTAAAAACACGCTGGTAGTCTTTTCTGGAAAAATCTTTCATACCGATGAAAATAAAGTATTTAATTCGTTCTGTTTCAGATAAAACCACGTTAGTGGTGTTCAATAAATTAGCAAGGGATTTATCCAAAACCCCAAGCATATATTCGATGAAAGGTGTGGATTGTCCGCAAGCGTCGCTTGTGGCGAGTGCTTGATAATAGTCTGATTGTGAGGCTGCAATAATCGTTTCAAAGGGTAAGAATTCGAAAATGGGATGTGATTTTGATAAAAGTAAAGATTGCCAAAATCTCCCCATCCGACCATTTCCATCTAGAAAAGGATGTATGAATTCTAATTCATAATGAAATACACAACTTTTAATGAGGAGTGGATCAGGATCCTGAGCCACATAGTCGAATAAGTCGTCCATTAAATAAGGAACTCGATTTGCCGGCGGTGCAATATGCGTTAAGGTTTTTCCTTTAGTTATTCCTACGGATCTATTTCGGTATTCCCCTGGATTTATAATTAGTTCGTGCATTAATACACGATGGGCACTTAAAAACGATTTGCTTTTGGAGGGTTTAAACTCGTTCCAGCGCTCATATAAGGCCAGCGCATTGTGGACTTCTTTTTGATCTCTTTCAAAACCTAGCAGCACCTTTCCCTCTTCGATGGCTTTTATCTGCGATTCACTGAGTGAATTTCCTTCGATGCCCAGGGTTGCCTGAATCGTTTTAATTCGATTCTCCTTCCTTAGTTGAGGGGATTTTTTGTCCAAATAATGAGCGGATGCTTTCCCTATCTTCAAGGAGATGGAAGCCACTAAATTCAAAATGGAAGGCGAAATGGTATAGGGCTGCTTCATGATAGTATCATATGATACTATCAAAGGTAAAAAAAAGGCCGAAGAACAATGTCCTCCGGCCTCGTAATAGGTACTTGCGCTCCTTATTTTTTCGGGCGATAATATTGATCAATCCCTGAGATTTTTCCATTCAAGTCGAATTGGAAGAATTCTACTAATGATTTTTCCCAAACGGTTCCATCTTTAGAAACACGCTTCTCAGTAGAAGTAACTAAAACGCCAGAAACTGGATCTGTATAGGCGATCTTGAAAGGTAGAATTCCCGAAATTTTCCACTCTAGTGATTTGAAATCTGCAAAAATCGCAGGGATGTCTTATTTCTCCAAAACAATCTTATTGCCTTCGAAATCTGTGATGTTGATTTTATCCGCAAAAAATTCCATTGTAGCTGGGATATCAAAGGCATTATAAGCCTTATTGAATTTCTCGATTGCTTCTACTTCTCCTCTGTTAGAGAATTGAAAAGCTCTGCCATTAGTTTCACCTTTAGAATAAAATTTGCCACCCTCTGTTTTTCCGAATTCATTCGATTTTGGGATAGAAGAATATTGGTTGAAGTCAGAAATTTTACCTGATTGGTCTACTTTAAATAATTCGAACAAATTCATTTTTTGCTTCGAACCATCGACCGCTTCACGCTCTTCTGTCGATTGTAACATCACAATTTCATCTGTTGAACCAGCTATTTTGAGGGGTAAGATCGCATAGGGTACGTTGTTTAATTTCTTAGCATAGGCATGCCATTTTTTGTTGAAATCGCCAGTTTTTTTTTGCATCTCTGGTGAGTAAAGAGCAAGGTCTTTTTCTGCATCATTCGAGTTATAGGCTTTCACCATGTCTAAAATAACTTGGCTGCTTTTCTCTGAACCTAATTGGAATCCTTTTCCTGCATCTGGGCCAGAAAAGATTTTTCCAACTGTAGTTTGTGCAGAGACACTGAATACAGATGCGATTAACGCACCCAATAGAACAATTTTTTTCATGGTATTATGTTTTGATTAGGTCAGCAAGTAAGCGTGAATCAATGGACTTTTAAAGAAATTAGTAGTTAGATTTGTTCCCAAATGCGCAAAAGGGAACAAATGATTTTTAGTTTTTTTGGGCGCATATCTGAGGCTTTATTATGCTTGGAAAACTATTTAAACAAACAAAATGAAGAAAATTATTTTAACTCTATGCGTGGCTGCTGGATTAGTATCCTGCACGTCAGAAGCGGATCAAAATGCTATTAAGGGCACTGCTAATGTTGCCTATTACTCTCGTGTGTGGGAAGTGGCAGTTAATGAAGGTCGCACGAACATCTTAGATTCGGCCTATACGGATGATGCAGTATTGCACACGGTTCCTGAAGTGAAAGGTAAAGCGGCTTGCAAAGCTTATTATTCGAATTTTGTAACAGGTTTCTCTGATCGTCAATTTATCGTGAAAGAGATGTTTGCTGATGGCGATAAATTAGTGAAGCACTGGCAGTTCAAAGGAAAGCATACTGGAGATTTTTTTGGTATTCCTGCAACGGGTAAAACAGTGGACATGATTGGTTGTACGATTGCTAAAATGAAAGACGGAAAGATTGCTGAAGAGCAAGATTTCATGGACAACATGGTATTAATGACTCAATTAGGTCTTTTACCAGCAAGCAAGTAAAACTAAAAGGTGGAGGCTTAGGCCTCTGCCTTTTCTTTTATGTAGGCGGAAGGTGTTACTCCTTTTCTAGCTTTAAATGCATCGTTGAATTTAGAACGGGATACGAATCCAGCATCCGAAGAAATGGCTTCTATCGTAATGCGTTTTGCATTTCCCTCTTCGATTAATTGACATGCAAATTCAATACGCATGTCATTTTTCCATTCCCCAAAAGTTTTCGCTAATTCCTTATTAAAATAATTCGATAAGAATCGTTCTGGAATCTTTAGGTCAAAAGACATTTGAGATAAAGAAAAGTCCTTTTGAACGAAAGGATTTCGAGTTAGGTAGTTTTGTAAATCCTGATCAAAATTCCGATAAGTGGAGGTCTTCTTAGCTAAGTTCGATTTGATTTCCTGAAAAATCGTTGATTGAGCGAATTCTACTTTATAGGAAACATTACCGTAGAGGATTTTGGGAAAGAGAAATAAGATGAAGTTTTGGACAAAAAAACCACCACCACATATTGCAAAAAACCGAGTTTCACTAAAAATCACGTTCGAAGGGATACCTAAAATCGCATAATTATGTGCGTAAATCGTTAGCATATGCCCTAAACTATTCCCGGCAATCACTAATTGTAAGAAGATCAACGAGAAAATCCATTTCTGTATTAATCGATGATTAGAGGGTAATTCGCCGTATTTCTTCATCAATTGTCGTTTATTCCAAAGGAAATAAATGATA
The DNA here is from genome assembly GCF_054558755.1 of Aquirufa sp. A-Brett2-W8. Taxonomy (NCBI): domain Bacteria; kingdom Pseudomonadati; phylum Bacteroidota; class Cytophagia; order Cytophagales; family Flectobacillaceae; genus Aquirufa; species Aquirufa sp. A-Brett2-W8. Next base: position 140,094 of record NZ_JBPXKS010000008.1, read on the forward strand.
GAGGCTAGGCAATACAGCATCAAATGCACGGAGCGACCCTCTAATATCTGCTCAAAAGTCACCCATTGAAAGTTCAAATTATAATCTTCCGTAATATTTACAATCTCGTGTGCCATCGCCGTTTTCGTCGCTAGCGGCAAAGTGGTGAAGGGTAATGTGGCGAAAAAGGTAAATACGGCAGGCAACAAATGCAGCAAATCGCTTAGGTAGAGTTTTTTATCCTCAGAAACGGTGTTTTTGACATAAAAAAACAAGGCTGGCCCCAGCATAAACGATAGGGGTAAGAAATGCACGAAACAAATACCCTCCCAAAACTCTATTTTAGAGTAGTGTAAGCCGAAATAAACCATCAAAACGGAATTGCAGCACAGGAAAAACAAGGCTAAAAACGTATTGGATCTATTCAATGAACTAAGGTAGTACAAGAGAATAAAAGAGGTAAATATGCCGAATAGCGGTGCTAGTATTGCCAAAATATGATTTTAATCAGTCACAAGATAGGCAAAAATCTAGGTATTATGCAAAGAGGATTTTCGCAAAAGCAAGCAAAGCGGGACGATTAATCGCTCCGCGTTGCTTGCCGGAATGCTAGATTTTATAGTATTGCTCCCAACCTTTTCTTGGTTGCGCACCTACTAATAGAGAATTAGCTAACGAATTATTGGTGATTTTTTTCGTCTTGCGATCGAACAATAATTTCGTATTTAATTTTTGTGCCATAACTCCCAAAGTAAATACTTGGCTTAATGGACCAGCAATTTCGAACGGTGAACGTGTCTTCTCTTGCCCCATACATGCCTTTAAGAAATTCGCGTAGTGGTTTGAAGGGCTCTTAGGTACCTCAGGTAACTTAAGGTCCTTCGCTGCATCACCTAAGATAGAAAGCGTACTTCCGTGAGATCCACCTTTGAAGATTAAATCATTACCATAAATGATTTTTCCCGGATTTAATTTAGCTGGTTGAATTTTTCCATTGCTAGCCGGTGGAATGTTCGGGTCTAATGCATTTGTTCCATAGTTCGCAGGAACCGGCGGAATATTATTCACCCCATCATACCAAGTGATATCCATCGCTGGCATATTCTTCCGCTCTGGAAATTTAAATAGAATGGTAGAAGACATAGGGTAGAAGAAATTGTTATGTCCTTCCGCCTTTACCATATTGACTTCAGTAGGTAATCCTAGTTCTAAAAACTCATGAGCCGTATCCATGATATGTGCTCCCCAGTCTCCTAGGGCACCTAAACCATAATCAAACCAGGAGCGCCATTGTCCATTGACAAAATCTTTTTGGTATTCATGTGGCTGAACCACTCCTTGCCAAATATCCCAGTCTAAAGAAGAAGGAATCGATTCTCCAGCCGGGAATTTCGTGATTTTAGGGTCCCAACTATGCCAGCGGCGAGCCGAGTTCATGTGTGCTGTCATCGACGTCACATCTTTAATAATTCCCGCTTCTTTCCAGGCTTTGAATTGAAAATAATTGCCTTCTGAGTGGCCTTGGTTACCCATTTGAGTGACAAGGTTAGGATACTTACGTGCCGCCGCCATCATCAACTCTACCTCATTAAACGTACGAGCCATCGGTTTTTCCACAAAAACATGTTTGCCTAAACCCAAAGCCATCATGGTGATAGGGAAGTGAGAATGGTCAGGAACACCCACAGAGACAGCCTCGATTTGTGATCCCATTTTGTCAAACATCTGACGGAAATCTTGGAAACGCGGCACATCTGGAAACTTCTCTAGTACCTTTAACGTTTGCGGAGCGCCCATATCGACATCACAAAGTGCCACGATATTCGCAAGTCCCGTATTGTACAAGGACATCACATCTGAACCCCCTTGGTTACCGATACCAATGCAAGCTAGATTAACTTTTTCGCCCGGTAATTTGGAAAGTATATTGGGAAAAGCAGCAGCTGCTCCTAAAAGGCCGGCATTCTTCAGGAAGTCGCGGCGCGAATTTTGGTGTTTATTCATGATTGTTAAATAGGTTTGTTTCATAAAGCCAAAGACTCAGTCAATCTACTTAGCTAATGCCTTCCGCAATAATTCGACACTTTTTCGAACTCCAGATTTAGCATCTTCTTTCCCTTCAAATTCGATGGAAATATAGCCATGGTAGTTCACGTCTTTCAATATTTTAACAATTCTGTCGTAATCAAGTTCTAAGGAATACCATTCTCCGCCACCATAATAGGTTTTAGCCTGAACGAAGCTTGCGCGCGGTGCGATCATCTTTAATTTATCATAGGGATCCTCTAAGAAATTACCGGTATCCATCAATAAGCCTAACCAAGGGGAATTCACCGTATCTTGAAGGCGGATCATTCCTTCTGGAGTAGAACCTAAGCCCCAGTGATTTTCTAAGGCTAATAAAACGCCGCATTCCTCCGCCTTTTTTAGGCATTGTTGAATTCCGTCCACACACCATTTATAGCCGTCGTCCTCTGTATAACCCGGTAAAATCGGTTCGATTCCCCTGTTTTTCATCAAATCATCGAAGGATTTGATGGTATTCCATCTACCGGTATTTAATCGGAGGCAGGGTATTCCCATTTTATAAGCTAGTTCAATACAGTGATTTGTATGCTCCACCTGTTTTTTTAGTTCGTCCTTATCTGGAGTAACAAAACCTTGGTGAATCGAGAGGCAAGTCATGGCAATGCCGTTGACGAAGGCATGCTTTTTGAGTTTTTGGAGGTAAGCGTTGTCTTCGCTTTCCATTTGGCGATGAAGTACGTCGATTCCCTCTAATCCGAGGGCAGCAGCATCATCAATCACTTTTTCGATGGGGAATTTATCTCCCTTAAAGTGCCAATAGGAATAACTAGAGACACTTAATTTAATGGAAGGTTGTAAAGAAGGTTTAGCTGGAATGACTTGTGAAGAAGGAATTCCGCTGAGTCCGCCCGCTAACAGGGAGCTCTGAATAAAATCGCGTCTTTGCATGTTTATTTAGGTTTAGAAAACCTAAGTTAAAAAAAAAGATGAAAGAAAAGTTCTTTCATCTTGATGCACACCAAACCACTAATAGATTTTGTAATAAGCGAAGGTAAGTGTAAAAAATCAATTCCAAACCCTGACCTTTCAGATTATCAGTTTATTGATAATATAGGAGGGCTTTTTGCAGATTTTCTCGGAGTTGATTTCTTAAACTCAAAGGCTCAATCACCTGTAATTCAGTGGCATAACGTAAAAGAAAATTTTCTGCATCTTGATTTATTTCGAGTGTAAGTTCGAATAATTGCGAATCAATTTGTTTTTGAGAGGGGTGAATCGGGTATTTGGGTAAGTATTCTTTAATCCAAGAATCCGCATGTACTAGAAGTATGATTTTTTCTGCTTTTTGTGGACCGCGAAACAAACCGAGGCTGTGTTTGAAATAATCGGATGGCCTAAAATCAGGATGAATGCGTGGTTTTTTTTGAGAACTGCCTAAACGCACGGCATCCATTCGGTCTAATGCGAATAGCCGAAGTTGATCTAGTGAAATCCTCGTTTCTCCTTCTACTATTTCTTGAAACAATAAATACCAGCCCGTATACCAGCCGTTATTGTATTCTTTAATGAGTAGTGGGAGCCCAGTGACCATTTTCGACTTAGATGAGGCAGCTAAACCCTTATGAGAGATTCCAATGATTTGCTTCCCCGCGATCGCGTCCACTAGGAATTTGACGTGCTCGGATCCTGATCGATCTCCCTCATTAATCAATTCTATGGCAGGCCAGTTGGCGATTTCTTCGTGTCTGATGAGGTTATTTTCCAAAGAGATCGCCCGCAGCTTATTCACAATCCCATTCCCATTCCCCCCCCCCGTAAAAAGGTGTTTATTGAAATTGATGATAGAGGCAATTTGATCTAATTCCTTCTCTGAAAAAGAAGGGAATGCGCTAATGTCATCCCGGATATAATAGAAACGGTTTTCTGATTTGGTGTAACGAATTAAATCGCCGTCTGTTTCCTCCAGGCTAGGGTAGCGTTCAGCCAGTTTCTCTTTCAAAGCCTTGATGTCGCGGCTGAAACTTCGTTCGCTATAGCTTAGTTGGTCAAAGTGCTCCATGAAATAGTCGCTCACCGATGCAGCTCGCAGGGGAAAAGTCTTTCGCAGAAATAGATTATTAAGCTCTTTAAGGCGATCCGTTGTATTCATAACGCACAATCTAGCAAATTTTCTGTATGTCGCCAACTTTTGGCAGACTACTAGTGCAATTTTGGGTATTGAAAAACGAAAAAAAATATGAAAAATCTAAAATCCTTACTTGTTATTCCTTTCTTTTTCTACGCAACCGAAGGTTACGTGAAGGCCTTTAAAGTGGCCGGTTCAAAATGGGCTATCGTTCTTTTTGTAATTTTGAATTTCAGCGCATGTGTTGCATTAGCGTTTGCTGAGTTTCAATTTTTTGGGGGTTCGGACGCGGATGGAATTTATACCCAAGCAGTCTTGGCGGAGTTCTTGTATTTAATTGCTGGCGCTGGATTGAACTTGTTTTCGGAATTAGAGCGTAATTAATTACCTCCTTTCAAACTGGAATTTTAATACTAATTCGTGCGTCTGATTCGTAATTCTAGAAATCGTATTGGTAGGCATCTCGTATTGATAACCCAGGTAGACCGTAGGACTAAATTGAACGCCTAGATTCACGCCGATGGCATTTTCATTTCGGTAGCCAAAACCCACATCGAATAATTCGTAGAACGAACCCGTTAGATTGACATCATAGCTCAAAGGTAAATCGGCGGCCACGCGTACAATCGCATTCGTGTGAATGCGGATATCTTTACTTACTACCTGCTTTTTACCGATCATTCCATAATAGAAGGAGGCGTCTTTGTATTTTCCGTTTTGGAGGCCAAAATCATTCCATAGCATCCTCGGTTGAGAAATACTCACATAGAACTTATCTTCTTTTGCTAAGCGAATACCCCAGCCAGAATTGATCTGTAATCCGGTGGAATAATTTTGGGAGAACAAATCATCGGTTTGGTCTAATAGGCTTAGGCCAGAAAAATCCAAAGCTAAATTAGTTACCCCCACGCGAATACCGCCAGAGAGTGCCCATTTGTCATTAATCAGGGAATGGTAAGCAAAATCGCTATTGATGGAAGTTGCTTTTACGGGGCCTAATTGATCTAAAAAGGCAGTGAATCCAACGCCCATCTTTTCACCCCAATTGAAATTTCCCATCAAGGCGGTTGTCACCGGAGTGCCCGGCATGGAAGTCCACTGATTCCTGTTTACGAAGATGATTTCATTTTTATCACTAGCACCTACAAAGGTAGGGTTGATCACCTGCGGATATAATCGAAATAAAGAGAATACAGGGTCAGTCTGGGCCTTTATTTGGCCAGCAAAAATTAACATACACCCTAAAATCACAATCCGTAATTTCATTTATTTCTTCAATCGATTGATGTAAATATAAGTAGAAACCCGAGGTCTAACGCCATAATAGTCTAAAATATAGAAATATACCCCGTCAGGAAGTAGTCCATCCCCTGATAAAAGAGGGTTCCCAAGATTCGATTCGCCACCCCAATTATTGTCATAATCCTTCGCCTCATACACGATAATTCCTATTCGATCATATACTGTTAAATTATTGGGAGTCGTGCGCATCACGCCAGGAATGACCAAATAATCATTTCTCCCATCCCCATTCGGCGATATTCCTTGGAAGGCCACCGGATCGCATGGATCTGGATCGATTCGGTTATCGATTCCATCGTGATCACAATCCGGCAATCCACCATAATTCAAATCATTTTCCCACTCGTCTTTGATTTCATCCCCATCCGAATCTAAATCATTATAATCAGGAAGTCCATCTTTATCTGTGTCCACTGGATTATTTCGATCGCCACCGATTTCTACGATGTCAGTATAACCGTCTTTATCCGTATCGTAATTCACATCTTCTAGAACCGTAATGGAAGTGCTATCTACACCAGGCCCCGTAGAATTGGTAGCTGTTACGACATATTTCCGCGGCTTCGCAGGCCAAGTAGGTGTTCCAGATATTAAACCTGTTTTAGCATCAAAAGTTAATCCAGCCGGTAAAAGTGAATCAATTTTAAATACATCGGCAATCCCCACAAGAATCGGTTTGAAACTTACAGGCACCCCTTGGCGGAAGACACCAGGTAGTGGATATTTTATTTCTGGAAAGGCGATTAGCACTTTAATCGAAATCGTAAACACATCATATCCTGTCGAATTACTAGCCGTGATAACGTAATCCGTAAAATCCTGAGCCTTCGTAGGCGTACCTGAAATCGACCCCGTTAAAGGATTTAGTGTTAATCCTGCCGGCAATGGTTTGTCCACCGTGTAAAGTGTTGGAATACCTTGCACGCTTGGATTCAAAGGAGTGATTTTAATCTTTTCAATAAAGGTCTGCGGCGTAACGTAGCTCAAACTACTCGGTCTAGGAATAACCGTAGCGATGCGAATCGTATCTGTAGTTGAAGCCGTACTATTCGTAATGGTGACCACATAGGTGGCTATAGGCCTTAAAACAGTGGGTGTCCCAGAAATGATACCCGTTAATGGATCGAATACTAATCCAGCAGGAAGCGGTTTGTTGATCACGATGCTTCCGATGACTCCTTTGATTACGGGGATTAATGGCGGATTTGTTTGGCCAGAAATAAATAAATCTACACCCGTATAAACCGGGTTAATCTGCGCGCCTAGTATAGGCTCAGGATACGAAATACGAGGTCTAGCAATGAGGACGGTGATGATTAGTCGAGCCCTAGCAGATCCTGTGGTATTCGAAGCCGTAACCCAATAGATGGTTAGTGGAATGGCTTTAGTGGGTGTACCCGAAATGATTCCTGTGATAGGATCTAACGTTAAACCATCCGGCAAAGCTTTATCGATAGAATAGGTATCTACTTTCCCTTTTACTGTAGGATTTAAAGGGACAATTATTATTTCTTCCTCATAAACAATAGGGGTCGCATATTTTAAATTTTTAGGCGGGGCGATGAGTACTTCTAAGTCCAAAGGCGCAGATGTCGATCCCGTCGAGTTAGAGGCCGTCACGACATAGCGAGTCAAACTAGATATCACACTTGGTTTACCCGTAATCTCTCCGGTCGCCGTATTAAACGTAAGTCCTAAAGGCAATGGCTTATCTATCGTAAATGCCGTCGCCAAACCCGAATAAGTCGGTCTGACTGGGGCCATTAAGCTGTCTTGAATTAAGCGAGTAGGACTAAAATAAGCCAAATTCGAAGGCGGAGCAATAACCACCGATATATCAATATTGGCAATGGCCGAGCCTGTACTATTTCTAGCGGTAATGACATAGGTTTGCATCGAACTTAATGCCGTCGGAGTCCCACTGATTATTCCCGTACTTGAACTGAAGGAAAGTCCCGCCGGTAAGGTTCGGTCAATCGAATACGATGTTACAATTCCAGAAACAGACGGAGCGATATTGGGTATGACAAAGTTTTGGTATAAGACTTTGGGCGTTGCATAAATCAGATTTCTAGGCCTCGCAATCAACACCGTTATCACCACATTCGTCGATGTAGCACCCGTCGTATTCGTAGCAGTTACAACATAGGTGGTGGTTGGTTTTGCCAAAGTAGGTATCCCAAAAATCCTCCCTGTCGCCGTATCTAAAATCAAGCCGGCTGGCAAGCTAGGGCTTACGGCATAGGAAGCAACCGCACCAGTCACCCTCGGATCCAATGGCGTAATATCCACTCCTTCCTCGTATACATTCGGCGTGGTATAAGACAATCCGGACGGCGCAGGAATCAAGACAGTAATCGGAAGGGCATACGAACTCGCTCCCGCTACGTTAGTGGCGGTGATGGTAAAAATAGTCCTAGGTATTGCCTCTGTGGGAGTTCCCGTAATAGCTCCCGTACTTGTATTAAAGACTAAACCAGCTGGCAAAGCTTTGTCGATCGAATAAGACGCCACAAAACCCGTCACCGTAGGAGTTAAGGTGCTAATCGCTGTTCCCGTAAAATAGGATGGCGGATTCACGTAGGTCAAATTAGTAGGCGGCGGAATGGTGACCGTAATGTCTACCGTGGTGGACCCCGTATTCGTCGAGTTCGTTCCCGTAATAGTATAAGTTGTTCTAGGTGACTGAACTGTTGACGCCCCTGAAATAATTCCGGTGTTTGTGTCTAGGTTAAGGCCAGTAGGTAATCCTGGACTAATGCTAAATGAATTAACAACGGTTCCAAATTTGTTTGGAACTAAGGGTGTAATGGCAACCGTCTCGTAATACACATTAGGCGTCGTGTAGGAAATTTGTGGCCGGGCGATTAGTACGGTTATGTTCGTGGTGGCTCCCGTGCTTCCTGTAGAATTAGAGGCAGTGATCGTATAGTTTGTTGCCGGATTTGCCAAAGTAGGAGTTCCGGAAATCACTCCTGAAACGGGATCTATTCCTAAGCCAGCAGGTAAAGTTGGATTAACGGTATAGTTTGAAACGACACCTGACACCGTAGGAAATAAGGACGGAATGGGAACGCGCTCCTCGAAAATATTTGGACTAAAATACGTTAATCCTGAAGGTGCCGCAATACGAACAGTAATGTCTATATCAAATGTGGTGAAACCTGTACTATTTTCTGCCGTTACGGTATAAATAGCTTGAGGTCTAGCCGCTGTAGGTGTGCCATTGATTAATCCCGTTGTTGCATTGATAGATAAGCCAGGCGGAAGTGTTGTCACCGTGTAACGTGAAACAGCTCCTGTTACCGTAGGAGATAAGGTAGGAATGGCTGTGCCTTCAGTGAAAACCCATGGAGTTTGATAGCTTAGATTTGTAGGAGGAGGAATGACTACGGAGAAGCTTGTAGTTGCAACCACCTGACCTGTCGTATTAATAGCAGTGATCGTATATAAAGTTGGATCACTTAAAGCGGTGGGCGTTCCAGAAATAACCCCTGTAGCTGTATTAAAGGTTAATCCAGCTGGCAAATTAACGGGTACTATGGTGTAGGAATCCACTTGACCTGTAACAGTAGGTACTATAGGTGTAATGGGTACAAATTGATAAAACTGAAAGGGGCCAGGATAGCTTAAATTTGAAGGAGCCGGAATAACTACATCAAAATTGATGGTGGTGCTTGTTGATGTGTTTGAATTGGTTCCTGTAATTACATAGGCCGTAGCAGCCGTAATAGCGGTAGGGGTTCCCGATATGACACCAGTAGTTGGGTCTAGGGTTAATCCAGCAGGAAGTGGTCTATCTATGGTATAGATAGAGATAATTCCACCCGAATTAGTTGGCGTAATGGGAGCTATGGCTGTTCCAGTATAAAATCGAGATGGAACAACATAGGTTAAATTCGTAGGAGCTGCAATGCGAACTGTGATGAAAATCTCAGATTGTGCTGGCCCAGTTGAGTTAGTTGCTACGATAACATACCTTGTTCGAGGCATAGGAACTTGGGGGTTGCCGCTGATAGTTCCATTACTATAATTAAAACTTAAGCCACTAGGTAACACCCCTTGTAAATCATAAGTGACTCCTGACCCAGTAACTGTCGGTGAAATTGGACTAATCGGAGTGTATTGCGTGAATACATATTCAGAGCCAGTTGTAATCGTAATAGTAGGAGGAGGAACTACAACTGCAATCGTAAAAGTGGCTGTTGTAGGAGTTCCTGTACTATTACTTCCGGAAACCGTATAAGATACTGCGCCAGATGTTTGTGTGGGTGTTCCTGTTATTTGGCCAGTGAGCGGATTGAATGTTAAGCCACCAGGGAGTGTAGTCGGGTTAATGGTAAAATTGTCAATACGGCCAATAAATGTGGGAGTTAAATTAACTGGTTGATTAACAACAAAATTATTGGGTGTTGTATAATTTAATCCAGTGGGCGGTGCTAAGTAAATAGTAACGGTAAAGGGAATTTGAGCGGATACGCAATTGGCTTGCGAGTTTTTTACCACTAAGGTAAAATCAAAGGTTCCCACTTGACCATATGGAATCGGAATAGCCATGGGAGAGCCGGTAATAGGAGCATTTAATACTTCGTCAAAACCTGTTAACGCGTTAGCGCCAGCGTAAATGGAATAGATATCTGTTCCTGTTACTTTGTTCGTATAAGCCAGCGAAAAACTTTCGGCATTAGACGAAATATCTGCAACAGGGCTTAAGGTTACGGAAGGGTCTAGTAGAAATCTTACTTCAATGGGATTACTATCTGGGCTTGTACAACCCCCTAAGGTGGTTTTAGAAGTGTAAACTCCCGGAGTGGATACGGTAATACTTTGAGTGGATTGGTTAATATTCACACCGTCTTTAAACCATGAAATTGTACCTGTAGTGGCTCCTGGAGTAACTGCTGTGGTTAAAGTCGCAGAGCCACCTGAACAAATTTGGGCTAAACCTGAGTTATAGGAAAGGGTGAATTCTAATGACCCGCTATTATCACCTGGATTTGCATCTGCATAGCTATAAAAGTATTTACTTGTATTGTCTCCAAGGCCTAAGTAGTATTCGTAGGTATGATCACTTTTGTATTCTGAGCTATTATTAGGCGCGGGTGGCGTAGCGTTGTTTAATTGCCATTTATTTGTGCTTGAAGTAATAAAGGTCGGCGTTCCTGAACTTCCAATTACTTGGGTGGAAGATGGACTTTGGTAGGCGGGATCTAAATGATTCACGCTATTCTCAACTCCATAGGTTCCTTTTACCTTTAATTTATACTGCCTCGTATTAGTTGTAGGTGTGGCTGGTGATTGAATCCAAGCTGTTCCATTGAATGTTTTTATTTCACTACCAATTGTTTTCCATTGGGAATTCGCTGTATTACCCGAAATAATCGGAGCAGGACAAGCAGTTTGAGCCAACCCCGTGAATTCGACGAACAGAAAAAGTAAGAGAAAAAATTTTCTCATGTATTATGAAGAACAGATAATCTTTAAAATTACTTAAAATAAATGATTTACGATTTATTTCCCCTTCCAATAATTCGCTAAAGCGGAACCATTGATGTTCATGACCGGGCCAAAAATCGCCGCAGGCAATCCTAGCGTTCCCACCTTGCCCATCGCCATGGCGAGGCCCGATGCGAGTCCCGCGTTTTGGAGCCCTACTTCAATGGCAATTGTTCGACAATCTTGTTCTGGTAATCCGCTCACGCGACCTCCCCAATAACCTAAAATAAATCCAATGATATTATGCAAAAGGCAGGCGATCACGAGTAAAGGGCCTACTGCTAAAAGCGCGTCTCTGCCATTTGCCGTTATAATCACCACAATGGCTCCTACACTCCACATCGAAATGGCCGGTAGTGCTTTTTCAAACCATTGAAAACGCGCGCCCATTAGTCGATTGTAAATAACCCCCACAGTAATTGGAATAATAATCAGTTTGCTAATTTCCCATACCATCGCCCATAAATCGATCTCAATTAATTGCCCCGCCAAATTTTTCATTAGAAAAGGGGTCAGTAATGGGGCTAGAATGGTGGCTATTGAGGTAAGCGTAAGAGATAAGGCAACATTGGCTTTTGCTAAATAAGACATCACATTAGAGGCTAAGCCGCAAGGCATGCAACCCACTAAAATGATACCCGCTGCAATTTCGGATGGGAATTGAAATACCTAAGTTAAACCCCAACCCACGAATGGCATAATGGTAAACTGAAAAAAAACGCCTAAAACCACTGCTTTGGGAGATCGCAATACTTCCGCGAAGTCAGTCATTTTCATGGTTGTGCCCATCCCAAACATGATAACTTGCAACAAGGGGATAATGAAAATTTTGAATTTCAAATCGCCGAAACCAATAAAGGGTTCAGGAAATATAAGAGTCAATATAACAGCGGCAATGATGCTGAAGGTGAATAATAAGCCTTTCATTTCAGGTTTTTGCTGTCAATTTACGAAAAATTAATTGTTCAATGTTCCCTTGGTAACCCAGGCTTTGATCTGATTGATTTCGCAGGCACCTAGTTTAGACGTGCTGGAAGGCATGGGTTTATAACCGATGGCATGGGTAATCGAACCCATAAGTCGGCCATTCGCTGCGTAGACTTTGACGGCGGCATAAGTGGATAAATCTATGCCTGCGGATGGACTTGCTGCGCTGTGGCAACCTACACAATAGGTTTTTAGAACAGGCAAAACGGATGCGCTAAAGGTTACATTTACCGTATCACAAGTTGCTGTATTAGAGCAGGTATTGTTTTTTGCTCCTTGTTGAATCCATTTGAGCAGGAGTGATTTTTGTGTGAGACTGAACTCGGCAGAAGGTGCAGGTGGCATCCGTTCGTCCCCTGTTTCATTCAGGCATTTATATAATTCACTTGAAGTAGGATTAGAAGTACTAACCTCTTTTCTGATATTTGTATAATCGGTTAAATTGACCCCTTCTTTATGGGATATCGCATCGTGGCAACCGCTCATCGCACAATTTGACGTGATCAGTGGCAATACTGATTGCTGAAAGTAAACGGTGTCTGGGCTGCAATTAACAGCTGGTACACTAGGAATAATAACGGTCGTGGAGTCTACGGCGATGGGTAGATCAGCCAAAGGAGTATTCTTGTCATTTAAGCACGATAAGAATAGTACCATACTGCAAACTAGCCCGATGTATTTCATTTTTTGGTATAATTGATTTTGCTAGAAACCTTGATCACCTCAGCGATTTTCGCAAAAACAATTTTCGGGATGTCCACTTTATAATCCACTAATTTTACTTCAAACGCACATGTTAACGCTAGACTGGTACCAGTTGATATGATCGTTCCTTTCAAATCGATGGGACGTGTGACTCCATGAATCGTCGCAGTTCCGGATGCGGTGATGGGGTAGGTGCCTGCTACGGTTAAATCGATGGCTTCTTTGATTTTTCCTTTGAAAGTGGCCGAAGGGAATTTTTCGCTTTCTAAATAATTCTCATTAAAGTGTTCCTGCATTAATTTATTAGGGAACACAAAATTAGTGATGCGCATTTGGACCGCTACTTCATTCGTCGCCGTATTGATGATACTGGAAACGGTTTTATTGACGGCATCGATGTCTTCGATCGGAGTTTTGGAAAAGAAAGAAACCTCTCCTGTGGTAGTCATGAATAATTGTGCTTTGGATTGAAATCCAACAAATAATAGCGCTAAAAGTAGGGTATTTTTCATTTCTTTTTCTTGGGTTCTAAGCTGAAGGTTCTGGCCACGTTAAAGCCATAAAATATGTCGCCGGCGCCCCAGGTACCTAGGGTTTGGCCTATAAAATGTTTTTCTGTCATGCCTCTCGAATTCGTCATGTGTAATTGAAAAACGTGTCCACCCGTTTCGATATCTACACCTACCGAAAAGGAATCTTGGTAAGGATAAGGCACGCCAGCACCCTCCTCGTAATCTTCTTTATCGACGATATTTTTATAGTATTCTGCAGAGACACTGAAGCGATTAGTCAATTTATAACGACCTCCGAAACCCATGGAAAGCAGGTTATTGTCTAGATAAATGGATTCTGATTTATTGTTGTGCAAAACGGTGGGCATCAATTGCAAAGAAAGTTTATCACTAATTTTACGGGCGATAAGAAGTTGACCAAAATAGGATTGACGTTGCAAATTATTTTGGTAACGCATCACATTTCCGCTCGAAGTCGTGTAGCCGCTCGGCATCGTGTTCGTGGCCATGCCTCCATACAAGGTTGCGGTCACGGGCATCTTATTAGATTGCGCCAGCACTTTGTATTTAGCATACAGGTCGTAGGTTTTTTCGATGGTCGAACGACCCGCACCGATTAGGATTCGATCTGTCAGGGAATATTCGACACCTAAACGAATTTTGGCCTCATCTAAACCAAAAAAGTTATCAATAAAACCTGAATTCACAGAGCCGAAACGATGTGAAATCCAAAAATTCAAGTGCTGCTTAGCGAGAGTTTCCACGGTTTGGCCGTTAATCAATCGGGTACCCTTGAAAGTAGCCTGAGTGAAAGTCGTCTTTTTCGCATCCTCTTTTTCGAGCATGTCTAATAGATCATTCTGGGCAAATAACGGCGTGCTAAAAAAAAGCAGAAAGAGTAATTTTTTCATTAGGAATAAATTCGAAGTGTAGTACCTGACAAAGCTGTTTGATAGGCTTTAATTCCTTTGCTTCCATTAGCGTTTGTTCCCACTCCTGCCGTGGTGAAAGTAGCTCCGTGTTGCGTGCAATAAAAACCGCCACCGCTGTAAATGACATTCGCCTTATTTTCATGCGAACAAACTTGAGTTACCGCCGCAAATGCCGTACTCGAAACACGAGCGATGACAATTCCATTAGCAATCACATAATTTCCGACCGTGTTTAATTTACTGTAGGTCGCGTTGTTCAGATCTAAAGTAAAATCAGCGCTGTTGGCAGGAGTTACAGACTCATTGGAACAAGAGGAAAGAGCGGAAGCTCCACAATAAACGGCTAAAAGGGAGGCGCCTTTTAGACCTAGAGACTTTAAGAATTCGTGTCTTTTAATTTTGTTTTCCATTCTATTTAGGGTTACAGTGTGCAATTTGGCAATTTTAACTTGTAAAATAAATGATTATTATCAGTAATAGATGAAAATAGCTATTAAAATGATGAAACGGTATGTAGGGCAGATAAGCTGAAATGGTTATATTTGAAGATAAATAAGAATAAATGCTAGAAAACTTCCTACTTCGGTACGCCCTAAATTTGATTTTTACTTTCATCGTGGTGCGTTTCATCTATTATCCGAAATACCGAAATAACGACTTCGTTTTCACTTTTTTCTTATTTAATACCATTCTTTTTGTGCTTTGCTATTTGTTAGCGGAGGCGGATTTGAAATTTGGTTTTGCCTTTGGATTATTTGCTTTGTTTTCGATGTTTCGCTACCGTACGGTCACCGTTCCGATCGGCGAAATGGGGTATTTTTTCTTAGTGGTGACGCTCGGAATCATTAATTCTTTAGCCTCCTTAGTGAATTTAGAGATGCTTTTGATTGCGAATTCGGTCTTAGTCGCGATGACTTTTTTATTAGGTCGAACCTTGCAATTAACACATGAGAATTTCCAAACCTTGAACTACGATAATCTCGGCTTGATTAAACCTGCTGAGCGCGTGGATTTGTTAAAAGATTTATCAGAGCGTACAGGCTATCCCATCCATAAGGTGCAGGTCGTGAAAGTCGATTATCAGCGAGGAATTGCACAATTAAGGGTCTTTTATTTTTCCAAAGAAAATGAGTCCGGATCCCTTGACTTAGATGCATAAGTTTCTCTTTCTTTTATTCCCGTTCTACGTTTTTGCACAAAAAGACACGTTGCGAAATAAAGCATTGCAGGAAGTGCGCGTGCAAGGAATTCGCTCAGAGATCACAAGTGATCCCTCTAAAAAGGTATACCAGGTAGGAGCGAATTTGACGAATTTAGGCGGGAATCTATTTGACGTTTTGGGTAATATTCCTTCCATTTATGTGACCAGTGATGGAAACGTGACGTATCGGGGGAATCAAAATTTGACTATTTATTTTGATGGAAAACCAGCCGGAATTTTGAGTTCCTCGCGTGCGAATGCCCTAAATTTATATCCCGCTGATCAGATTGATCGAATTGAAATTATCTCGAATCCAGGGGCAAAATATCCCTCAGAAGGTAGTTCCGGAATCCTAAATATTATCTTGAAAAAAGGGTCTAAAACGGAATCGCTACGCATTAATTCAAATGTAGGGACGAACGATAAATATGCCTTTTCTGCCACCTATGCTAAAGGATTTAAACGCTGGACCCATTTAGTAGATTTGAATTTACGCCAAAACACCCGCAACAATTACCAGTTACTTTACCGCGAGAATCCGAGTGCTTTTGGCTTTTCTCAAATCACCCAAACCACTAACGAAATCAATCGTGATTACAATCAATCCATCCGATTGAACTCGGTTTACACGATTAGTAAAGACCGCAGTATTGGGATTTCCTTAATTGGTCGACTTTCATCGGATCATAATTCCGAGGTTCGCTACAATCAGAGTGAATTTGCCTATGCCGCGGATCGTTTTTATGCTAGAGATGCAGATAAAAAGGGAAAAGATAGGGGCTTCGATTTGAATCTCTCCTATAGTCCCAGCGCAAACGGGAAGATTGATTTTTTATGGATCCAAAACCAGGGTTCAGATGCAAATGATTTCTTTCAACACTATTATTACGGGGATTTTGACACGCCTAATCCCAATATCCCAGAACGATTCGAACGATCCTCTGCGTCCAGCTCGAACGCTACCTTTCTTTTACAAGGTGATTGGACTAAATCGATTTCTAAATTGACTTCCTTCGAGTATGGTTTCCGTTTTAATTCCCGTTTTTTCGAAAATTCGTTTTTGTATGAAAAGCAAAAGGAGGGAATTTATGAGCGCGACAATAAGCGGTCTAATGGCTTAACCTACGAAGAGCACATTCAGGCAGCCTATGTTTCATATTCCCATAAAAGTGCCTTGTTTAATTTAGATGCAGGTTTGAGGGCTGAGGCCACCGAAATTTCTGGTGATGTGCAGCAAAACTATGTGAATTGGTTTCCCTCGTTTTCTCTTTCGCATCCTTTCTCAACCTCGGAATCGATCTCATTAGCCCTTTCATCGCGTATTTCACGCCCTAGTTATAAGTCATTGAATCCATTTATTTCGTATGCCGATCCGCTTAATTTGAATTCAGGGAATCCATCTTTGAAGCCTGAAAAGGCAATCCTTTTTGAACTTTCACATGTAAAAGACTTTAAAACTATATCGGTTTCTAATTCTTTATTTTACCGCGAAATTACGGGGCTAGTAGGCCGGGTGAGAACCTTTCTTGGAGGCGATACCACCTTGACTCGCTATGAGAATATCTCCAAATCCCGTGCCTGGGGATTAGAGAATCTAACTACTCTATCCATTACGAAAGCCTATAAAATCACGCTAAGCTCCTCCCTATTTCAAACCGATTTACAAGGCTTGATTAATAATACCGAGGTATCCCTAAATCGCTGGAATTGGAACTCGCGATTAAATCAGCAATTTAAATGGAAAGATAATTGGTCTGCCCAAATCTCCGGTATCTATCAATCCACTCAAATCAATCCTTTAGGAATAATCAATCCCTATTATACAGTAGATTTAGGATTGAAAAAGGATCTTGGTCGGCTTTCCATCAATGCACGTGTGAACGACATTTTTAATACCCAAAAAACCATCTACGATTCTCGACCTTTTGGCCTAGTCAACGACCTCGAACGCAAGAAGGAAACCCGCATTTATTACATCGGTTTCAGCTACAAATTTGAGAGCAAGAAGATGAAGGATGCGAGGGAGAGAAGGAAGGTGAACGAAGACGAGATAGAATTGGATGATTTTTAATCATCCAATTCTATCTCGTCTTCGTAGAGCATAGAGCACAAAGAATAGAGTAGAGATTATAGAGTAGAGAGAGGAGATGTCGGAGTAATCCTAGAGAGTTTGATTAAATGTAAATCACAAAATTATAGCGCAGATCAATTTTAGTAGCCATATTCTCAGTGCGTTATTATTTCGATTTAACCCTACTCTTCTCCGCATCCAACCCCGTCGATCTCACCCTCGCCCCTTTGATCGCCATATTGCCAAAGCGGTAGGTGAAGTTTATACGGACTACACGGGAATCAGGGCGCGGTTTGACTACGATATCCAGGTCGCCGTATTTGATGAATACATCTGGATTAGACGTATAAAGAACGTCTTGTGCATTTAGGCGGATGACGCCTCGTTTGTTAAGCACCGTTTTTTGAATACCTAAATTAAGAGATCCACCTGACCCAAAAATAAAAGCACTTTCTAATCCTCCAGAGAAATAATTTCCCCCGATTTCGAAGCGATATTCTTTAGGCAAGGTAAAGATGTGGTTCGTGTTAAAATAGAACTGATTATTAGCTGGACTCAGGTTTGCATTTTCGACTTTTCCTACTAGTTCGTTGCGGTTGAAATAAATATCGGTGTTGCTGGACCACCATTTGGCAATCGGAATTGGTAAGGAGAATCCAAGGCTATAGTTCGTTCGCTCCGCCATGTTTGCTGTCGTCTGGTACGATTTCCTAGCCTGTGTGTCTTGTTTTAAGATCTCTGTAATCACATTAGTGGTATGACTATAGCCCAAAGTTGTGCTAAAAGCGCCCATATAGGTGTGGCTGAATTCAATGGAGTTTGTTAACTGGGGAGTTAACAACGGATTACCCACTTTGAAGGTATAATTGTCCAAAAAGAAAACGAATGGATTTAAATCCCCATAGCTTGGGCGGTCGATGCGACGCGAATAATTAAAGCCGAGGCTATGGTTTTTGGAAAGATCATACTGAAAAAAGGCACTCGGAAAAAGCTGTGCATAATCGCGGTGGAAAGTGGAATCTTTCGAGTTCGCGGTATAAGCCTGCGATAATCCATCTGCCAAAGTCCACTCGCCACGCAAACCGATTTGGTAACTAAATTTGCCGATGGCGCGTTCCGTGTTTAGGTAAGCGGCGTGAATTTGCTCGGTATAGACGAAGTGATTGCTTTGGCCTGTTAAAAAAGTATAAGCAGGTGCCCCCTCATTCTTGCCCTGGAAGCGTAAATCGTTATCTGTTTTCACATAAGATGATTTCAAACCTGTTCCCCATTTAGATTTCAAGAAGGAGGGTAGGACATAATCGAGTTTGAAGGAATATTGATCCACGAAGGATTTGGCATTATTTAAAAGAAGAGAATCTGAGCGCAAGGCGGTAAAATCACCGCGCTGAAACTGTGAGCGTAAGTTAGATCCGCTATTATCCTCGAAACGCGCATAATCTAGGTCAATCGTTAATTCCCGCCCAGTGCTATCATAGGCATGCTTAAAATTGAAATTAGCGGCATAATTGTGACTCGGATTTCCCACATTATTATAGGTATTTAGCCGTGTCAAAGCCGCTCCAGCACTCGTATATTGAATGGTTTGATTTAGGCCATTATTAAGAGTATACTGATTAATATTTCCAGAGGCCAAAATTCCAAGCGTCGTCTTTTTCGAATAATACCAATCCACACCCCCTTTTAATTGTGTCGTTTGGTTCTCGTTTTTAAACGCATAACCATTCTCCCAAACTTCATTTTGGGCTCGGAAATAACGCGTTAAATTATTACGCTCTAAGGTAGTTCTGTCCACTAATGACCCATTTCCAAACCAATTCCAGCCATTCTTTCGGTAATTCAAATTAACCCCCACACTTTCACGAAGGTAGGTTCCTTGCGCTAAAGTCGCATTGGCTGAACCATTTAAACCGATGTTTGAATTCTTTTTCAGTTTGATGTTAATGAGGCCTCCCGTACCAGCCGCATCATATCTGGAAGACGGATTTGCCATTATCTCTAATCGAGAGACCTGGTCAGCCGGTAAATTCTTCAAATAGTTCGCTAAATCTGCCCCTGTCAAATAGGAGATTTTTCCATCAATCATGATCATGGCCCCAGATTTTCCTCGAAGGGATATGTTGCCATCTTTGTCCACAATCACACCTGGCGAACGCTCTAATAATTCCATCGTCGTGTTTCCCGCTGCCATCGCTGAGTTTTCCACGTTGACGATCGTTTTATCGAGCTTCTTTTCGATAAACGGTTTAGTTGCCGTCACTTTCACTTCCGCTAATTCGGTGCTTAAAGGGAACAAGGTGATGGTCCCCAATTCGATTTTGGAATCCGACAAAATATCATCCAAGGATATTTTCGAAGGCTTAAAACCTGTCGATTGAATAGTTAAGGTAAATTTTCCGAGCGGTAATTTAGAAACAGTTAATTCCCCATTTTCATCCGTATTCATCCCCTTCACGAGGCTAGAATCAGCTGTTTTCTTTAAAAGAACCGTTGCAAATGGCAGCGCCTCTTGATTGGAATCCTGCAGACGAAGGTGTAAGGAATTTTGGCCAAAAACCGTAATAGAACAAATTAGTAGTAAGGCAATTAATTTCATGGGGCAAAGTTCCCATAAAAAAGTTGCTGTAGAAAGCAGAAAATGATGAACGGTGCTTATTTAAAAGCACAAAGAATAAAGCACAAAGCATAAAGTTGGAATCAAAAAAAGGGCCGAAGCCCTTTTTTTGATGGGATAGTGATTTTTAAAAAAGCATCTCCTCTCTATACTCTCTAATTTCTAATCTACTTTATTCTTTATGCTTTATGCTCTATTATTTTAAAACCGTAGGTTTTAGTCTAAATACCATCCCCGGATTCTCCACCCCTATATACAAATACCCATCGCGGCCTTGCTCCACGTTGCGCATACGGCCCACGTTTAATAAGACCTTTTCTTGCTTCACGACTTTGTTATTCTTCACTTCGACGCGGTTCAAATAATTGAAACGTAAAGAGCCGATCATCAAGTTACCTTTCCAAGCTGGGTATTTATCCCCCGTCACAAAAGTCAAACCAGATGGCGCGATGGAAGGGATGAAATAGGAGACAGGTTGTTCCATGCCTTCTTTTTTGGAAATAGCCGAAATCGGTTTCCCATCGTAATTAATACCATACGTGATTACCGGCCAGCCATAGTTTTTACCTGCCTGAATAATGTTAATTTCATCACCACCACGAGGACCGTGTTCCGTCTCCCAAATATCCCCCGTCCACGGATTCGTCGTCAAACCTTGTGGGTTACGCTGTCCATAGGAATAGATGCTTGGATGATCAGAATTCTTGAATGGATTATCCGCTGGAACTGTTCCGTCGTCATTTAAGCGGTGAATCTTTCCATTATCGCTATCTAATTTTTGTGGGAATACTTTCTCCATTCCGCGTTCTCCCACAGAGAAGAAAATGTGACCTTGTTTATCAAAGGTGATACGCGACCCAAAGTGTAAAGATGTTTTTGTGTATGGCTTCGCTTCGAATATTTCTTGCGATTCTACCCACTTATTATCCTTGATTTTTCCGCGAACGATGGCGGTCGTGTTCATTTTAGAACCGTCCTCCACTTTAAATTTGGAATAAGATAAATAAACCCAGCCATTCTTTTCAAACTGAGGATGAAGGGCGATATCTAATAAACCACCTTGACCTTGCGCATACACCGAAGGCGTTCCAGTGATGGCAGTTTTGTTACGTTTTTGATCTACGTGATACAATACACCTGCGCGATCTGAAATTAAATAATCGTTCGAAGGCAACTGAACAAATCCCCAAGGGCTATCCAATCCCGTCACGATCGTATCCAAGGCAATCGTCATGCCGTCTGACTTGAATATATTCGAAGTAGGTTTGTTCGCGAACTTGTATTGCTCCACACCAGCTAAATTTTCAACGATTAAATCCGCTAGTTTTTCGATTTCTTTCGGAGTCAAAACTTCTTTCCAGGTAGGCATCCCTAGTTCTGGATAACCGTTCGTGATGCTGGCTAAAATGTCAGATTTTTTATCTCCGTGTTTCCATTTGCGGTCCACGAAGGCTTCCACTTTTTCCCCGTGGCAAGACGCACAATATTTAGTATAATTCACCTCAGCGGGCTCTTCTGTTACTGCAGGCGCCTTTGTTAAAGACATCGTGCTTAGTGCGGCCATCGCAATCAGGCCAATAAAGGATATTTTTTTATACATAGTTCAGTAAATTTTCAGCTACGAAGCTAAAAATTAATTTCTATATTTCTATCTTTAAAGCTTACCTGATTCAACTATGAAAAAAATCTTACTCATTTTATTATTCGCGTCGTTTAACTTAAGCGCGCAGGTGCCTAGTCCTAAATCGCATTTTGGGTTTAACATAGGCGATAATTACCATTTAGCGACGTTCACTCAGACGGAAGCCTACCTAAAGAAGGTGGCAGCGTCTTCTAATCGCGTGAAATTGCAGTCGATCGGACTGACGGAAGAAGGCCGAAACCAGTACATGGTCATCGTGTCGGATCCGGCGAATATTAAGAATTTGGCAAAATACAAGGCTATTTCGCAGCGTTTGGCGCGGGCGGAAGGCTTGAGTGAGCTGGAGGCTAAGACTTTGGCTAAAGAAGGAAAAGCCATCGTCTGGATCGACGGCGGTTTGCACGCCACAGAAACGGTGGGAATACATCAATGGATCGAATCGATTTACCAATTCACAACGAGAACCGACGAAGAAACAAAACGTATTCTCCAAAACACCATCATCCTTTTCGTGCACGCGAATCCGGATGGGCAAGAACTTGTTTCGAACTGGTATATGCGCAAGGCAGATACGCTGAAACGCTCCACAGATAATTTGCCACGTTTATACGAAAAATACATTGGTCACGACAATAATCGCGATTTCTACATGATGAATATGAGCGAGTCTACGAATATGGCTCGCCAGCAATACACCGAGTGGATGCCTCAAATCCTCTACAATCACCACCAAACAGGTCCAGCAGGAACGGTCGTGGCCGGCCCTCCGTACCGTGACCCTTTTAATTACGTCTATGATCCTTTATTAATCACTGGAATCGATGCCTTAGGTGCGGCGATGAGCTCTCGCTTGAACGCAGAAGGTAAGCCGGGTTATACGATGAAATCAGGTTCGGTCTATTCGACTTGGTGGAATGGTGGCTTACGTACCACGGCCTATTACCACAATATCATTGGTTTATTGACAGAAATCATCGGAGATCCGACACCGGATAATATACCTTTAGTTCCGAGCCGTTTGATTCCTAATTCAGCCACGCCATTCCCGATCACACCTCGGAAATGGTTCTTCAAGAACTCGATCGATTACTCGCTTTCCTTGAATTATGCGGTCTTAAATTACGCGACGCGCTACCGGGAAGAGGTGTTAATGAACATCTACAAAATGGGTAAGAAATCGATTGACTTAGGTTCGCAAGATTACTGGACAATGTCGCCTAATAAAGTGGAGAAACTAGCGGAGGTTTCTGGAGGAAATTACCGGAACAAATCGGATAGCTTGTTCGCTTTGGTCTATAAAAATCCGAAAACTCGGGATGCTCGTGCCTACATTATTACGGCTGATCAAACAACTTCTGCTATCGCCTTTATCAACATCTTGATTAAGAGTGGAATTCGCGTGGAGAATGCATCGAAAGCGTTCGAGGTGAATGGGAAAGGCTATCCAGCTGGATCTTATATCGTCAAAACAAATCAAGCTTTCCGTCCGCACGTAATCGATATGTTCGAACCACAAGATCACCCGAATGACTTTCAATACCCAGGAGGACCTCCGGTTCGTCCTTATGATGCCGCTGGCTGGACGCCTGCTTATACGATGGGCATCCAGTTCGATCGGATTTTGGAAGACGTAAATGGACCTTTCGAAACAGTTCCTTACGGCGAATTACAAAAGCCTAAACCGGTGTTTGCAACAGGAGCTTATTATTCTTTCTCCACTTCAGATAATGCGTCATTTACTTTATTGAATGACCTATTAAAGGCGGGGGTAGAAGTGTCGAAAAATGCGTCGGCTTTTTATGTGAAGCACAGTGTGGTTGCAGCGGAAATTCTAGCGAAAGCATCGGTGAAAACGCAGGCACTAGCTAGTTTACCTGTAACGGTATCGGCTAAAGTGGGAACGAAAAGAGTGGGTCTTTGGGACACGTATGGTGGATCGATGCCTTCAGGTTGGTTGCGTTGGATTTTAGAACAGCATCACTTTGACTTTAAGTTAGTATATGCGAAAGAGATCGATAAAGGGGGCTTGCGTTCAAAATTTGATGTCTTGATTTTTGTCAAAGGAGCCATTCCTGGCTTACGACCTGAGCCGGCTAATGAGTGGGATGAGAAAGAGCCGGTAGAGGCAGATATTCCAGCGGAATTCCACGAAACGATGGGTAAAATTACGGTCGCAAAATCGGTTCCTGCGTTACGTGCTTTCTTAGAAGAGGGTGGAGATGTTATCACGATTGGTTCGAGTGCGAATTTGGCTTATCACCTAAATTTACCAGTAAAGAATGCTTTAGTAGAGATGGTGGCAGGAAAAGAACGTAACTTGCCGGGGGAGAAATTCTACATTCCAGGTAGTGTAATGCAAGTGACGGTGGATCAAAGTATGCCAGCGAACTGGGGAATGGCGCCTAAAGCAGATGTCATCTTTGCAGCTAGCCCGGTATTTAAATTATCACCTGAGTCTATTTCGCACGGTGTGCTGACGCCACTTGCTTGGTTTGCCACAGAGAAGACTTTGCGCAGTGGTTGGGCTTTTGGCCAGGCTTATTTGCAAGATGGCGTAGCTGCTTTCCAAGCAAAAGTAGGCAAGGGGAATTTATTCGTTTACGGCCCAGAAGTTACCTTTAGAGGCCAAACACACAGTACATTTAAAGTAGTATTTAATCAATTATATGAAAACAATCGCTAAGATTTTAGGGGGCTTTATCGCCCTTATTGTTATCCTTTTAGTTTTAGTTTGTGAAAAAGACAGACCGGTAGGAGAGTTAATTCCCTTGTATGCTAACCAAGATTCGAAATTCATGCCCATTCTAGGCATGAAGGTGCATTACCGGGATGAGGGTGTCGCAACAGATACCTTGCCCTTGATTTTATTGCACGGGATGTCGTCGTCTTTGAATACGTGGGATAGTGTGGTTATCGCATTGAAGCCCCATAGACGTGTGATTAGTCTTGATTTACCAGGTTTTGCCTTAACTGGACCGTCTCCAGAGAACCAGTATAACTTCCCCTATTATTCGAAGTTCATTGATTCCTTTGCTACTCGGCTAAAAATTAAGCGATTCATTTTAGCGGGGAATTCAATGGGCGGTGCGATCTCTTGGAATTATGCGCTACATAATCCATCTCGCCTAGCTAAAATGATCTTGATTGATGCCGCTGCTTATCCGAAGAAAGGGGAGAGTGGTTCACTTGGATTTATGCTTGCCTCGACTCCAGTGATTAATAATTTACTATTGTATGCCACACCAAAAGCTTTAGTGCGCAAGAGCCTTGAAACAATTTATTTTGATCAAGCTCGTGTGACGGATGCGCAAGTGGAACGTTTTCACGACGTTGCTATTCGGGAGGGGAATAGAGAAGTAGCTCTTCAAATTTTCAAAGGGTCCTTTAAAGGTGGCAAACTTGAAAGAATTAAAGAAATCAAAACACCTACCTTAATTTTGTGGGGTGACCACGATAACGTTATTGGGGTAAATAACGTGGAGAATTTCTTGAAGGATATCCAAGGTAGTAAAGCCGAGGTTTATAAAAACGTGGGCCACGTGCCTATGGAGGAGGTGCCTGGAAAGGTAGCCTCGTCTATTTTGGGATTTGTACAGTAAATGAAGAAACTCCTAGTAGTACTTTTATGTAGTTTCTATTTGCCAGCACAGGATCTAGGCAGAGGAATTAACTTAGGTAATATGTTCGAGGCACCCAGTGAAACAGCCTGGGGGAATCCGTTTAAGGAAGAGTATATTTCCAAAATCGCTGAGCAAGGTTTTAAGCACATTCGAATGCCTATTCGCTGGGATGTGGCAGAGCGAACCCAGCTTACTGCGCCCTACACGGTGAATCCAGCCTTTTTAGCTCGGGTTAAATCAGTGGTCGATTTGGCTATTTCTAAGAACATGTATGTGATCATTAACATGCATCACCATGACGAGATCTTTGTGAATCCGGGGGCGGTGAAGCCTCGTTTTCTGAGCCAATGGACGCAGATAGCCACCTACTTTAAGGGCTATGATGATCACTTATTGTTTGAAGTATTAAATGAGCCGCATGATGCACTGACTCCAGCTCTTTGGAATGGGTATTTTGCGGAGGCTTTGGCAGAAATTAGAAAGACAAATCCGACTAGAAAGGTGCTAGTGGGAACTGCTTCGTACGGTGGTCTGGCTGGCGTGAAGGATTTAGTGCTTCCGAATGACCCTAATTTAATCTTAAGCGTTCATTATTATGACCCCTTTAATTTTACCCACCAAGGAGCAGATTGGGCAGGAAATAAAGATAAGTACTTGGGTACGAAATGGGAGAATTTGACTTGGGAGCGGGAACAAATCATCGCGGATTTTGCTTATGCGATTAAATGGGCGAAAGATAAAAATATGCCTTTGCACGTGGGGGAGTTTGGGGCGTATGAAAAGGCAGATATGGAGAGTAGGGCTCAATGGACGAATTTTTTAGCGCGTTGGTTTGAATCGCAAGGTTTGAGTTGGGCGTATTGGGAGTTTTCGGCGGGTTTTGGCATTTATAATCCTATGACAAATACCTATAAAACGGCTTTAGTAGATGCGCTGCTTAAAAATCCGATGCCTGCCGCTAAAGTACTTCCTACGAAAAGCCTGTACGATTTATCAGGAATCGCTGGCTGGAATTTGAACCTGAATTCAGGTGCAACTGCCGTAATGAATGCGGAAGGTGCGGGTATTAAAGTGAATAGGAATAGCGTCACAGGAACGGGCTGGCATATCCAATTAGCGCGATCGGGGTTTCCGCTTACCTATCGAAAACGATACCTGGTGACGATGAAGATTTTGGCCGATAAACCCAATAACATTACAGCCTATATGGGTCGCGCCTCTGCGCCATATAATGCCTATAGTTCCTATAATTCGTTGACTTTAGAAAGTGTAGAAAAGGAATTCACCTTTGTCTTCACCATGAATGAGCCCTTCGATGCGAATGCTCGCTTGACTTTTGATCTCGGGTTAACCACTGGTTCTATTCAAATCAATTCTATTAAAGTGGCTGAACTCGTAGAGGACATTCCGTTAGGGGTGGAGGAGTATAGTGCTTTAAAGGTTTATCCTAACCCATTTAGGGAAAAATTGAGAATTGAAGCACCTGGTTCTCATGCAATTCGAATAAGCGATATGCTGGGACGAATAAATCAGGTCACGAAAATGGAAAATGAAATAGAACTGGAAACACAATCATTGAAATCTGGCCTCTATATACTTCAGTGCGTTAACGAAAAAACGGGGGAGCTGAAATCTCGACTTCTCATTAAGGAGAATTGAAATAGGACTTCCCAATAGAATGTTTTATTATTGTATCAATTATTGACAATAAACCTATTTAAAAACTTTAACATGAAAAGAATCTGGCAACTTACTTGCCTGCTAGGCTTTATTGCGTCTAGCGCATTTGCTCAAACTGATTTTAAGATGGCCGTTCAGGCGAAAATCGAGTCAGGAATCATCGAGGGCGATTATAATACCCAAACCGGAATTCAAACCTATTTTGGTGTTCCATTCGCTAAGCCACCGGTAGGGGATTTGCGTTGGAAGGCACCCGTTCCAGCTGAACCTTGGTCTGGAGTGAAGAAAACGAAAGCCTTTGGACCGCGTCCTATTCAGGCGATTGTTTTCGGTGATATGGGATCTCGTTCTGCGGGATTGAGCGAAGACTGTTTATATCTAAATATTTGGTCACCAGCGAAGCGTAATACGAAAAACTTGCCGGTCTTAGTTTACTTCTATGGCGGCGGATTATTTGCAGGGGATGCGTCCGAGCCACGTTATGATGGAGAAGCCATGTCTAAGCAAGGCATCGTAGTCTTAACGGTGAATTACCGTTTAGGCCTTTTCGGTTTCTTCTCGCATCCTGAATTATCAGCGGAGGCATCATATAAAGCGTCAGGAAATTATGGTTATTTAGACCAAAATTTAGCCTTGCAATGGGTGAAAAAGAATATCGCTGCCTTCGGAGGGGACGCCTCTAAAGTGACCATCGCAGGGGAATCAGCAGGTTCTGCTTCGGTATCTGTCCAAATGGCTTCACCTCTATCAAAGGGCTTAATCGCCGGAGCGATCGGAGAAAGTGGTGCTGGAATTAATCCGACCATGTCCCCTGTACCTTTAGCACAAGCCGAGAAAACGGGCGTAGCTTTTGCAGAAAAGGCAGGAGCTAAATCCTTGAAAGATTTACGTGCCATGTCTTCTCGCGAATTATTTGAGATTGCTCAAGAGACGCGTACGATGAGTTTCTCTACGGTGGTGGATGGCTATTTCTTGCCAAAAACCTTACCTGAATTATTCAATGCGAAACAACAATCCATGGTTCCGCTTCTATTAGGTTGGAACTCAGCTGAAATGCCAGGATCGGCCTTTATGCAAGGAAAATCGTATACGGAGGAAAACTATGTAGCGAAGGTGAAGGAAGTCTATCCAGCTGATCAAGAAACGGTCTTGAAATTATATCCATCGGGTTCAGAAGATGTGATCGAGCGTTCGGCTACGGCTTTAGCGGCAGATCGTTTTATCTCCTACAGTACTTGGAAATGGTTTGATTTACATCGCAAGAATTCGAATCAACCCGTTTACCGTTATTTATATGCTCGCCACAGAGCTCCTCTAGTAGATAAATCAGTAACATCTGGTTTAGCCGGAGGAACCGTAAAAGCGAATCCAAATGCCCCTAAGCCTCGTCCAGCCGTAGGAGCACCTCACGCTTGTGAGATCGAATATTGCATGGGCAACTTGCACTTGATTAAGGATTACGCTTTCTCAGCAGATGATTATACGGTTTCCAAAACGATGTTCACTTATTTCGCGAACTTCATTAAGACGGGAAATCCGAACGGAGGAACTTTGGCAAACTGGCCATCAGCAGCTCCACAAGATAAGGAACCAGGTTTGATGGTGATTGATGTAGAATCTAAAGCAATCAAGGCTACGGATGACGCACGTTATGAGTTCTTAGATAAACAGTATAAAAACTAGACCGATGAAAAAATTGACATTTGCCTGTGCACTGATTCTTGCCTCCATAGGCTTGAAAGCACAAATTACCACCGGTAAAGACGTGGCTATTGTCGCGACGGATGCTGGTAAAGTACGTGGATATGTCCACAGCGGCATTTATACCTATAAGGGAATTCCTTACGCGGAAGCAGCTCGCTTCGAGGCGCCACACAAGCCAAAACCTTGGGCAGGCGTTCGTTCTTCTATGTCTTATGGCCCCGTTTCGCCTTTAATTGACGAAACAACGCAGATTCAAGACGAATCAGAATTCGTATTCAACCACAACTGGGGTTTTACGAATGAGGATTGCATGCGTATTAACGTGTGGACGCCTGGCATCAATGATGGCAAGAAGCGTCCGGTTATGTTTTGGATTCACGGTGGTGGATTTACTTCAGGCTCATCCGTGGAATTGCCCTCGTATGATGGGGAGAATTTGGCCAAAAAAGGCGACGTTGTTGTTGTTTCCATCTCACACCGCTTGAACATCACGGGTTATTTAGATTTATCGGCTTACGGCGATAAGTATAAATACTCGGCAAATAATAGCGTATTGGATATGCGTGCAGCTTTGGAATGGGTAAAGGAAAACATCGGCTCTTTCGGAGGTGATGTGAAAAACGTTACCGTCTTCGGTCAATCCGGTGGTGGTGCGAAGGTAAATACTTTGATGGCGATGCCTTCAGCGAAAGGTTTATTTAGCAAAGCGATCAACCAAAGTGGCTCTTTCCGCGCAAACATGTTAGACAAAGCAACGACTCAAAGCATCACTGTCGAAGTCTTGAAAGCATTGAATATCCCAGCTGCTAAAGTAGATAGCTTACAATCGATCCCATACCCAGTTTTAGCAAACGCGGGAAAGAAAGCCTTAGCAACCATCGCTGCCCAAATGAAAGCAGCAGGAAAACCAGTCGTTGGTTTTGGCCTCAGCTGGGGTCCGTCTGTGGACGGCGACCTATTGCCTTACCAATTATTTTCTAAGGAGGCATTCGAATTGTCAAAAGACGTTCCTTTGTTAATCGGGACGGGGAAGAACGAATTCATGCCTTCGATCATGACAGGAATGTCTGATGCGACGGCGGAACAAGTGGATGCGTATATCAAAAGAACCTATGGCGAGAAGGCGGAGGCCTTCAAAGCGGCGGTAAAGAAAGCCTACCCGAATGATACGAAGCCATCTGATTTAATGGATGTGGATGTGATGTTCCGTCCAGGTGCAGTGGTTCAGGCGAAAGAGAAATCTGCCTTGAAAGCGGCTCCGGTTTACATGTACTTAATGACATGGCAATCGCCCGTGATGGATGGTAAATACAAAGCTTTCCATTGCATGGAACTACCTTTCTGTTTCAATAACATCGCGCGTTGCGAGGAAATGACAGGAGGCGGAAAAGAGGCTTATGTCTTAGCGGATCGGATGAGCTCCTCCTGGATTAACTTTGCTAAAACGGGTAACCCTGGTCACAAAGGACTCCCAGCTTGGCCTACGTTCGATACGGCAAATACAGCTACGATGCACTTTAATACTACCTGCGAAGTGAAACCGCAGCAAGATGCGGAGCTCTACAGCTTAATCGCTCGATAATAAAATTGGCCCTTCGTGAGAAGGGCCTATTTATTTTCAGCTCATTTTTCCTATCGCACAGCTAACATAGGACTTCGCCTGTTTGAATAAGGTATTGTCTCCTTTTTGTGGATATCCCATCCGATTTAACGAATCAATGACCTCGCTTAACTCATACTTATTACCCAGTAGGCTGATCTTTTCCTCGTCTTGATTAATCTCTACTTTTGCAATACCCTTAATTTTTAATAAAGCATGCTTAATGCTGGTCATACATCCTGCACACTTGATGTTTTCAACAAAAATCGTTTGTGTTTTCATGGCTATCTTTTTAATTTCATTAAATGTACCTCTTCGCCAATGGCACAAAGGTGACATTCATCACGTTTGAAACAATAATGACTAAAATCAGGTTTAAAACTTATGAAATCAACGTATTCAATTGCTGAAATTCAATCTTGGGATCGCTTTACACGCGCGAATTTTATCAATACTCTCAGTGGTTTTAAGAGTTTGTCTCTCATCGGAACGGTGAACGGGAAAGGCATTTCAAACCTAGCCATATTTAGTAATATTATTCATTTAGGAGCTGATCCGGCATTGATTGGTTTCATTAATCGGCCATTAGAAGCAGCGCCACATACCTTGCAAAATATCCAAGAAACGGGTTTTTACACGGTAAATTTGGTGACGGAATCGATGTGCAATCAAGCGCATCAAACCAGTGCGAAGTATCCAGAAGGGGTTTCGGAATTCGAGATGACAGGTCTAACAGAGGAATATCGCGAAGGATGGAAAGCGCCATTCGTGGCGGAATCTCCCGTACAGTATGTGCTGAAATTTGAGCAGGTGATGCCCATCGAATTGAATGGAACCTTTCTGGTGATTGGATCTTTGCAAGCAGCGTACATTCCGGCGGAAATCCAGGAGGAGGATGGCTTTTTGGATTTGGCCAAAGCTAAAATCTTAACATCCCTAGGCATTTCCGGATATTATAAAACAGAGAAAATTAGTAAATTGCCCTATGCAAAAGTTACGTAAGCAATTAGACGAATTAGAAAGCTACATTCCGCAACTTGAAGTCAGGAATGATGCGATTTCAGCCTCTACCGTGGGCTGGCAAATCGAACATGATTTGTTAGTTATAAGCTCTGTTATTGAGGGAGTTAAACGCTCAGATCCTGCCAAGTATACCTGGCAATTCAAGCCTTTGAAATATGTTGTTTTATGGCGTGGAGTTATTCCTAGGGGAAAAGTGGGGGCACCCAAATTAGTTACACCAGGAGAAATTACTCAGGAGACATTGCACGCTCATATTGCACTTTGTGGTCAACGATTAGATGAATTAGAACAAGTGGGAGCCGGTCATTATTTTACACATCCGTTTTTTGGGGATTTGAAAAAGAAGGAGGCCATTCCGTTTTTGTTTATTCACACGGAACATCACTTGAAGATTATTCGGGAGATGCTGGCGAACTAGCACTTTTACCGGCAATGAACCCAGTTGTCCAAGCCGATTGGAAGTTAAAACCTCCTGTAATACCATCGATATCCATTACCTCCCCAGCGAAAAATAGTCCTGGACATTTTTTGCTTTCCATAGTTTGGACGTTGATATCTTGAAGATTAACCCCTCCAGCCGTGACAAATTCCTCTTTAAAGGTTGTTTTTCCTTCTACCACATAGCGGTCGTTAATCAAGGTGTTAATGAGTTTATTGAGTGCTTTTCCGCCTAATTCATTCCAGCGGAGGCTGGTCTTGATTTCGTTTTTCTCTAGTAAGTAAGCCCAAAGCCGATTCGGCATCGCAAAAGGGTTCAAATTCACCACCATCTTTCCCCCATGCTCCTTTATCGTTAGGCTAATTTGCCCGCGTAATTCGTCTTCTTTCATATCGTCTAACCAATTTACCAGGATGGCACAACGGTATTCTTTTTCTGCCAAAATCCGGGCTCCCCAGGCTGATAATTGCAAAATCGCTGGTCCGCTCATACCCCAATGTGTGACTAAAAGAGGTCCTTGGCCGATGAGTTTTTGGCCCTCTATTCGTACACGTGCTTTCTCTACCACGATGCCCATTAAGTCCCGAATCGGTTCCTTTGGCATATTAAAGGTGAATAAAGAAGGGACTGGTGGAATGATTTGATGTCCTACCTCTTCTAGCCAAAGCAATCCAGACATCTTAGGTTGACCACCTGTTGTTACAATCACTCGGTCTGCGTCGTATTCCGTATCGCGACAATGGATGCGGAAGCCTTTCGCTGTGGGCTTAATCTCATCCACCGATTGACTTAAATGCAGAATAATATGCAAACGTCTAGCTTCAGAGAGAAAACAATCGATGATAGTTTGTGAATCATTCGAGAGCGGAAAGATGCAATTGTCATGGTAGGTTTTTAAGGCTACGCCTCTACTCTCTAGCCATTCGACCATGGAAGAAGCATTAAAGACTTCAAAAGCCTTACGTAGAAATTTCTCCCCACGGGGGTAGCTCTCTGACAAAATCCGTGAATTAAACGTAGCGTTAGTCACATTGCAACGACCGCCTCCGGATATTTTCACCTTCCCTAAAAACTTGGAGGTTTTCTCCAGGATGGTAACTTCGGCCTCGGGATTATGCTCTTTGGCAGATATAGCAGCAAAAAATCCAGCGGCTCCGCCACCGATTACGATGATTCTCATATGATAAAATCTGCGCGCATAGGATTGAACGAATCCACTAAAATGCCTTCTTCTAAGGCAATAACGCCGTGATCAATAGAAGGAGGAATAAAGAAAACGTCACCTTGTTGTAAGATTTTTTTTTCATCGCCTATCATCACCTCAAAGACTCCGCTTTCTACATACGAACCTTGGGAATGAATATGTCTGTGAATCGCTCCAATACCACCTTTTTTGAAATGCACTTTAACGATCATAAGGCCGTCATTATGGGCCATTACTTTTCGCTTGCACGATTCATCGATGATTTCCCATTCGATGTCACTGTCCTTAATAAAATGCGTTTTACTCATGCACAAAAATAAGACAATTTGCCGAATGCATAATTTTTTCTATTATTGTCAGAATATAAACCTCTATACTATGAAAAATATTTTAATTAAAGCGTTCATTTTCAGCTTTTTATGCGTCGAATTTTTTCAAATGCAGGCTCAGGGCCCTAAGGTATTAGTCGTGACTGCACACCCGGATGACGAAACAGGATTCTCGGTGACCGTATTTAAAATCACACAGGAATTAAAGGGAACTGTTGATATGGCAGTGATGACAGATGGGGGAGGCGGTTTCGCTGATTCTCAGTTAGGAGCCATGTATTATAAATTAAATCTGACGGATTCTGTTACGGCTAGAAACCACCTGCCTCTAATTCGTAAGCAGGAAATCCTAGACGCCGCTAAAATCATGGGGATGCGTAATATCTATTTTATGGAGCAACCAGATGATTGGTATACGACGGATCCTACTCCTTATATTTCGGGCAAAAACTGGAATATTCCTTATGTCGAAAGTCGAATGGATAATTTACTTAAAGATCAGGGATACGATTTTGTCATTACTATGCTTCCACATGCGGGTCAGCATGGACATCATAAAACCGCTGTTTTAATGGGATTAAGAGCAGTAAAGCGATTTAAAGGTCCTAAGAAACCCATTATCATTGCAGGTAGCCCCATGACCTTAAGTTCGAAGCCACTTGATTTCACAGAGTTAGCCGGTTTTCCAGAAACTAAAATTAAATCGGGAGCACCTACCTTCACGTTGAATCGCGCGTTTCGATTTAAAGAAAATGATAAATTGAGTTATAAAATTGTCGCAGACTGGGTGATTTCTGCCTATAAATCACAAGGAGCCATTCAGGAAAATGCGATTCACAAAACGGATTTGGAGACCTACCGTTATTTCGATATCAATGATGCCGCAGGTATTAGTCAGGTAGAAAAGCTGTTTCGGGATTTGGCAAAATCAGGATTTCCAGCCCCATAAACAAAGCCCCATAAATAATGCACCATAAAAAAAGCCGGGTCGCGATGCCCGGCTTTTCTATTTTAATGCCTATGTTAATCTGCCACAGTCTGGTAGACCATTTGGCGTAGACTATTGTGGTATTCCCAGGTGAAATTACTCTCCTGAGTCATAAATAAGGCGATTAGCTTTTCTTTTGGATCAATAAAGAAGTGTGTGTTGTTCGCTCCTCCCCAAAAGAATAAACCTTTAGAGGCAGGCGTTTTCGTTGCTGGACCATCGGTGACAACGGCGAAACCAAGACCCCATCCCGTTCCAGGCAATTCTGGGTATAAGTTACCCGTGTGATTGGAGTTCATTAATTCCACTGTTTTGCGGCTTAGATATTGCTTCCCTTTATAAGTTCCGCCGGCCAGCATCATTTGGCAAAATGTGGCATAATCTGCGACTGAAGAGAATAAACCATTCACCCCACTCCAAACCGTTACATTTTCAAATGGTGGCTGATAGGCAGCAACGGAAATCGTTCCATTTTTACCCTTTGTGTGCAAAGCCACAATCTTAGATTGCTCCTCTTTAGGTACATTATAACCCGTATGCCTCATTTCCAAAGGATCAAAAATTCTAGCCTTCAAAAATTCATTCGCATTCATTCCGGTGAATTTTTCGATTAAGGCACAAAGTACATCAGGGCCAGCGCTATAGTTCCATTCAGTTCCTGGTTGAGCCACTAAAGGGAATTTTGTCATATTAGCTACGCGCTCTTGAATTGTTTTTATACCTGGTTTGAAATAGCCATTTCTGAATCTAATCTGAACGGGGTTTGGGTTTAAACCATGCGTTAATCCCCCACTATGACTTAATAATTGGGTGATGGTGATTTCCGACTTTAGGGAATCTGTGGGTGCGTTAGCGTCATCATTGATGCTTCGCGCGACGCGTAAATTTTTAAACTCAGGTAAAAATTTCGAAACCGGATCGTTTAATTTAAAATACCCTTCTTCGTATAACATCATAAATGCTGTAGTGATGATGGGTTTCGTCATGGACTGGATATAGAATAAATCGTCCGTCGTCATGGGTGTTTTTGTCGATACGTTTTTGTATCCCAAAGCTCCCTGATGCACCACCTGGCCATTATGAATGATCATCGTCACAGCTCCAGGAATGTTCCCTTTGTCCATCTCGGATTGAACAAATTTTTCTAATCGTTTAACGCGATCGACATTAATGCCGGCAACGATTTTAGGTGCTTGCGCACTGATTTCGCCTACGAATAGGAGGCTAATAAGGATAACTAAATGTTTTGTGAATTTCATATGTAGATTAGTTTATTTGCTTTTTTTCTGAGCTGCCATCCATTCCATGATGGTAACCGGCTTTCCGTTCAATCGAACTAGTGAACCATCTAAGTCCGTTCTGGGTAGGTTTTCATGAAGATAAACCCACGACCAGTGGCCATTGTATTCGAAACTTTTACCTCCATAGAAATTCGTGATATCATTCACGTGATCGTAATAAGTGAAGTGTACATTTTTAGCACCCGCTTTACGTAGACGGTCAAATACGGGTACCACTGTAATGTCAGGTATGGTAGTTCGGTCATCTTTAGAGTGAACAAACCAAATAGGTACATTTTTTATCTTTTGAATATCGCTATCGGGGATGTATTCTGATTTATAGGCCAAAGCACTAATGTAGCCTGCTGCAAAATAATCTGGATATAAGAAGATTAATTTCAAGGCCATATAGCCTCCATTCGAGCAACCTCCTACATAAATTCGGCTCGGGTCGATTTCTGGATTTGCTTTGACATAGTCCTTAATTAAGGCCATTAAACCTTCATTATAGATGTCGTTATCTTTTCCTTGTGTTCCCACTCCTTGTGCATTTTGCATCCAGGCGCCTGGGCATTGCGGTGTTAAGACATAGGCACCTTCGAAAATCGATTGGATACCTTCGGCGGCGTAGTTTGCGGCTTTATTTCCCAAAAGAGGGACCGTAGGGTCCGTCCCACCTTCACCACCGCCGTGTAGCCAGATGATTAAAGGTGCTTTGTCCTTCTTTACTTTGGGTGTAAACGTCGCGTAGGACATCGTCAATTTATCACTATAGGTGTATTTGCCAGTTAAGTCAAATTGATCAATTAAAGGCATAATTTTGCCCGTTGACGTATCCCATACATATCCCGTTTTAGGATGTACGATGGTTAAGGAATAATCCACCCAAACATTTCCTTTACTTCTTAGGTATTGAAAAGGGGAGCTAATAGGCAATTGAGGTCCTACCGATAAAACCAGGGTAATGTTTTTGCCGGTACGAACACGCGCACCTTTTTCATCCGAAACGTAGGCTGTTACAATTTCTCGCTTGTTATCTTGGTCTGCGATAGGACCTGTGCTCAATTTACGGCTGGCATAAACGGTAAATTCTGCCGCATTCACTTTAGAGGTGGTGTCGTTTAGTGATAAAATGACTTTGTTCACCCCCGCACTCCAGTCGAAGCCTTCTACGACAATTTTATAGGTGCCCGTGGGTTTTGCATAGCTGCTAAAAGCGATCAGCGAGAGAAATAAGAGTATTTTTTTCATGGATGATAGGTTTAATTAATTACAACAAATAAACATAAAATACCCTAAAATGCTATCCCGTATTTTGAATCAAATACGATGGTCATTATCGAAGATCCTGGAATTTTGATGCGTTCATTTCGAACGGAAAGGTAGCTTAAATTTTGCGTGTCTGAAGTGGTGTAGGTTTTAATTTCTTGTTTGCCTCCAATCGGAAGTTCAAATGCATTGCCGGAATTAATGAGCACAAATACAGTCGATTGATTATCTGCAAATCCAGTGATTAAGCAATCGGGCTGTTGAATACTCGCTTCGATTCGCTTCATGCCGGGTCTAACAAATCGAGCATAATTTCCTAGTGCCCAAAGCGTTTTCGAATCATACAGATCTGCATCGTATTTGTTGTTATCATTTTCACCTTTATTTAAACCATTAAAGGTATAAATCAGCCCATCTTTGAAATCGTTGGCGCTAACGGCTAGCCACCAGCTCCACGATGTGGCATTGCCATCATTAATATCCGAATGAATGACTTTCGCTACATATAAGGCTGTTTTCATGCCTAGGTCCACTCCATTTCCGGTTATTTCTCCCGCATTATCACCTAAAATGCAATATTCAGATTGCCAAAAGTCGATATTTGCAGCCTTTGCTTTTTTATTTAATTCTTGTCTGGTCGAGGTTAATTTGCTTGCAGGAGAGGTGGTAAAGTAGCTATGGCCACTGATAACCCGCTCTACGGCCGAAAGATTGCCCAAATAATTAACTGATTCAGCGTTAAAGAAGTTGTCAATCTGTCCATCTTGACCCGGCCGATTGCTTTTAGTATCATATAAATAATTGAGTTGTCCTGCTTCTGGAATCACAATCCGCGTTTTCGTATTCGTCCGAAGGAAATCCTGAGCCAGTTTCCTAGTGGCCACAGCTAGATCTGAATTATTGATGGGTGTACCTTCCTGTGATGCCTGGCCAGATTTCCCAGGCCCCCAATCCCATTGTGGCTCGTTGAATGGGCTTAAATAGGTGAATTGAAAATGATTGGAAACATGGGTTAAGAAATTCGTCCAAGCATCTATTTTAGTTGTGTCAAAATTCCATTCACCTAAACGACCACTGCCGATGGCCAGCCCATTTTTAGTCATTTGGACGGGTGAGGAATTTAAAAATCCTAGCGTGTAGGGCACTTGGTATTGCTTAGCAGCTTCTAAAAAATATTGTTGGCCTTTTTGTTTCTCCCAGTCGTAACTATCGTTAGTCAAAAAACTTTCAGCATGTCTCCATTCATTTGAAATCTTGCTTTCTTTACCTTGTTCAGTACTGCCTGCCCCAATATTAAATCGCCACATGGATAGCCCGATGCCTTTTGGGTTTCCTTGTGGGTCTGATTCAAGACTGAATAGCCATTCGGCAATTTGCTTTTTTTTGCTCTCTGGGTAGTATTTTCCAATCATGGCCATCGACCAGCAGTCCGAGGCGCCAAAACTGTGCATCGTTTGGATTTTTTTTTTCGTATCGAAAGTGATTTGTTGGCCCTGCAACTCCAACCCTACGAAAGTCAAACAAATCCAAAGGTATTTATTCATGTTAAAAGATTAGCTTGTCACTAAACTAGCTAAATTTTGGGCATAAAAAAAGGGGATGATCGTTGACCATCCCCTTCCTTTTGGAAATAAAAATTATTTTGCTAATTCTGCAGCTGTAGCACTTTTCGCAATTGTATAAACAACAAGGCCAAAACCAATTTTGTTTATCGCATCTGCAATATTGTATGCTAAGTCGATATTACCAGAGAATCCTGATAATAAGTTACCTGGTAACATCATGTAGCCGATTGGATAGATTGCCCAACCTACTAATGTGAACCAACGCATAACGTTGTAACCAGACTTTACTGCTTCGCTCGTAGAAGACGCAGCTAATTTAGAAGCCTCACCCATGTAGATTTCATAAATGATTAGACCCCATCCTAACGTAGAGATAATTCCCCACATGATGTTCTGCTCAGGAGCTACTGCTTCTCCGATGTAACCAGCAACTAACATAACGATAGAACCGAATAGTAAACGAGTTAACATTCCTGTTTTAGCGCCTGCTGGCTTTAAGATTAAGAAGTACTCGATACACATTAATGGCACAGTTAATGTCCAGTCAATGTAACGGAATTGTGTTGGAGACTCGTGTGTCTCTAACCATACACCGCGCATGTAGAAATAATGCACTGCAGCAATAAATGTAATCAATGCGGAAATCAATAATGATGTTTTCCACTTGTCATTAACTGTACCTCTTTCTACGATGAAGAAGATAGAAGCAGCAAGCATCGACATGTACCCTGTAAAGAAGGTGAACCCGATGTAATCTCCGGCAGCAAGTGAGCCGTCTAGTAAAATGTTTAATGTTTCCATAAATGTTAAAGAGTTAAGTGTTTAAAAAGGTAAACATAAAGTGTGAAATAATGTTTCAATATTACAAAAAAATTTAAAAAAAAGTAAAAATTGTTATAAAATTTTAATTAGGTCGTTTAATTAATTTATGCATGAGTAAAAAATGTGGCAGCGTTAACAAGGACAAGAATATAAAAATGGGATATACCTGTAATGTGCTGCTTGTCAAAAATAGATAAATCAAACACATAAAAACCGCTCCTATTGAAAATGGGGCTAATTTTTTATATAAATTTAAGAAGGAGGTTTCTAAGTGATTTTTCAAACCTATAAAACTATAAATAGCATGGCAGCAAGAAAAATAGCAAATAAAGGCAGGGATTAAGGGTAAAAAATAACCCGCTACTAAAGTGAGAAAAGTATTAAAAAAATAGGCAGAATTTTTCTTTTGAAAGCCTAAAATCAATAAAATCAGACTAAAATAAATAAAGTAGGACGGTATATTTGAGGGAATAGGAACCTTCATTTGGTTTATAATTTCAACTACTTCATTCCAATGACTAAAAAGTATAAACGATAAGATGCCTGAGCCTAAGGAAATGGTTCTAGCTAAATTTAATAGCGTTTCCTTGGGTTGCACCGCCGCCAAATCTTCCATATCCCCGAAGTGAAAGACGCTAATTCCAATGAAAATAATGAAGGCAATCAGAGGAGAAACATACCATAGAACTGCATAAGCAGCCATAATACCCGCATAATAAATAATAAAAGGCTTTAAATGGAAGGAAAGGTGAAGGCGATCAGCAATTTTTTTTGCGATTAGATGATCCCCAGCTCCATGGGGTATTCCGGTCAGAAGAAGTAGAATGCCACTTATATACAGATCAATCGTACTCGACCAAGGCCCTACCATTAAGTAGGCACCTAAATAAAGGAAAGTGAAGATAGCTCCTATATAGTTTTTCATATAAACAAGTGCTT
This sequence comes from Aquirufa sp. A-Brett2-W8, assembly GCF_054558755.1. Classification (NCBI taxonomy): domain Bacteria; kingdom Pseudomonadati; phylum Bacteroidota; class Cytophagia; order Cytophagales; family Flectobacillaceae; genus Aquirufa; species Aquirufa sp. A-Brett2-W8. The sequence continues at coordinate 180,150 of NZ_JBPXKS010000008.1, forward strand.
AATGAAAAGAGGAATATCTAATTTAGAAAGCAATTTTATATCATCATACAACGAACTTTTATCGTCTAAAAAGCGAAGAATCTTGGGCGTTTGAACTTGACTAAATAGCCTATCCATTACGGCAGGTATTTTATTCATTTCATTTTGCATGATTTTTAAGAGCATTTTGTCATAAAAACGAAATCTGCTCGGCGTTTTTTTAGTAAGATTTTGTGCTCGATAGGTAGCATCCTCATGCATTCTGGTAAAAGCATATCCTGTAGAAGCTTTCATATTTCCAGCCGCTGTACCAATGGTGAAAACACGCCCGTCTCTTTTTTGAGTAGTAACGCCCATGGGAATGGTCCCAGTCTCATCAGCAAGAACTTTATATTTCTGGGAGCTGTAATTAGTCTCCATATAATTTTGCCAAATACGCTCATAGGCCTCCTTGTCATAGGCTAATTTTGTAAACACAGTCGTTTCAATTAAAGCTTTGGTCTGACTAAATGGCAAAATATAGTGGAATACAGCCATTTCATTTGTAGAAACAGGTAAGCTGAAATCCATTAAGGTCATGGATGATTCGTCTAAAATGGGCTGTTCAAACTCAATAAATTTTCCGCTAAAATGTTGGTAAATTAAGGAGGAGTCCTCGGATTTTAAGGGTCTAGAATCGGCTACCCGATTGGTATAAAAAGAGGAGCCATCATTACAAATAACAGAGTGTAAATCGTCGCCTTCTTGTATTTCTTGAACCCAGTTATTTACTAACGTAATATTTGGATTTGCTGGAATGAATTCGGTAAAAAAATAGGTAAAAAATCGCTCTGAAGAAATGTATTTATAGTGCAGTGGATGGATTTTCGATTTTATTGTTTCCCCCGAACTGGTTCTATAGGTCATGGATTCCCAAGACTTTTCGACTAAAAAAGGGAAACATTGATTTTTTCCACCTTCCCAAAAGCACCAACTTTTTGTCGAACGATCTCCAGAATCTAGGAGTAAAATCTGCTTCTCATTAGTGGGGTCAGCTTGAACAATTTCATATAGAAGCTGTAATCCTGATGCTCCTGCACCTATAATCGCTATGTCGTAAATCTTTGTAGTAAGCATCAATAGAATTATGGAAATAAATAATTCTACTAAATAAACCAATGATTTTTGTTATTGTTATTATTTTCAAATTTTATTTATGTCTTGTTGAGTCTATCAAGAGACACAAGCCCGCTTGAAATACGATCAAAGCTCCGGTTCCGTAGTAAAACCAGTCCCCACCTTGGAATTTTGTTATGCCTGCGTCGATGGCTAGGGAAAGTCCACTACCCGTTAGAATCAAGCCTCCAGCGGCTTGTAAAAGCCATCGTAATTTATTTTTCATTTTGTTACCTATTTTTAATCCAATGTATTTTAGTAGATTTAATGATATAAACCTATGCAAAATATGAAAAAATGTAGTTTACTATTCTTCCTTCTGCTTTCGCAAGCCATTTTCGCACAGCAGCGATTCAGCAAAGCCCTCAAAGATACCCCAGGTGTGGTTTCATTTACGTTCAGAAATGATTTCAGTAAGGATGTGCCGGGGACGTTGGATTACATTAAAGAGATGGGCATTCGCAATATCGAGTTTTCAAATCTGTTCGGTAAAACGGCAACCGAAATGAGAGCTTTATTAGATGCTCGTGGGATGGTTTGTACGAGTTATGGCGTTTATTACGATGCTTTGACGAATAAAACAGATGCGGTTATTCAGGATGCAAAAATCCTAGGAGCTGAGTTTGTGCGAGTGGGAATGATTCCGCATAAAGGAGAATTTACTGTTCAGCAGGCAGATGTCGCAGTGAAAGATTTTAATCGAGTAGGCCAAAAACTAAAGGAAAATGGCATTGAATTTAGTTACCATAACCATGGCTATGATTTCACTCCCTATGAGAAAGGAACATTATATGATTATTTGATCCAAAACACAAACCCGGATTATGTTTCCTTTGAATTAGACATCCTTTGGGTGCATCAATTTGGGCAAGATCCACTAGCCTATCTAAAGAAATATCCTTCGAGATTTAAACTGATGCATGTAAAGGATTTAAAAAAGGGCATACCGGTTGGCCTCGATGTGAAGACTTCGCCAGAAAATGATGTGCCTTTAGGAACGGGTCAAATTGCCGTTAAAGCTATCCTGAAGCAGGCGAGAAAAGGCTCCATCAAGTATTATTACTTAGAGGACGAAAATTTGAATTCAAAAGCTCAGGTGCCGCTTAGTTTAGCTTATTTAAAAGTTTTATAATCTCGGAATAGGCTGGTTTTTTATTATAATTATCGTCAAATAAAAGGGGGAATTCTTTAGGTCTCTTGAAATAACCGCGCAACCAGGAATCTTTATCGGAGATGTTCCAAAACGTAATGCCATACTGCTGCTTAGCCGGAATGGATTGGTAGGTTTTGAAAAGCAATTTGAATAGTTCCATTTGAGCGGCTGAGGCTTTCTCATCATATACGAATTCAGGATTATTCTTCGGATTAACCGCAACGTCTAGCTCTGAAAAATGGACGGCTAGTCCTGTTTGAACTGATTGTGCGATTACGTTCTCGATTTCTGTGCGCTTTGAATCCACATTGATGTGCATCTGTAATCCTAATCCGTGAATGGGAATTTGACGACTTTTTAGATCAGCCACAAGGTTAAGAATGGCCTGCATCTTTTTAGGATGGCCATCCTGGCCGTAATCATTGTAGAAAAGAACCGCAGTAGGATCAGCTTCATGGGCCCATTGAAAGCTTTTAGCGATGTAATCTGGAATATGATCTGCCCAAAGAGAAGGACGTAAACTACCATCATCTAAAAAGGACTCGTTCACGACATCCCATCCGGCTATTTTACCCTTGTAATGGGTGATAACCGTTTGAATGTGATTTTTTAATAGGTCTTCCCAGGCTTTTTGATCCCCTTGAAAATCCTTCATCCATTGTGGAACCTGATTATGCCAAACCAAAGTGTGCCCATGCATTCGTTTGCCTGTCGCCGCTGCAAAAGCAACAATTTCATCTCCTTTCCCGAAATCAAAACGATCCGCTGCCGGATGAATCAACATCATTTTCATGTGATTTTCGGCTGTGAGTCCGGTTAATTCATTTTTCGCAATGTTGCTGTAAGCTTCATTTTCAGAAAGCAATCGAGGATTGACAGAGGCGCCTAATGGGAAGGTTACCGCATCTTTCAGCGAGGTTGAATTTTGGGCATTAACAATAGTCGTAAGGCCGAGTAACAGGACAAGTAGTTTCATAGGAAGTTATTTTACTCTCCATTCACCTTCTTAATGAAGGAAATTACGCCGTTCATGTAAACTTTCTGGTCATCCCACATGCCATTCGGGCAGTATAAGTAGGAACCCTTTTGAATTAATTTGCTCTGTTCTTCCATCGCTTTCGGATCCATTGTGTCGAATTTCGCCCCGATCATCAGGGTAGGAACCGTGATTTCTTTTAAGCGATTTTTGATATCCCATTTTTCCAAAAGTCCACTAATTCCAAATTCACTCGGTCCTTGCATTCGGACATAAATGGAGCTGTTTCCATGTTTAAAGGAGCGATTTATGGCATCTGGCCACTCTTTTAGACGGCAAATATGTTCGTGGTAGAAATTAGGAATAAGCAATTCCATGTAACGTGGATTTCCGAAGTCCTTTTTTGTCTCAATCGCTCTAACCTCAGCTAAAATCGTCGGATCCATTTGCTGTGCTAATACTTCCTCCGCATATTTTCCATATTCTGGTGCACTTGCCACCATATTAGAAACTAAAAGACCCTTCATATTCTTTTGATATTTCAGCGCATATTCCATGCCTAAAATGCCGCCCCATGAATTTCCTACAATGTAAAAATTAGACGAATCTGCACCGATTGCCTTGCGCACTTGCTCCACCTCTTCCACAAATCGTTCCGTTCTCCATAAGGTAGAATCCGTCGGTTGATCACTGTAATAGGAGCCCAGCTGGTCGTATTCATAGAATTCGAAGCCCTCTCTTTGGAAAAACGTCTCAAAACATTCCATATATTCGTGAGTCATCGCTGGACCACCATGTAATAAAAGGATTTTGATCTTAGGGTTATTCCCAAAACGCTTCGTCCATACCTTAAAAGTGCCAGCAGACGTTTGAATAGGAATCATTTTCACCCCACCAGCTTCTAGGCTGTCAGGATAGGAGAAGTAGTTAGACACCGTTTCTCCGCTTTTCATGCAGGAAGAAAGGGTAAAAATCGATAGGGCAATTAGTAATAGTTTGTTCATCGTTTTTTTTCTTAAACATAGTAATATTTGACTACATTTGCCTCCGTTAAAGCCTATTTTGGTGGAACTTATTAGCAGATCATGCCTAAAAAAGTAAAAATATCGGTGTTGATGGCCGTCTATAATACGGACTTTCAATTAACCAAAAGAGCCATTGATTCTGTTTTACAGCAAGATTTTCAGGATTTCGAACTGATCATCATCGACGATGGAAGTAAGGGAAATGACCGCAAAGCCTTGCTAGAATATGTGGAGGCGCACGAAGAAAAAATCATCTACATTCGCCATAGTAACCGCGGCCAAGCGGAATCCATTAATCGGGGAGTATTAATTAGTGTGGGGGAATTTATCACCATTTTAGATAGTGATGACGAGTACAAACCCTATCATTTGAGCACTTGTTTACAGGAGATTGAACATGTGGATCTGATTTGTTCCACTGCGGAAACGGTGGTGGATACGGTGGAAGATTATTATGTTCCTGATAAAAATGATTTAAGTAAGCCGATTCATTTGGATGATGCGGTGCTTTTTGGGACCTTATTTGGCCATCAAAAAGTGTTCAAAAGCATCGACTTCAAGGGGGGATTCTCTGCTGATTCTGCCTTTTATGAACGTGCTGAAACTTTGTTTAAAACGAAGAAGGTATTCCAAAGATCCTACATTTACTACCGCAATAATCCGAACAGCACCTGCGCCTTATTGAAGCAAGAACTTCTGTTGAACGCTAATTAATCATGCAACATCTTGTTTTAGCTTGCCACATTACGGGTGTGTATGATGTGAATCGGAACATGACTTTGGCGGATGATTCCTACGAATTCGTTCGGGAATGGGCGGAATCAGTGACTGCTTCGAACTTGAAAGGTGTCATTTTTCATAATAATTTTTCGGATGAAACTTGTGCGCTCTATGAAAATGAGCACATTTCCTTCGTTCGAATTGACTATAATCAAGCTTTTAATCCGAATGTTTTCCGCTATTTCGTGTACCGTGATTATCTAGCTGAGATGATGCAGGTTCAGGGCGTTTTTGTGACGGATGTGTCAGATGTGACGTTGGCGCAAAATCCCTTCATTCATCCTCTTTTTACCTCGAATCCTGGCTCACTTTTCTGCGGGGATGAGCCTAAAACGCTTAACAATGAGTGGATGCTAGCTCATGCAGAGCATTTAAGAGCACAAATTCCTGATTATGCTGCTTATGAGGAACGGTTTGCTTCTGAAGCACTTTTAAACTGCGGTGTTTTTGGCGGCGCATTTCCGCTTTTTATGGACTTTTTGCAGCAATTATGCGCCTTGCATGAAACCTATAATCACAGTAATAAAACGGCGTATACAGGAGATATGGGTGCATTCAACTACCTGGCCAGAACACGATTCAATGCAAATTTACGCCACGGAGCCCCCGTTAATACGCTTTTTAAAGCCTATGAAAATGACCGCATCGACTGCTGGTTTAGGCATAAATAAAACTCCGATTTACCTAAATTTAATCATTAGTTTATCTGCGGAATGACGAAAATGCGTAATTTGGTCATTTAAAAAACCTATAATTATGCGATTTATTTATGTGCTCGGCTTGGTTCTGGGAACGTTTTTCTACGTTTCAGCTCAGAAAATGTCCCCTGTGGTTTCTCTGCCTAATGGCTGGAAATTAAGCCCAGCGGGGAAGTCTTTTTCTTTAGGAGATTTGCCCTTAAATATGGCGGTAAGCCATAATAAAAAGTATGTGGCGGTAACGAATAATGGGGTAAGTGCGCACAGCATCATGTTAGTTGATGTGAAAACTGAAAAATTGATTGATACCGTAATTATTCCCAAAGCCTGGTACGGACTTGCTTTCAGTCCAGACGATCAATTTTTATATGCAGCGGGTGGCCATGATAATAAGGTGGTGCGCTATGAAATCAAGGCAAATAAATTAGTTAAAAAAGATGAAATTGTGTTGGGTGCAGTTTGGCCTAATCGGGTGGGCCCGGCTGGAATTACCTTTGACCAGAAACGCCAAAAAATATACGTAGTAACTCGCGACAATCGGTCGCTATATATTATCGATGCTAAAACCCAGAAAATCGATAAGCAATTAGGTTTAGATGCAGAAGCATATATGAGTGTTTTGAGTCCAGATGCAAAAGAATTATATATTTCATGCTGGGGTTGCGATCAGGTATTGGTGTTTGATGTAGAAAATGCTACTTGGAAATCGCCCGTAAAAGTAGGGGATAACCCGAATGAGATGTTGCTTTCAACAAACGGCAAACTCTTATATGTATGTAATGCGAATGACAATTCGGTGTCAGTGGTCAATCTAATTACGAAAAAAGTGATCGAAACATTAGATGTGGCCTTGTATCCGAATTCACCTTCTGGATCGACTACTAATGGATTAGCGATTGACCCTTTGAAGAAAAGATTGTATGTGGCGAATGCGGATAACAATTGCTTAGCTGTTTATGATATTTCGGTAACGGGATCAAGCAGGCCGATGGGTTTTATACCAGTGGGTTGGTTTCCTACCAATGTGAAATTTATTGCGGATAAGATTTGGGTGACGAATGGGAAGGGAAATACGTCCTATGCGAACCCCTTTGGCCCTCGTCCTATAAAAAATGGGGAGGAAGTGAATTTGCACCAGGGCGATATGAATGCGCCTAAAGAAGTGCAATACATCGGTTCTTTGTTCAAAGGGACGATGAGTATTATTCCTTCGCCTAGTGCAGTGGATATGGCTGGGTATTCTAAAGCTGTTTATAGCAATGCGTCCTACAATCCAGCGAAGGCGGAATTAGCAGATAAAGACGCACCGGGTTTTCCTATTCCGATGAAGGTAGGCCAAAAATCCCCCATCAAATATGTGTTTTATGTGATTAAGGAAAATAGAACATACGACCAGGTTTTATCAGATATAAAAACCGGAAATGGAGATACTACTTTGTTATTATTTGGCAGAAAATATACACCAAATCAACACGCTATTTCGGAGAAATTTGTGTTGCTAGATAATTTTTATGTGGATGCTGAGGTGAGTGCAGATGGTCATCATTGGTCTATGGGAGCCTATGCTACGGATTTTATGGAGAAAAACTGGCCTACGAGCTATGGTGGAAAAGGCGGCGGAATTTATGGGGAGCCTGAAAAGAATGCCGTGATGAATAAGAGCGGATATATTTGGGATTTATGTAATCGTTATGGGGTGAGCTACCGGACTTATGGCGAATTTATGACCGGAAATAAACCAGCAATTTCGGTATTAGATAAACATTTTCACCCGACATTTCCGAGTTATAGTTTAGCGATTATGGATACGACGCGTTTACGTATTTGGAAAACGGAATTTCAGGAGATGGTGAAGGAAAATCGGGTTCCGCAATTTAATTCCATACGCCTAGGAAATGACCATACGGAAGGCTTGCGTTTAGGTAGACCTACACCCTATGCACACGTAGCTGATAATGATTTAGCCGTGGGACAATTAATTGAAACGTTGGCAAATAGTCCGATATGGAATGAATCGGTGGTGTTTATGATTGAGGACGATGCCCAAAACGGGGCGGATCACGTGGATGCCCATCGCAGCACCGCTTATGTGGCTGGTGGATTTGTGAAACGTAATTACGTAGATCACACCGCATACACAACCAGTTCGATGTTGCGGACGATGGAATTGATTTTGGGATTAAATCCAATGTCGCAATATGATGCCGCTGCTATGCCGATGTGGCGCAGTTTTGATTCAGTTGCAAGACCGATTGATTTCAAAGCCATCATTCCTAAGATAGATTTAGGAGGTAGAAATGTGGCGCGCAACGAGTGGCAACGCAGATCAGAGTTATTTAATTTTGACAAAGAAGATACGAATAATGATGTGGCCTTTAATTTAGTCTTATGGCATGGATTGAAAGGAAGTCATGTGCCATTTCCTGGACCTACACGGGCAGCATTTGTCTATCCGATAGTGAAGAAGGAGGATTAGTCGAACGTTGTATTTTTAAAATTATTTATTGTATTATTGCAAAAATAGTAATGAATAATGCAAAAAAGATTTTGGGTATTGTTCGTATTAGCTTTGTTTTCCATCATTACCTATTTAGATAGAACTTCCATTTCGATTACGGGAAGTCAAATAACTCAGGACCTTCATTTAAGTGAAAAAGAATTTGGCTGGATCATGGGTTCCTTCGCCTTTGCCTACGGAATTTTTGAGATACCCGTGGGTCTTTGGGGGGATTTTAAAGGGCCTAAATCTGTGCTATTTAGAATCGTACTTTCTTGGTCAGTTTTCACTATTCTGACGGGATTCTCCTATTCATTTACCATGTTATTTATCATCCGATTTTTATTCGGATTAGGGGAAGCTGGAGCGTATCCTAACGCAACGATCGTTGTTGCGAGGTGGTTTCCGAAGCAGGAAGCGGGTCGAGCCCAGTCTTTTATTTGGATAGCTAGCCGCATCGGTGCTGCCTTAGCGCCATTCTTTTCGATTTATATCATGTCTATTTGGGGATGGCGTTATGTGTTTTATATTTTTGGAGTAGTGGGAATTATTTGGGCTATTTTTTGGGTTTTATGGTTCCAAAATGAACCTAAGGACATGCCTGGTATTAAAGAATCAGAATTAGCGCATATTGAATTAGGTCGCGAAGTAAAAAGTCCCCAAAACAATCTTCAGGTATTTTTGAAGATCATTAAAACGCCTAATGTTTGGGCATTAATGAGCATGTACCATTGCCTACTTTATGGGGCCTATTTTTATCTTTCCTGGATGCCTAAATATTTAAAAAATGGCAAAGGGGTGGATGATGCACATATCGCATTCCTGGCATCCTTGCCCTTTATTTTAGGTACTATCGGTTGTTTCAGTGGCGGCTTTTTATCCGATTTCATTGCACGTAAAAAGGGCTTGAAATGGGGTCGACGTTCGGTGGGAATGTTTGGATTAGTGATGTCAGGATGCTGCATGCTGACTTCTACTTATATCACAGACCCGATGGTGTCCATCGTAATTTTAGCTTTTGGTCTAGCATTTAAGGACTTTACCTTGCCGGTTTCTTGGGCAACATCAGCAGATATCGGTGGACAAAATTCAGGTGCTGTGGCTGGGGCCATGGGGATGGCTGGCCAATTAGGGTCAACCATTATGTCGATTGCTTTTGGTTATATTTTAACGGCAACGGGCAGCTGGGATATCCCGGTTCGTATCATTGGCGTTGTTGTTATTTGTGGCGGTTTGCTTTGGCTGAGAATTGATCCAACTAAAAAAATAGCGTTCTAAAAATTGACTATGTTTTCAATCGTAAAGGCAAGAACTTGTCTGTTTAAAATTTGAATAAAATGAATAACTGGAAAGAAGAAAATAATACCCTTATCAAAACCTTCGAATTTAAGACATTCGAAGAGGCCATGTTTTTCATGCAAAGTGCCGCTCCCTTTATTTCTCAATCGGATCACCACCCTACTTGGACGAATACTTATAATCGAATAACGGTAACGCTTTGTACTCACGATTCGGGAAATCAGGTGACGGAGAAAGATCACGCGTTAGCTACCTATTTAGACAAACTATTTAAAATATGAAAGGTGTAATAATTCTATTATTGAGTCCCCTCTTTTTATTTGGCCAAAATCCAACCAAGGACGAAGATCAAATCAAAGCAGTCATTTTAAAAACTTTTTCTGCGATGAAGGCAGTGGACACAGTGGCCCTAAAGTCCTGTTTTACAACTAATGCGCTTTTGAATGTGAGTCAGCTTAGACCGGAAGGTACTATCGTACGAGAAGTACCCATTTCGAAATTTGTCCAAAGTGTTTTGTCCAGAAAACAAGGCGATATGGATGAACGCGTACTTTCCTGGGGACCAATTCTAATTGATCACGAAATTGCGACCGCTTGGGTTCCCTACGAATTTTATCTCAATGGAAAATTCTCACACAAAGGGGTGGACGTATTTTTATTCGTTAAATCGGGCAATGAATTTAAAATTCAGACGCTTCTGTATAACATGCACCAGTAAGTCCTATGAATAAATACCTATCGCTTTTATTATTACTAGTCGCTTTTAGTGCCGTATCTCAGAAAGCAATCTATTATCCTTCAGCAAAAAACTGGGAACATAAGTCCCCCGCTTTTTTCAACATAGATACGAATAAAGTGAAGGAGGCAGTGGATTTTGCCAAAGCCCATGAAACAACACAACCTAAAAACTTGTGGCTTTCGCAGGCGATGCAATTTGGGAAGGAGCCATTCTCTGATCCCATCGGGCCTATGGCAGATCGAGGTCCTGCAGCCGGAATTATTATTTATAAAGGCTATATCATTGCGGAGTGGGGGAATCCTTCATCTGTTGAGATGACGCATAGTGTGACTAAGAGTTTTGTTTCTTCAGTAGTTGGTCTCGCCTACGAAAAAGGATTAATTAGTTCGTTGGATGATAAAGTTTACACTTATTTGCCGCCTGTTGAGGTAGCCACCGCAGAGGTGCTTGCAAACGAAAATCCGCTAACTAAAACGTCCTTTATTTATCCGTTCGAAACCGAGCACAACCGTAAGATTAGTTGGGATCATCTTTTGAGACAAACCAGTGATTGGGAAGGGGTGTTATGGGGTAAGCCGGACTGGGCTGATCGCCCATCGGATAAATCCGCGGAATGGACGACTCGGAAAAGATTCGAACCGGGTTCTGTTTTTAAATACAATGATACGCGGGTGAATGCATTAACCTTAGCGGCGACTTTAGTTTGGCGTAAACCCTTACCTGAAGTATTGAGAGAAAACATCATGAATCCCATAGGAGCGTCCAATACCTGGGTTTGGGCGGGCTATAAAAATGCGTGGATTATAGTAGATGGTAAGATGATTCAATCGGTAAGTGGGGGAGGACATTTTGGGGGAGGTATGTTTATCAATACCTATGATATGGGAAGGTTTGGCTTGTTGACTTTGCGAAAAGGGAACTGGAATGGCAAGCAAATTTTATCAGAAGACTGGATTCGTAAGTCTATGACACCTACACCGGCTAACACGGGCTATGGTTTCATGAATTACTACCTTAATACAGACAATAAGCTGTATCCATCAGCTCCAGCCACCGCTTTTGCGCATTTGGGAAATGGAACTAATGCTATTTATGTGGATCAAGAAAACGATTTAGTGGCAGTGGTCAGGTGGATAGAGGATAAATCGATGGATGGTTTTGTCAAAATTCTATTGAGTGCACTTCCTCAAAAGAGGTAAACCAAACTCTTAATTATTTTTTAAAGTAGAATATTTTATCATTCTTTCGATAAATCCAGCAGCTCAATAGTCCTAAAATCGATTTCTTGACCTTCGCTTTGAAGCGCAATGAATCCACTTTTTAATAATTTGCCATCGATTTTCAGGGAGGGGTTATAGCGATTGGCTACGCCACCTCCTATTTGGGGTTGGGTATATTCCAAAACCGTTTCTCCATTGATTTTATGCGTTACTAAGGAATCCCCACGAACGATTAATTCCACCGTAATCCATTGTTCATTTTCATACGTTTTCGAGCTTGAATTGATGCAATGACGGGGATCGATTCTGCCTTGATATACGACGTCCGTTCCTGGTGAGCACATGTTTCCGGTGGGTCTTGGTTTACCATCGGCTAAAACACCTAAGAATTGCATTTCAACTGAGATGGGCCAATCTTGTTCTTTAAGTAGGGTATGCGGGTCTTGAGAATGAAACATCACACCGGAGTTTCTCTCTGTATAAATGGGTGCATCATTTCGCCAAAGTCCCGTAAAGCGATATTGCAATCGAAGGATATAATTAGAAAAAGGTTTGTCGAAATACAAATGTCCGTAGCGCTCATTGAAATGATCATATTGATCATAGCGCACTTTGATCATCCCGTCTTCTGCTCGAAAGGTTTTTCCAAAATTATCGCCTACTTCATGGTGGTGAATTTTGACTGTCCAGTTTTTCAGATTTTTGCCATTAAATAATGGAATCCATTTTTCTTTTTTTGGCTTGGCATCTGATAGGAATGCTAAACTACAAAGCGCGGCAATTACTAATGTTTTCATAGGAGAGGTATAGCTTATTATCAACAATTAAAGTAAGTGAAATACGGTTAAAAATGAAATAAGTTTTCATGTTTCTGAACTATTGCAAAGTTTCACTAGTTTAGATTTTATATATGCTAAACTTATATTTTCATGAAATCATTTTACATCGTTGCGGGCATTGGCTTTTTATTTCTACTGATACTTTCCTATAAAGTGGTGAGTAGTAGTCTCGAAACGGAAAACCAAAAATACAGACTAGTTCTCTCGGAATCTCAATTTGAAATTCGTTTTTATCCGTCTGCGACATTTGCCAAAATTTATAGTCAAGGAACAGATTACAAGTCAGTGGCCAGTAGTGGGTTCAGGAAATTAGCCGGCTATATTTTTGGAGGTAATGAACAGAAGCAGAGCATTGCCATGACGGCGCCTGTTCGAATGGAAATGACTGATAAAGGATCTACCATGAGTTTTGTAATGCCTGAAAAATACCAAGAATCTGATTTGCCTAAGCCCAATGATTCCGGAGTTCATATCGTGAAATCTAGCCCGCAATATGTGGCAGCTATTAGTTTTGGAGGATATGCGGATGATGAAAAAATAAAGGAAAAGCGTGATCAATTACTGCAGTTAATTCAAGAAAAAGGAATAAAAGTGGCTGGAGAATACACCTTTTTAGGCTATAATGCTCCCTATCAATTTTGGAGCAGAAAAAACGAAGTAGTCATTCCGATTGAATGGAAGGAGTAAAGTAAATTACTATTGATATTTATTTTTAGTTTCAAAAAGATATTTATATTTGTTATAAATATATTCTAAACTAAATTATACTATCATGAAAAAGTTATTATTATCAATTCTAGCTTCAGCGGCGTTATTCGCTTGCTCAGAAGCAAAAAAAGAAGAAACAGCCACTGCTGTTGAACACATTTACAAACCCACTTATACGGATAACTTTAAGATAGAGGATCAAAAAAATGTATTACTAGCGGAGCAACTCCATCAAGCCATATTTGCAAAGGACTTTAAAAAGCTGGAAGAAGCTATTTCTGATACCGCTGTTTTTAATAATGAAGACGGATCCGTTTTAAAAGGAAAAGCGGCTATAATTGATTTTATGAAAAAGAATTTTTCAGCCATTAATATCAAGAATTTTAAAATAATTGGGATTATCCCAACCGTTGGTGAAAACGGTCACCAATGGGTAAATATTTGGGATCAAGCAGATGCGGAATTGCCAGATGGTAGCATTCAAAAACTTTTATGGTTTGATGCCTTCAGATTTGAAAATGGAAAAGTTGTTTATTGCGATGGGTTTGTTAAACCGCGTAAAGAATAAATTAGTTATTCAGTATAAAAAAAGCCTCTAGAAATAGGGGCTTTTTTTATTTCAATTAATAATAGCTTAACTTTTGGTTCGAAAACTAAACCTGGCTATGGAGAATAATAAAGTTGTTGCCCTATCGCTTTTCATTGGATCAATCCTGTTTTTTTTCTTGCATGCTTGCAGCACATCTTCCCAGCCAAAGGAGGGTTTTATTGAGGTAGAAGGAGGGAAGATTTGGTATAGAATTCATGGAGAAGGCGATAGAACTCCTGTTCTTTTATTGCATGGTGGACCGGGATCATCTAGTTTTTATTTAGATCCATTAAAGGAATTAAGTGATGAGCGTCCCGTCATTTTCATTGATCAATTAGGCTGTGGTCGCTCGACTCGCATTACGGACACGACTCTCATGACTATTGAGAAGAATGTGGAGCAACTCGAACAAGTAAGAAAAGCTCTTAAACTAGACCAATTTTATTTGTATGGGCACTCCTGGGGAACGATGCTGGGACTAGATTATTATTTAAAATATCCTAAAGGCATTCAGGCATTGATTTTTTCTAGTCCTTTATTTAGTACCAAAATTTGGACAGATGATGCCGATACCTTAATTGCTACCCTACCTAAAGCGATTCAAACCTCCATAAAGGAGAGTGAAAAACAGCATAATTTCACGAATGAAGCCTATCAGGAGGCTATGAAAGTATATTATAAAGCCTATGTCAGACGTAGTGAGAAAAGCAAATCTCAGAAGGATACTGCGGCAAAGTACTTCGGGGAAAACGTATACACGTTTATGTGGGGGCCAAGTGAATTTACAGCCACTGGAAATTTATTGAATTACGATCGCTTAAAGGAATTGACTCAGATTAAGTTGCCCACGCTCCTTACTGCAGGCGAATTCGATGAAGCAAGGCCATCTAGCGTGCGCTACTTTACGAGTCTAATTCCGGGTGCAAAATTCCAACTCATTCCTCAAGCTGCTCACAGCACGATGCAGGATAATCCCAAAGAATACAACCGAATCCTGCGGGAATTTTTGCGCAAGATGGATGCTTTACCGGCTCCAGTTATTAAATAAATTAAGAAAAAAGGATAGAAAGGCCCCTAGAAACAGGGGCCTTTATTTATTTACAATTTCGGCTCCCAGCCTTTTTCGTATTCTCTACCCCAAAGCTTCATGCCATCCTTATCCAAAATATGGCCGTCGGTCGGGTTCACTTGGAATGATTTCCCGATGCGATACGAAATATTGGCATAGTGGCACATCATTTGGCTGATGGCGCCTTCTTCGATGGGTGAATTTAATTTCGCTTCTTTGCCTCGAATGACGTTGAAGAAATTAGCCACATGCGTATCCGTCATGTCTCCACCACCCCCTAGGGTATTCCCTGCTTCTGAACCAGATGATTTGCTATCTTTTATTTTCTTTCCTTTGCGGTCAAAAAGCGTGTATCCGTCTCTATTTACAAAAACGGTACCTTCGCTTCCATAAATAATGGTTCCGCGATCGCTTCCGTAGGTTTTGTAGCCAGTACGGCTTTTACCGTCCCATTGGATAATTTTATTGTCAGGGAAACGGAAAGTTGCGTCCATGGTGTCGTACATGGTCCAGCCGTCATTTTTGAAATGACGTTTCGCCGCTTCTACTTCTACCTTTTCTGGGTATTTTACTTGTAATGCCCAACGAGCTACGTCTAATTCATGCGTTGCATTATTACCCGTTTCAGCTGCTCCCCAATGCCAACCATACCAGTGCCAATTATAATCCCATGTTTCTGAGGTGTATTCGCGATGCGGTGCTGGACCTTGCCATAAGTTCCAATCTAATCCCTCTGGGATAGGTGCCTTTTTTTCGATGGGCACCTCGCCACGTTCATTCGAATAGAAAGCGAGTGCTTTATACACTTCGCCGATGGCTCCATTATGAATTTCAGCAATGATTTCTTGGGATTCTTTAGCAGAGCGTTGTTGGTTTCCCATTTGTACTACTTTGCCGTATTTTTTTTGGAAGGCCACGAGTAATTCCCCTTCGCGTGGATTTTGGCTACATGGTTTTTCGATGTATACGTGCTTGCCTGCTTGCATGGCCATCCAAGTACCTGGCGCATGCCAATGATCCGGAGTTGCATTGAAGATGGCATCGACACTTTGGTCATTCCAAACATCATGGATATCATTTACCAAAGTAGCCTTTCCAGTCACTTTCCCTTGCAAATCACGGCCCACTTTTTCGCGTTGCTTTTTCATTACATCGCAGATATAAGCCACATCTACATTATTATTTTTATCCTTTAATGCGGCATAATAGGCGCTTACCCGACGGCCACAGCCCATTAAAGCAATATTCAAGCGGTCGTTTGCCCCCACAATTCGGGAATAACTTTTCGCACTAAAAGCGTTGTGGATATTTCCTAAGCTGATTCCCGCGGCACCTAGGGCAACTTGTTGGATGAATTTTCTACGATTATTTTTCATAAGTGTATTTAATAGGGGTTTTAGAGGCACTCAAATTATGATATTTTGGAAAAACTAAAAATAAGAAATTTTGTAATAATATCTATCTGTTTTTTTCTGGAGGAGAAGCTATAAAAGTAAAATTATCTTCAGCTTTAGAACCTTATATTCCTGCACTTGCCCCTAGCAATAGGGGCCTCTTTTTTAAGCGAACTCGATTTTTAAATTAATTCAGTTTTATTGGATCGAAATGGAACAGTCTCATTTTATTTTAATTTTACGATTTAATGGCATTTTTCAAACAAATTTTCATTCGTTTTGTTTACTTAAAAAAACAGATGAAATGAAAAGAAAGCAATTTTTAAATACCGTCTCGGGTGGTTTAGCCGCTGTATGTGTTTCGTGTTTAGCCGCAGCTTGTTCGAGTAACGAGGCACCCACACCTAATACGCCATCAGGAGGAAATAATTCAAATCCTGTGAGTAATGCGTTTAAGGTTAATTTAGACTCGGAATTGCGGGGTGTTAATGAGTTTATTGCTAAAAATGGGATCATTTTGATTCGAATAGCAACAGGAAATACGGCCTTAAGCTTTTTAGCCGTGTCCTCCGTTTGTCCTCATGCTGGTGCGACGGTAGAGTACCTTAGTACTAATTTATCATTCTTGTGTTTAGCACACGGGTCTACCTTTAGCTCTGATGGTGCTTTGATTTCTGGGCCAGCCACGAGGGGCCTTACTAAATTAGTCGTTGAAATTGTCGGAACGACGCTGACTGTTAAGTAGATTTTTCGCCTGAATTCAGAAATCTAAGTCGGCGAATTTTTTCGATTGTTGATTAAGTAGTAAGCCAAAATAGAGAAGGCAAAACCAACAAAAATCAAAAAATAATTTACCGGTTTTTCGGCTGTCAGTGACATCCGAAGCAAGATGGTCGTGATAATAAAACTTGCGTTTCTGAATATCAAATTAAATGAAAAATGATACATAAAGGAAACGATAAGTAAAAACACATCAATGAAAATCATGACGGTGAAAAACTCGCTGTAGAAGATGGTATTGGGATTAGGGTATTTGTGATTTGATTGCATAGCTGCCACTACTTCCTGTATCCAAATGGATAAACTTGAAAAGCTTAAGACAAATAAAATAATCATCATCAAAAAGGACATAATTTTCTTGATGGCCACAAACTGTTGAATGTCATTAATCGCATCAGAACGTTGCGAATTTTTGTAAAGTTTATAGTATAACATTGTAGCCGCCAGCATCACTAAGGAGGCAATTAAATCATATACGAGACTTAGCAAATGCACATCTTGGATGGATAGCGCTTTGCCAAAATCTAAATCTGCTATGTCATGAAAAAAGCTTCGCAAGGTAATTAGCGTGATTACCTCGAATTGCTTGCCAATAAATTCTGAAATCGATTTTGGAATTATGATGACTAATAACAAAACCTCATAAAAAAGTATAAAACTGAAAGGCGTGTAGATTGCCTTCAGGTAACTATGCTGGAAGTCTTTGAAATAGTGGAAGTTGTTTGCTAAAAATATGATACCTAAATGGAGAACAAACGCCAGTAATGCGAGCCTTAATATAACAAGCTCCACAATTCGAATTCGCTTAGGGCTTACTAGGCGATCGAATAGTTGGTCATATGTAGCTAAAAATGATAACATAAAATAGTGGTTTTTTGAAATCTAGTATGTTATAAACGGTCTTATATTTTAATTTGAGGCTGTTTTCTTGGCTTTTGCCACAGGTTTTTGCTCCTCTTTCCCCAAAACTTCCATCTGATCTTGTACAATTTCCTTCAGCGAATTATCAAAATAAACGCCATCAGATTCCATGTCTGCAATGTTGCGGTGCATGGCTTTATAGATTACTTTTTTCTCATCCTTAGTCAGGGATTTGTTTGCTGCAAAATTTCCTACGAAATTGACTAAACCGGCTCTAGGACCCGATTCTTTTTGGAAAACATAGGTCTCACTCTCCATGACAGAGAATTCTCTGTATACCGCTATAATAAATACGATAAATAAAGTCGATATAACTGCGGTAAGTAAAATGATATCCATATCCATTATTTCTTCAATTTAGAGTTGATAAAATTTAATAAACCGAGAATTGTGGGCGGCCATAAACCAATGAAAATGGCTTTGTCCTTGTCTCCGACTACCAGAAAAAGGTATTCACTAACAAAAATGACAATTATGACTAAAACGATGATAAGAATTTCTGAGGCTTTAAAGTTTTTAAACATGACGAGTTTTTTAGTTTTAAACTGATATAATAAAATTAAAGCCACAGAAATTCTGTGGCTTTAAAAATAAATTAACCTTAATCTTATTTAGGAAGCACAACTGTATCAATCACGTGAATAATTCCGTTACCTGCCTTTAAATCAGTAGCAACAACCGTAGCTGTACCACCTTTTTCGTCAGTTAATATAACTTTTCCGTTTTTTAACGAAGCTGTTATTGAACCTCCACTAACTGTTTTCAATGATAAAGAACCGTTTGCAGCAGTAATAGCTTTCACTACCGTTGCAGCATCGAATGTACCAGCAATGACGTGGTAAGTAAGAACTTTAGCTAATGTCGCCTTGTTCTCTGACTTTAATAAATAATCAACAGTACCTGCTGGTAATTTAGCAAATGCTGCATTTACAGGAGCAAAAACCGTAAATGGACCTGCACTCTGTAACGTCTCTACTAAACCTGCTGCTTTTACGGCTGCAACTAACGTAGTATGATCTGCTGATCCTACAGCAATATCTACAACTGTTTTTTGAGCGTTTGATGCAAAGCTCAAGCCGACTAAAGCGACTAATGTTAATGCGATTGATTTTAATTTCATTTCTTTTTTGTTTTAGTATTATCACATAACTATTTAATTATGAATTAGTTTTGAAATAAATTAAATTTATTACACGATCCGTCTTCTCCTATTAATCTGCAAGTCAGAAATCCTATTATCAATAAATTGATACGCCTGTAAGCGGAAGGACCGATTAATTTTTTATACACCGAACCGCAACCCCTACGCCGCGTCCACCTGCATCAGTGGCCGCACTATTCTCATCAAAATAGAGGCCATTTGAATAGGAATTAGTAGTTGTGCTCGTCCAGTAATCACCATTATAGCCACTATCCGTTACTTTTCCATCACTATTCGATCGGTAACCTGTTGACGGTAATTTGAGTGGTGATAAAAAAGCGCCGCTGGCATTTTTGGTTTTCCAAGTAGCAATTTCCTCCTCAAATTCTGAAGCCGTAGGTAATCTAAAGCCAGTCGGACATGGATTGTTGATCCCTGTCGCTCCCTGCCAAAGATCAGCATTTTGGCTTTTCAACCAGTCGGTGGGAAATTTAGTTGATTCAATAAACTTATCGTTTTCTGCAATAGCCGATTTAGCGAGTTTTTTAGTAGTAAAGGATGACCTTTTCTGGTGGCCGTCTGATGATCGTCCCCATTGGAATAAATAACCATAGGAAGCCTTATCACTACTTGATTGGGCTACTTGAGTTGCGCCTAAATTACGATCCATCCAAATTTTTCCTGTTAGGGATTTAACCTCTATGGGTGAGGAAGGATTAGTCACCTTTTCTTGAGCCTTTTGGTTAAGTGACCCTGTTATAAGCATAATGCAGCATAGGAACCCAGAATTGCATTTATTCATTTATAGCTTTTCTTTGAATTTTTCGGATAGCAGCCTCTATGGATTTCTCTGGTTCTATGATATTGTATTTTCCCCAAAAATCCGGGTCAGCTAAACTAGCCACTTTATCTGACATAATTACATTGGAGGTTAATTTCTGCGTATTTTGAACCTCTGGGATGTCCTGTGTTTTCCAATCAGTGACGGCTAGTTCAATCGAGGTGGTGTAGCTGGTGTTGAATATTTTTTTAGCCCAATTCAATTTAAACGTCAAATCCGCACGAGAATAGGCATATATCCATTTACCATTCTGTTGTCGGTAGTTGATTTGATAGCGGACTTCTGTAGGATATACATCAAGTCCAAAAGGTTTTTTCCGCGTAAATTTAAGTCCTGCCTTGACTTTATCTTCTATATTTAGGGAGAAAGATGCGCTGATGACAGCAAGACTTTTCGCATCGATATACAGTTTCCCGTAGTAAAGAGGGCTGTCTATTGTGGGTTTTTGTTTGAAAGCTAAAACTAAGACTTGGTTATCATTTATTTGGGTATTATCCTCTAAATTAAAATCATATAATTCGGATGCATCATCTGAAAATATATAACTGGGATATTTAACTAAATCAATGAATAAGGCGGAAAAAGGACCTCCTTGTAGTTTGAAATTTACGGTATCTAATTTCGTGTAATCCGTATTTTTTCTACCCTTAAAAAGACTAATTTGGTCTGGCGAACCTCCTATAAAGGGCTGCTTTTGAATACTAAGGAGGGATTCAGAAAGGGAGACATAGGTGCGCCGTTTTCGAATGGTTTCACGATAAAAACCAGTCATTTGAATGGGGTCATCTCCATAATTTTCTAATCGATTAGCCAGTACCCCGGAAAAGATATTTTTTGCATCCGTCTCATTGACCACCACTTCTTTAAGTATCGTGTTGCTAGGTTCTAAATACAACACATTTTTTTCGGGCTTTAATTCACTGATGGAAACAACTTTATTATTATATCCCAAAAATGAAATAATAAGGCTTGAATTCTCCTTTTCGTTTGGGATTTTAATGGAGAATTTTCCCTCGCTATTGCTAATGGTGGAGATGGAGGTTCCGGAAACGGTGATACTCGCATAGACTAGTTCATTCCTTGTTTTACTGTCCAAAATCGATCCTTTGAATTGCTTGAACGAACTCGAATCCGTCGTCTGATAGACTAAGAAACGGGCTTCTGATTGCAACTGAGCAAGCAGGAGGAGGAATAATCCTATCAGTCCTCGAAAATACAAGTGCAGGTTAGTTTTCATATGTATTTTCAAATATAGTTTCAAAATGATTAAATTGAAAGATTAAACTTAATAGTATGAAATTTTCTTTAAATAGATTTAAAAGTCGGTATGCCGTTATGGTATATTTATTTTTATTTCCTGTTTTGCTATTTGGCCAAAACAAAAAGCCCAATATTATTTTCATACTAACTGATGATCAGCGTTGGGATGCGCTTGGCGTTGCTGGTAATGCTATTATTCAAACGCCTCAGATGAATGCATTAGCTAATTCAGGTAGTTATTTTAAAAATGCATTCTCAACAACACCTATTTGTGCGGCAAGTCGTGCTTCCATATTAACAGGTTTATATGAACGCACTCATGGGTATACTTTCCAAAAACCTAAATTAAAACAAGCCTATGCAGAAATCATGTATCCTAAACTATTAAAGGATAATGGCTATCATGTGGGTTTTTATGGAAAGTTGGGAGTGATTCTAGATAATCCCAATCAGTATTTTGATCAAAGTGATTTTTATGATCGTGGCGCAAGTGCAGATAGGCGGGGATATTTTTACAAGAAGCTGGGAGATGATACCGTTCATTTAACTCGTTTTTCTGGCCAACAGGCACAAGAATTTATAAAGAATGCTCCATCAAATAAGCCTTTCTGTCTTTCGATTTATTTTAGCGCACCACATGGTCATGACCCATCTAAGGAACAATATTATTGGCAAGAAAAATCTGATTCTCTGTACAAAAATAGTACGATTCCGACTCCTGTTTTAGGGGATAAAAAATATTTTAACAACTTACCATCAGAGGTACAAAATGGCTTTAATAGGGTAAGGTGGAAATGGAGATTTGACACACCAGAAAAATACCAAGAGATGGTAAAGGGATACTATCGCATGATTACTGAAATTGATGATGAAATCGGGTTTATCCGTAAACAATTGAAGGAAAAAGGGGTAGAGGACAACACAATAATAATTGTGATGGGCGATAATGGCTATTTTTTAGGTGATAGGCAATTAGCCGATAAATGGCTGATGTATGATATGTCAATTCGAATTCCATTAATTATTTACGACCCAAGATTAAGCAAACATGCAGCAATTGATAAGATGGTTTTAAATATCGATATCACTAAAACAATAGTTGATTTAGCAGGTGTAGAAGCTCCTAAAAATTATCAAGGAATAAGTTTAGTGCCATTTCTAAAAAAGGGAAACATACAATCAAATAGGAAGGCTATTTTAGTGGAACATCTTTGGAAAATTCCAGATATTCCTTCTAGTGAAGGGATTAGAACAGAACGCTGGAAATACTTTCGTTACAGACTGATTAAAGCGCCTGAAGAATTATATGATATAAAGAAAGATCCACTCGAGAAATATAATCTTGCAGCCGTGCCTAAGTATGCAAAAATACTTGCACAATTGAGAAAGCAATGCGAAGAAACTGCATTGAAATACCAATCCGAAAAACTTTGTCCGGACGACCCTTTTATAGAGGATAAAAAATTCTAATTATGACGGATTAGTGTGTCATATAAGGTCGGGGGATTGTTTCCCTGTTTTCATTTTAATCAGAAAGTTCTCTCGTCCATCCCATTTTGCTACTACTAGCCTAAAATTAAAAAACCACCTCATACGAGGTGGTTTTTTAATTAACTTAAAGAGCTAATTTAATTAAAATGAATAGCGAAGTCCAAACTGAATTCTCCATGGTGTTCCTCCCGCAGAGTTCAATTTCCGACCAGCCGCTGCCTCTACATTATAATTATAATTCATCGTCTTTTGGTCAAAACCAGTCATAGAAACCAGGTTTATATTTCCATGGTTATAGCTGACACCTTCGTTTTTGTCTAACATATTCATGAAGTTAAAAACGTCAGCGGATAAGCTCATATTATGCTTTTTAAAGAAGCGGATATCCTTAGTCAAACGAACGTCTACCGTATAATAAAACGGATTTACACCTCCATTACGGGCAGCAACTTTTCCGATATTATCTTTGATATATGTTTTTACGCTTTCGGTCACGTCTGGATTATCTAATAAACCTTGCATAGCTGTTTTAACTGCAGCAGGCACATTAGCCCCATTAGGATCAAATACATAAGCCAAATCATTCGTTAGGTTGAAGTCACCATTGATACTTTTATTACCACCTACTAAAAAGGAGTATCTAGTGCCACCAACTCCATTCAAAATAGCGCCTAATTGGAAGCCTTTGAAGGTAGGAGAAGCGGATGAAATAACTAATTTATCAGAGAACTGATCGTCTGAATAAGCTACAGTTTGATCGCGGGGATCATCTACTACTGGTCTGAAAGTAGAAGTATTAGCGACACAACAGTTAAATGAACTGTTATCTTTTGTATCATTTTTTGTATAGCTTATTGTAAAATATCCATCCGTTCCTATTTTCATGCTAGCGTCTAATACGACAGCTACTTGATCTAAAACACCTGTAGATTGCAATTCAAGTACACGGCCTAAATCAGTCGATTTTTTTCCTTTAGTCCAATCGGTAGCTCCGTTAGTTGGTATGGTATTAGCAGGTACATACACACCACGATTAGCCTCATTGCTTAACGTAAAATATGGCTGATCTACAATGTTTCGGTCATAGTAGGCGTAGTTGTTTACCGTTTTTGAATACAATAAATTTACTCCTGCACGAAAACGCTCATTAAAGAATCGATTATAAGAGAAGTTTAACTTATACACCGAAGGTACTTCGAAGTTTTTGTTAACAGCGTTAATGGTAGACACATAAGGAGTTCCTTTAGGAATGCCTGGTGTGGTTGTGGGGTCATTTCGATAAGAAACAAAATTAGGTGTAGGAACTAAAGCACCTGAAACATCAATCGACCCTACGATGCTACCACTGTTTTGAATGTTATTCAACTGAAGGTAGGATACAGGCTGAGCAGAAAAGACTCCTCCTCCAAACTTAATGATATCTTTTTGACGGCCCTTCACATCCCATATCAACTGCAAACGCGGTTGGAAGTTGTTAAAATCTGCCATTTTATTATTAGTTGCAATACCTAATTTGGATTCTGTTGTCGCATTAGCATCACCTTGCTTAAAGAAGATAGTCGCATCATAACGTAAACCCGCCATAGCAGTCACGTTTTTGAATGGTTCAAAATCAACTTGTGCAAATGCCGAGAAATCTAAAAGTGATTGCTGAACGGCTGGATTAGTTAGAGGAACCTCTCTTGCGTATCTACTTGCTTTTAAGTTAGCAAAGTCACTTAAAGATGAAAAGAAAAAGCGACCGTTCATTTCATTTACAATTTTAGAATCTAGAAAAGTCAGCATATTATCTGTTCCAAATTTAAAATTTAAATTACCTTTTCGTAGGTAAGAGGTATTAGCTAAATGCATCGTTACGTCATTCGCATATTCTGTTCCATAACGCTGGCCACCAAACTGAACTGTTTTAGTCTGTGTGGCATTTGGATTTGTGAGCGTAGGAATAACTGAACTGACGGTAATGATAGCTCTTGGTATATTTCCTTCAGGTAAATCTGAATTGACAATGTAATTACGATTAACGGTTTGAAATTGAAACTTCAATTCGTTCGTTAAATTAGGTGCTAAATCAGATCTCAAAGACAATAAGGCCGAATTTTCAAGGGTCTTGAATCCAATATTACTTTCTAATAAGTTGATGTTAGAATTATCACTCTGTGAATTTGGGGCAAACCAGGTTGTTAAATTGTTTCTAAAAGTCAATTTATTTTTTTCATTTATTTGCCAATCTAAACGCATGAAAAGTGCATTAGCCTCTGTTTCACGAGAAAAATCACCATATTGAGATGTATTTTTCATCCCATATTTTTCACGGGCAATGGAAATTAATTGATCTAAATTTGCCTTCGTAATTCCAAATCTTTGTTCTTGAGTAGCATCAAATACGGGTGCAATCTGAAGTGGAATGGTTTCGGTTTGACGATCATAAGCGATGAAATAATGTAGCTTGTCTTTAATAATTGCTCCTCCTAATGAAAATCCTAGTTGCTTTTGGTCAATGTTGGTTGTTCTTGGAGTTCCATTTGAATTGTATTCACTATTCATTGGAAAAAGTTTGTTACCTAACAAAAATGCGCTACTAGCCCGTTGGAAAAAGAAGGCACTTCCTTCCATGGTATTAGTACCATTTTTTGTCACAGCATTTAGTGATCCTCCACCCATTCTGCCTTGCGTTACATCATAGTTATTAGTAGACACTTGATACTCGCGAATAGCCTCTTGCGAGATGGTGTATGGACCATTTCCTACGGCTCCGTTCGTGTACATGTTTCTAGCATTTACTCCATCCATGGTTACGTTTGTGGATGAAATACGCTGTCCTCCAAAACTTCCGTTTTTGCCCTGAAGTGGGGAAAGCGCTGTTAGTGCAGTAAAGTTTCTTCCCTCCATAGGTAATTGCTTCATCTGCAATGATGTTACGGCAATCGCCGCACCAGCACGGGCTGTTTCCTTGTTTACAAATGAATTTGCACTTACTACTACCTCAGATAATTGAGTGTTGCTGGGTACCAATTTTCCATCGATTCGTACTTTGTCTCCTTGGTTTACAGAATAATCTGAAAACTTCAAGGTCTGATAGCCTACAAAAGAGATGGTAACCGAATAGGGTTTGCCTAATGGTAATTGTTGTAATTGATATTCTCCTTTCACATTGGAAACTGTACCCGACTGAAATCCAGTGGACTCATTTTTAATTCTTACTGTGACTCCGGGAATAGCGTCCCCTTTTTCGTCACTAATTTTACCATAAATGGTGGCGTCTGTACCTTGGCCAAATGATTGATTAGACGCTAACATGAATAATACTCCTAATACGAGGAGACTTACTAAGTTTCGTGTTTTACTACATAGGTTTTTTAACATTTTGAAATTATTTTAAGTTTTAAAGAATTACAAAATTATACAGCCATCCACTAAACTATATTATTTAAAAGTTAAGTGAAGTCGCTTTAAGGTTAATCATTTGCCTTAAGTGTATGGTTTTAGTAATAATTTACATATCTGTTCATATTGATTATTTTACATTCGGGAGGTAAATTCAATATACTTGCCAAATAAGGTCAGGAGATTGCTTCCTTGTTTTCATTTTGCTACATTTCGAAAAATGCTTTAACCCATGTGCGACATTAATGGCCCCTTCCATTTATGTACCTGCGAATCCGCTGTGGATCGATCGAAACCGCATTGGGTATTGCATCGCCAGCTACAGAGCAGGGAGAAGAACGAAATAATGGGGGAGTTCAGCATTCCAGATCCATACACCACGATTTCGGAACGAAGTCTTCAGCGTAGGTTGAATTCGGTGAATGTGTTTGATTTTTACTATAAGCCGGTGGAGGGGGATTACTTAGAACTGTTTTTGAATCCAACGATAGACTACGATGAAGATGGCGAGGCCTACGATGATGAGTATTATCCGGAATTTACACTAGAGTTTCGGAAGGGTAGGTGGCATTTATTAGACACGTTTGAATCATATAATTACACGCATAAAAAGACGCAATCGGGAGAAATAATAGGGCCAAAATCGGAGCTAACCATCGCTTATTTTAAAAATATTCTACCACTCTTGCTGATCGCCACTTTTCTCTTTGCCTGCGATCTTAAACCCATCGATTACTCGAAGAAAACGAGAAAATCCTCCTATGCGAGATCAAGTACCACTCAAACAGGCCAAAGAAGAAAAGCCCACGCCAGAATGGGAGTGAGCTCTTCTAAAAGGGCATTTAAGAATCGAATCAACTCCCGGAGTTATTATAATCGCAATAAGCATCGCAGGAAGTTGAGAAAAGGGAATTTATCCCTTAAAGTAATAATAGTGGAATCAATGATAAAGCCACGCCTATCGCTGCGATGGTCCAGTAGTTGTTCATGGTTTTCTTGGTGATTTTCAAGGTTTCGACCTTTACTTCCTCTTGCATTTGGGCTTTTCTGAACTCGGAGCAGTCTTTCTCTTTTTGGTTGAAGTAGGAGAATTCGCGGTCAGTCATTTGACTGATGGTTTTTGATTTCAATACTACGTAAAGCGAATCGCTACAGGGTGAGGGGATGGGTGACTGTGAGAATCCTAAGATAGAAACAGTCATTAATGCGATGGTGAAAAGTGATTTTTTCATTGTGTTTATTTTGGTTGAGCCTAAAGGTGGTGATTCAGCTCGCCAACTGAGGTCAATGAAAAAAGATTGAACCTATTTGTCAAACTATTTTCTTGCAAAGCATATATATAATATACCTTAGCTTCATGAAAACATTATCATTAAAACTAGACGACGAAATCTTCAACGAGGCCGAAGAAATCACAGGTGCGCTAAAGGTGGCTAGAAATAGGTATATCAATGAAGCTGTCAGTATTTACAATCGGGTGCATAAAAGGCGATTGTTGAAGACGCAGCTGGAAAAGGAATCAGCATTAGCTTGCCAAGATTCAATGGAGGTTCTTGAAGAGTTTTAAACCACCACAAACTCTTTCTCATCCACTTTATACCCCACTAAATGCCCGTCTTTAGCAACGCTATAGTCTAGGCAGATGGATTTAGAATGAGGGTCATCCGGCTAGCCTTTTAGCCAGTAGTGGCCGAAGAAAACGGAGATCTCAGAGTCGTAGGAATGTAGTTCAACTTTTAGCTCTTCTGATACGGGTAGGTCACCGAATTCTTCTCCTATCCCCAGGAATACATCGCGGTGGAAGTTTCTATTATGGATGGGGTTGAACCACTTGATTCGCGCGCTGCTTCTGATGGCGCCGTCTTTGTCAGTGAATTCTTGGCCTTCTGGTAAATCGAATTCTTTCCCTTTTAGGAGTTCTTCTAGGACGAAGTATTCGTTAGATTGTTTGCTGGCGTTGTACGTCGTCAAACTAAAGTGGACTTTTCCTAAAGAAGTGTTTCGTGTTTTTGTGAATGTATAATTTCTTTTTTTTCTGTGCAATCTTTGGCTGTTTTTATTTTCTCATAGTTCAATCTTCTTTG
>NZ_JBPXKS010000009.1:0-160626 GCF_054558755.1 Aquirufa sp. A-Brett2-W8
GTAGAGATACGGCATAAAAAAGAGGCTTCCGCCTCGTTTATTATTCATTCTTGAAATATTTGCCCGCGCTCTTTAAACTTTGCTCTTTAAACTTTGCTCTTTGAACTTTGCCTATCGACTTCGGACTCATTCCCTTCGGACTCATTCCCTCCGGACTAATTCCCTCCGGACTAATTTCCTCCGGACTCCCTCCCTCCGGACTCCCTCCGGACTAATTCCCTCCGGACTCATTCCCTCCGGACTCATTCCCTCCGGACTCCCTCCCTTCGGACTTATCTCCTCTCCCTACTCTATTATCTATACTCTACACATTGAGCAAGTCCCTTGAATCAATAAATTGCTCTCTTGTTTGCTAAAGCCAGCGGGAAGGACGATGCTGGGGATATGAACTGTTTCTAAACAGGTGGTTTGACCACATTGATTGCACTTGAAATGCACATGGTCGTGTTGGTGTTGATGATCACCTTGATGGCAAAGTTCTTTGCATAAGGCATACTTTACTCCACCATTATCATCTAGTACTTTGTGGAGTAGACCTTGTGTTAAAAAGGTTTTTAAGGTTCGGTAAATGGTTACGCGGTCGTATTTATCACTTAGTTTTTGTTCTATGTCACCTTGACTTAAGGCATAATCAAAGCCTTGAAAGGTAGACAATACGTCTAACCTACATGGTGTTGGTCTTAAATCGAAGTCGGAAAGTGAATAGGATGAACTCATTTAGCCTAAATGTTCAGTTTGCAATTTGACCATATTTTGGTAAATACCTGATTTCTTTTTCATTAATTCCTCATGTGAGCCAGATTCAACTATTTTGCCTTCTTCCATGACAAGGATTAAATCGGCTGAACGAATAGTTGATAATCGGTGAGCGATTATTAAGCTAGTTCGGTTTTTCATTAACTCTTCGAGAGCGGATTGAACCCATTTTTCAGATTCTGAATCTAGGGCGCTAGTTGCTTCGTCTAAAAGTAAGAATTTGGGATTTTTCAAGATGGCGCGGGCGATGGCGATGCGTTGTCTTTGGCCACCTGATAATTTTACGCCTCTTTCGCCTACGAGCGTATCCCATTTTTCTGGAAATGATTCGATAAATTCTTTTGCGTAAGCTAGTTCAGCGGCAGATTCAATTTCTTCTTGCGTTGCCCCTGGTTTTCCATAGGCAATATTTCCGCGGATGGTTCCTCCGAAAAGTAGCACTTCCTGAGGTACCAGGGCTACCATTTTACGCCATTCGGTGATATCAATGGCTGTGATGGGACGTTCGCCTAATGAGATAGTGCCGGCTGACGGCTCGTAGAAACGCATAAATAATTGCGCTAATGTTGATTTTCCCGTTCCAGACGTTCCTACGATGGCAACCTTGTGACCTGGTTCGATAGTAAAGTTGATCCCTTTGATGATCTTAACGGAGGGGCGAGATGGGTAAGAGAACTCGAGGTCTTGTACCTTTATTTGTCCAAATGTGACCGCAGAAGCAGTGGAATCACGTGTTAAATCAATCTCCGATGGATCTTCTAAGATTTCTAGAATTCGATCTGAAGCGCCAATTGTCTTTTGTAACTGTGCATAAATATCGCCTAATCCTCCCACGGATCCTCCGATGAAGGCCGTGTAAAAGATGAAGGTCAATAAGTCTGCTAGAATTAATTCACCTTGAGCGACTAGGGATGCACCATACCAAACCACGCCCACAATGCCGCCAAACAAGGCAAAAATGATGAAGCTGACAAATCCACCGCGTAGTGTTGCTGCTTTCAAGGCTTCACCTAAAACTTTATTGAGGGATGAAGTGTAGCGGTCGACTTCGTATTTTTCGTTCGTAAATGCTTTGACGGCTTGAATGGATGTCAAGGTTTCTTCTACAATAATGTTTGTATTAGCGAGTTCATCCTGGGCTTTTTTGGAAATCTTCCGAATAAATTTACCGAATACGATGGCTGAAATCACGAGAACGGGGAAGGTTGCCAGCATAAATAAGGTGAGCTTCCAAGAAATATAGGTGATCAAGGCGACACCTCCTACGAGAGTAAATACTTGACGGAAAAATTCAGCCAAAGTGATAGACAATACATCTTGTAATTGCGTAATATCCGAGGTAATGCGGCTCATTAATTCCCCTACACGTCTTTTTTCGAAATGGAAAATGGGTAGGGTAATGATTTTAGCATAAAGCGTTTGGCGAACATCTCGCATGGCTTTTTCCGATACCTGTGCGAAAGTATAGATGCGGAAAAAAGACAGGATGGACTGAACGATCAAAATAGCGAAGAAGAAAATGGTTACTTCGTTGATTTTGTAGTTAGATTTTCCTTCGATGACCTTAGTCATTTCACCAATTAAAAGGGGAAAGCTTAACGTCGTTAAATTCGAAAGTAATAGGAACATCATCCCTATGATGAAAGTCCATTTATAGGGAATAACGAATTGGAAAATTTTGAAGGCCTTGGATAAGCCTTGTTTGCTTACTTTAACGGCATCTTTTGGATCTATTCCCCCGCCTATATCACCATGTTGCTTTTTTGCCATCTTATTTTTCTTCTGCTTCGCCGCGGTAGCCTGAATCTAAAAAGATTCGATTTGCTTCCGGGTCGGTCACTATTTTTGCCAAACTAATTTTGGGCTTTTGTTTCCAATAGGTATCTACTATTCTCCAGCCTAACCAACGGCCGATGCCGCCAGGGCAAGCCGGACCTATTTCAGTTGTTTTTGGACGTTCATCTAAGTATTTAGCCTTGAGAATTTTATCGCCACTGAATAACAATTTATTGTCGATAAAATGTTCCCAAACCTCCCTTTGGAAGGCATTCGTTTCGGCTATTTCTTGCTGTGTATAGCCGAAAAGCAGACTATCCGGAACGGAGGGTAAAATCGTTTTCGTGAATACATAGCCCTTTCCATACCAAATCATGTCACTTAATAAACTGACATCATTATCTGTTTGTTTGATGAGATAAGCGGAATATTGTAGGATAATTTGAGCCACTAATGCTTTCGGTTCTAGTTTGCGCAGCTGGTATTCGTACACATTAGGCGCCTTGTAAAGTCCGCGAGAACCCATAAAAAAGTCAAGTCCTACGATAATGAGGGAATCAGAAACCACTAAATTCTGTGCCGTAAATTCACCTCCACCTATTCCGCCAAAACCGGAAAAAATGGTTCTAATCTTAGGCGTTTTCACCCCTGGAAATTCTTGTTGAATCTTTGTAAAGGCCTCTTTCAATTCTTTTTCTAGCGCATCACCTCCGAAAAAAGCAGCCTCTTGACTTTGATCATAGAATTTACGCAGCGCAGGGTTCGCATACAATCGAAATAAATCTTGCGCTAAATATGGGCTATTTTTTGATGTAGCACTGAAGTATCCTACCTTGATTTCTGGGTATTTATTCAGTAAAGCACTCACCTCTGCATCGGTTTTTACTGCTGCTATGGAGCGTTCCACTCGAACAAAATCCCAATCAATAGTAGGTGCTGCTTTTTCAGTGGAAGAGGAACAAGACCACAGTAGAAATCCAATACCTAGTGCGTAAAGAATTTTCATTATCCTAAACGAGCTAATAATTCTTGTAAAGACTGAATCTTCGTCTCTGTATCCGCTAATTTCTGTCTTTCACGCTCCACTAAATCTGCTTTCGCATTCGCGACGAATTTCTCGTTCGCTAATTTCGATTCGACTGATTTTTTGAAACCTAACAGGTAAACCAATTCTTTCTCAGATTCTGCTTTCACGACAGCTGGATCTTCATCATTCGCTAAGGGAACAAAGAATTGATCTGCTTTCACCACGAATGTTTGTGCATCGGCTACGGCATCCGCTACAAAAGTGATGGATTCTAAATTCGCTAGCTTCACCATTATAGCCTCTACATGCGCATAAGCCGCCTTATTGTCTGCTTTTATACATAGGGCCAAAGCCAATTTAGGCGATAATTGCTTCGAATTGCGAATCTCCCGAATCTTCGTCACCACCTCGAAAACTACATCGAATTGAGCGATTAATGCAGCGTTCACGACACCAGCCCTAGGGAATTCCGCCTTGCAGATGGACTCCTTCTCAGCGCGCGTATCGATCGCTTGCCATATTTCCTCCGTTATAAACGGCATATACGGATGCATTAAGCGCATCAATGAATCAAATAAACCTAAAGCGGCTTGCAAGGTGTCTGCCTGTATTGGACTTTGGTAAGCCGGCTTAATGATCTCTAAATATTTGCCACAGAAATCATCCCAAACTAATTCATAAATGCTTAATAAGGCATCGGAAATTCGGAATTTGCTGAAATGGTCTTGAACATCGATAATGGTTTGGTTTAACTTAGACTCAAACCAAGCAGTAGCTAATACGTGTTCAGGTAAAGAGGTACCAGGAACAACTTCTAGGCCTCGCAATAGACGGAAGGCATTCCAAATCTTATTCGAGAAGTTACGTCCTTGTTCGCATAATTTATCATCGAATAATAAATCATTGCCTGCAGGTGCTGAGAATAATAACCCAGAACGAACCCCATCAGCGCCAAAGCGTTCAATCAGTTCCACAGGATCAGGCGAGTTGCCTAATGATTTGGACATCTTACGTCCCTGTTTATCGCGCACAATTCCGGTTAAATACACATTTTTAAAGGGCAATTCACCTCTCCATTCGTAACCCGCCATAATCATACGCGCAACCCAGAAGAACAAAATATCTGGACCCGTTACGAGGTCATTGGTTGGATAATAATACTTAATTTCCTCGTTATCAGGATTTTTGATACCATCAAAAACCGAAATGGGCCACAACCAAGACGAGAACCAGGTGTCTAATACATCCGGATCTTGCGTCAAATCATCTTCCACTAAAGCATATAATTGGTATTTATCTCGAGCGATGCGCAAGGCCTCTTTTTTATCTTTTGCTACGATCAACGTTCCGTCTTCTAAGTAGAAAGCAGGAATTTGTTGGCCCCACCACAATTGACGGGAAATACACCAATCGCGCACATTTTCCATCCAAGAACGGTAGGTATTTTTGAATTTCGCCGGGTGTAGTTGTATGTTGTCATTCATGACGTTATCCAAAGCCGGCTTCGCCATTTCCTCCATTTTCATGAACCACTGCAAGGACAGCTTTGGCTCGATGACCGCACCCGTTCTCTCTGAGGTTCCCACGGTCGATTTGTATTCGTCCGTTTTGCTTAAATACCCTTCCTCCGTTAATTGCTTCACAATGCGTTTGCGCGCTTCGAAACGATCCACCCCCACGAATAAAATGGCTTTCTCATTCAAGGTGCCATCATCACTTAAGATGTCGATAACGGGTAATTTATGTTTTAAGCCTAATTCGTAGTCATTCAAATCGTGGGCAGGTGTCACCTTTAGGCAACCCGTTCCAAAATCCAATGTCACGTATTCGTCCGCAATAATGCTGATTTCACGATCGATTAAGGGTATGCGCACTTTCTTTCCATGTAAATGAACATAGCGTTCATCCGCAGGATTCACGCAGATGGCCGCATCCGCCATGATGGTTTCAGGACGTGTTGTTGCAATCGTAACCGATCCACTGCCATCCACGAGGGGATATTGGATGTGGTATAATTTAGCCTGAACATCTTTATGAATTACTTCTTCATCTGATACCGCTGTTTTTCCTTGCGGATCCCAGTTCACCATCCGCACGCCGCGGTAGATTAAACCTTTGTTATATAAACGAACAAACGTATCGATTACAGCTTGATATAGAGAGGGTTCCATCGTGAATCGGGTACGATCCCAATCACAAGAGGCACCTATTTTTTTCAATTGATCGAGGATAATTCCGCCGTATTTGTCCTTCCATTCGAAGGCATATTTTAGGAATTCCTCGCGAGTAATATCGGCTTTAGAGATGCCTTTTTC
This sequence comes from Aquirufa sp. A-Brett2-W8, assembly GCF_054558755.1. Classification (NCBI taxonomy): domain Bacteria; kingdom Pseudomonadati; phylum Bacteroidota; class Cytophagia; order Cytophagales; family Flectobacillaceae; genus Aquirufa; species Aquirufa sp. A-Brett2-W8. The sequence continues at coordinate 5,875 of NZ_JBPXKS010000009.1, forward strand.
TTTCAGCATCGCCACCACTTTCGCTTCAGTCGCAATAGAGGCATGGTCAGTTCCCGGTACCCAACACGCTTCTTTACCTTCCATACGCGCTTTACGAATCAAGACATCTTGAATCGTATTATTCAGCATATGGCCCATATGTAGCACTCCAGTGACGTTAGGAGGAGGAATAACGATGGTGTAAGCCTCTTTTTCTGGATTAGGTTTCGAAGCGAAAAGCTTGTTTTCTAACCAGTAGGCATACCATTTTTGTTCAATTTCCTGCGGAGCGTAATTCTTATCTATCATATGTGTAATCTAAGCCTACAAAGATAATTGATTTAGGCCAAAGGTGAGGGTGGAATTTTAAAACAATTCACCGTAATTTTGGTTCGAAGTTTAAATAGCAATTATGGGAATTTTACTTTGGTTAGGAACTTTTCTGGGAATGGAAGGAGTGGCTTGGTTTACGCATAAATATATTATGCACGGAATTATGTGGAATTGGCATGAGTCGCACCACGTTCACCACAAGAATGCGTTAGAGAAAAATGATCTTTTTTCCGTCGTTTTTGGCGTTTCTTCTACTTTGACGATTATTATAGGTGCGGAGATTCCGGAATATTGGCCCTTGTTTTACATCGGTTTAGGCATCGCGACCTATGGTATATTCTATTTTATCTTTCACGATATCATCGTGCATCGCCGCATCAAAATCAAGTACAAGGCAGGTTCAGCCTATATGAAGCGCATCATGAAAGCGCATTATGTGCACCACGAAGTGCACACAAAAAAAGGCGCAGAGGCTTTTGGCTTCCTCTACGCTCCTAAAAAATACCAATAATTTTATTTTACGAATCCTACACCCACCGTTGAATTAGTAAATTCATCGATGAGGATAAAGGCGCCGTTGGACGGATTAGCAGCATATTTATCTGCACTAATCGGTTGCGCCGTGCGCAAGGCAATCGTTCCGATTTCATTGAGTTGCAAATTCGAGACCCCTTCAGTGGCGCTCTGTGTCGCGACATCCAGGCGCTCGGTGATTTGTGAGATTTTGGCCTTTGTTATATTGATGCCATGCTGCAATAAATAGGTTTTTCCCGGGCTCAAGGCCGCGTGATCTAACCAGCAAATCTGTGCAGAAAAATCTTTAAGCTGCGGTGGCTGATCTTCCGAAGCTAATACAAGCGTATTTCCACGTGAAATATCAATATCTGTTGTCAAGGTAATGGTTATCGAATCCCCTGCGATGGCCTGCGACAATTTGCTTTCAAATTTCTCAATCGTGGCAATCGTACTTTCTTGACCTGTAGGCAAGACGCGAATCGCATCGCCCACTTGGAAAGTACCCGAACTAATTTTTCCGGCATAACCCCGGTAATCATGGTAAGCTTCGGTCATCGGCCTAACGACAAATTGAACCGGAAAACGAGCGGGTGCGTGTGCTAGGGTAGAAGCATATTCGAAGGCTTCTAACTCGCCTAATAACGTATTTCCGCTAAACCAAGGCATTTCGCTGGCTTTTTGCGTGATGTTTTGGCCATATAAAGAGGAGATCGGTAGGAAACTGATTTCTTGTCCTTCGAACGTAGTCTGTGCGACTAATTCCGCCAAACTATCTTTGATCGAATTAAAGGTCGACTCCTGGTATTGAACCAAGTCCATCTTGTTGACACAAATAATGACCTTCGGAATTCGCAGCATCGCGGCGATCGATAAGTGACGGGCAGTTTGTTCCACCACACCTTGGCGCGCATCCACTAAGATGAGGGAAACCTTCACGTTCGAAGCCCCCGTCACCATATTGCGCGTGTATTCTACGTGTCCCGGTGTATCGGCAATAATATACTTGCGAGTGGGTGTAGAGAAATAAATGTGTGCCACGTCGATGGTAATACCTTGCTCGCGCTCAGCAATTAAACCATCCGTTAATAATGAAAGATCTAAAAAATCTAATCCTTTGCGTTTGGAAGCAGTTTCCAAAGCCTCAATTTTATCTTTTGTAATCGAATTAGTCTCGTAAAGTAGGCGACCGATCAAGGTACTTTTTCCATCATCAACGGAACCTGCGGTAGCTATGCGTAAAATATCCATGTGTTCTTGTCTGAGATTGAATTAAAAATACCCTTGTTGTTTTCTTTTTTCCATCGCGGCCTCTGAACGCTTATCGTCAATACGCGCGCCACGTTCCGAAATTTCGGCAGAAAGAATCTCCTCAATGATCACATCAATATCGATCGCATCGGATGCGACGGCAGCTGTACAAGTCATATCGCCTACCGTTCTAAATCGAACAGTAGCCTCGAATGGAATCTCATCTGCCTCTTTATTAAGGTATTCGGAATCAGCCCAAAGCATTCCGTCGCGCTCAATCACCTGGCGTTGGTGCGAATAATAGATGCTCGGGATGTCCATTTTTTCTTCTTTAATGTAGTTCCAAACATCCAGTTCCGTCCAATTCGAAATCGGGAACACGCGAACGTTTTCGCCCACGGCGATGCGGCCATTTAGCATATCGAATAATTCAGGTCTTTGGCGCTTTGCATCCCACTGACCAAAATCATCCCTCACAGAAAAAATCCGTTCCTTGGCTCTCGCCTTTTCCTCATCACGTCTCGCTCCACCGATACAGGCATCAAATTTGAATTCTTCAATGGTATCTAATAAGGTGACGGTTTGTAACACATTGCGTGAGGCATATTTCCCGGACTCCTCCGTTGCTTTTCCTTGGTTGATGGAATCCTGCACATACCGAACAATCAATTCCGCTCCCGTTTCCTTCGCTAACCAATCTCTAAATTCAATCGTCTCGGGAAAATTATGTCCGGTATCGATATGAACCAAAGGAAAAGGAATTTTACCTGGAAAAAATGCTTTTTGGGCTAAACGAACTAAGGTAATTGAATCCTTTCCACCCGAGAAAAGTAAAGCTGGACGCTCAAATTGCGCCGCCACTTCCCGCAGGATGTAGATGGATTCATCCTCTAGTTGTCTAGGGAAATGACCGATTTTGTCTTGTATTGTTTGCATAACTTAGGCGTGTAAACCACATTCTTTTTGTGAATTCTCCCACCACCAACGACCAGCACGCGGATGTTCGCCTTCAGCGATGGCACGGGTACATGGTGCGCATCCGATCGAAATGAATCCTTTTTTGTGCAAAGGGTTTTGGGGAATTTTATGTTCTACTAGGTATTTTTCTAAAGTTTCAAATGACCAATCAATCAGCGGATTGATCTTAAATAATTGACGGTTTTCATCCCACTCTACAATCGGCATATCCGCCCTATTTTCAGATTGTTCGGCTCTTAATCCAGTGATCCAAACCTTCGCTCCCTGTAGTGCTCGATTTAAAGGCTCCATTTTTCGAACAAAACAACACTCTTTTCGGTTCTCCACAGAGGTATAAAACGAATTGAAACCTTTCTCCGCAACAAGCTTCTCCACCGCCGGAGTGGAGGGAAAATAGGTTTTTAAAGAAAGCGAATATTTTTTTATGGTTAAATCCATCAACTCATAGGACTCTTTAAATTGACGACCCGTGTCGAGAGTAAAGATTTCAATAGCTGAATTTGTACTAGCGATCGCATGGGTAATCGCCTGATCTTCTTGCCCAAAAGAGGTGGAAAAAACGATTTTTTCTCCTGCAAAATAGCTTGTAATGAACTGAATTCGCTCGGAGAGATTTTTAGAAAGTAGTTCTATTTCGAGGGTTTCGGGAACCATAAAAAAAAGGATTTTTACAAAGGTACACAATGTCTATTGAATAACTATACTAATAAATAAAATTTTAAGCATTTGAATTAAAATTTATTAAATTTAAAAGAGTTTAGAAGCTATGCGAGCGCAAGACGAAATTTTGTTGGATCAATCTGCCGGAGAGGATGCAGAAATGTTTTTGGATTTACGAAATCTAAAGCATTTAGTGCGTCATGGAGAAGGCCAACGACTGGAGTTTAAGATGAAAGTCAAGTTTCCTGAAAAAATTGTCAAGGAGTTGGTTGCATTTGCTAATTCGGACGGAGGTCATCTGTTTATAGGTGTTTCGGACGAAGGAAAAATCGAGGGCTCTAAGTTTGTGGACGAAGATCAATTCTTGTTAGAAAAAGCAATTTCCTCCTATTGCTTTCCTTCATTTACCTACCATGTGTATCAAATACCTATAGAAAACGGACGTTCGGTATTAGTTTATCACGTTTTTGAAAGTGTGGATAAGCCCCATTTTGTCCAATTAAATACGGATCCTAATCCTGTTTGTTATGTTCGTGTTAAAGATCGGACGATTCAAGCCAGCAAAGAAATGAAGCAAATTCTTCGGAGAGAAAATGAAGAGGGAATGTCTTTTGCCTATGGAGATCCGGAGCGCTGGTTGATGGAATATTTGCGTTCGAACGACCAAATTTCCCTTTCCGAATTTGCGTTACTATGTAATTTGCCAGTTTGGTTAGCTTCACGTAAATTAGTACTGCTTGTTTTAAGTAGGGTACTTAAAATTGAACCAGGAGAAAATCAAGATCAGTATTCCTTGCGATGAAAAAATGGATATTATTGTTGGCTGCCTTGCCACTTGCCTGTTCTAAAGAGGCAAACGATCAAAGCATTACGCCCGCACCACAAATCACGATGACATCGTCATTTGATCTATTACAAGATAAACTATTGACACCTAGTTGTGCTAGTTCGGGATGTCATTTATCCAATAAGGATGCCAGTTTTCCACAGCATGGCTTAGTGCTCACGAAAGGAAGTTCATATGCGAATTTAGTGGGAGTAGCCTCCGTTAACCCGGTTGCACTCAAGAATTCAGTCCTGCGGGTTCGGAAATATGCATCCGGAGAAAGCTTATTTTATCACAAACTAAATTGGGATTTAAGTCATCATGGCCTAGCCAATTATGGTACTCCGATGCCTTTAGGGGGTAAGCCGCTCAGTAAAGGGGTTTTGGCCTTCGTTCAAAAGTGGATTGACGCAGGGGCACCTATGACAGGATCCGTTGCTGACGCAAGTTTGCTCGATGATACGACGCCGAGTTATGTGGAGGATGCGAATTTTGCTCCTTTGGCATCGCCAGTAGAGGAAGGGAAAACAGGCATCCAGCTGAAGGTAGATCGTTTTGTCATTCCGCCTAATTTCGAGCGAGAATTATTTATTCGTCGCCCTCTTAGTAATTCCGCGCCCATTTATGTGTCACGCATAAAATTGAAATCCAGGGCTAATAGCCACCACATGGTGCTCTATGACTTTCGGTCTAAATCCACACTGCCTGCGCTCGATGATGTGCGCGATCTACGAAATTTAGACAACTCTCTGAATATTGCAACAGTTATTCAAATGTCAAATCATATTTTTTTAGGTGGCGGGACAGATCCTAATTCGGATTATACTTTTCCTGCAGGGATAGCTTTACAGCTGCCTGCTAATGCATCCATTGATTTGAATCCCCATTATTTTAATAAGACGACCGGTAATTTATATGGGGAAAATTATGTGAATCTTTATACGTTACCCGCTGATCAGGTAAAGAAGGTCGTTCAAATGATCGATTTCAATGTCACCAGTTTTAACTTACCCGCGAACCAGACAACCACGATTGTACGCGATTTTAAATTTGATAAGCCGGTGGCAGTAGTCTCCCTGACGTCTCATTACCATGCTAGGGGAAAATTATTCCAAATTAAAATTAAAGGTGGCGCGCGTGATGGAGAGGTTATTTATGAAAATACGGATTGGGCACATCCGAAAGTAATCAATTACGATACGCCCATTCTGTTACAAGCGGGGGAGGGTTTAACATCAGTTGCGACCTATGTAAATGATACCGCTAAAAATATTGGATTTGGTTTGACCTCTGAAGATGAAATGGATATCATTTTTGGGTATTATTATGAGCGTTAATTCGCAAGCATTCAGCGTTTTCTTGAAAAGTTTTCCAAAGCTATTTGATATCTAAAACATTGAATTATATTTGCGTCCGTTTCTTGGAATATTTCAAGAAAACAGATAAAAATAGTACAATTTTTAGCATTTATTGCATTTAATATTTATTATAAACAAAGCCGCTTGATAAGACTTTTACTCCCTAGAGATTAAAAATGGAACACAAACACAAAAGTAAAGCCACTGCCGCCGGTTTATTAGTGGCAATGGGGATCATATACGGGGATATTGGAACCTCTCCCCTGTATGTAATGCAATCAGTTATTGGAGATAATCCCATCAATTCATTAACCGTGTTAGGCGCCTTATCTTGTATTTTTTGGACTTTGACATTACAGACTACGTTAAAGTATGTGATATTAATTTTACAGGCGGATAATAAGGGTGAAGGCGGGATCTTTGCCCTTTTTGCATTAGTTAGACGTCATGCGAAATGGTTAACTTTTCCAGCCATTATCGGTGGTGCGACCTTATTAGCCGATGGAATTATCACACCTCCCATCTCGGTTTCTTCTGCGATTGAAGGATTAAAAATGTTGCATCATCCAGATGGAACTCCTTACGTCACGGATACGGTACCTATTGTTATCGTAATTTTAACGGCGCTATTTGTCTTCCAAATCTTCGGAACAAAGGTCGTAGGTAAGCTTTTTGGTCCTATAATGCTGGTATGGTTTTCTATGTTAGCTCTTACAGGTATTATATGGATAGGTCAAGATTGGACCATTTTTAGAGCCTTATCCCCCGTATATGCGTGGGAATTATTGACCACACATCAATCGGGAACGGCAGGATTCTGGACCTTGGGAGCAGTCTTTTTATGTACTACGGGAGCAGAAGCCTTGTATTCTGATTTAGGTCACTGCGGGAGAGAGAATATTCGCGTGAGCTGGATTTTCGTGAAGATTGCATTGGTTTTACAATATTTCGGACAAGGGGCTTGGTTATTAGCCCATCAAGGAGATTTGTTGGGTGTTCGCAAACCGATTTTTGAATTATTGCCTCGGGAGTTTCTTTTCACCGGTATTATGATTGCAACTGCTGCTGCAGTTATTGCTTCGCAGGCCTTAATTTCAGGTTCATTTACCTTGATTTCGGAGGCTATTCGATTGAACTTCTGGCCTCGTGTACGTTTAGTTTATCCATCAGATCAAAAAGGACAATTATACGTTCCTTCCATCAATATTTTATTATGGATGGGCTGTGTGGGAGTTGTATTATGGTTTAAAGAATCAGCGAACATGGAGGCAGCTTATGGACTTGCCATCACCATGACCATGTTAATGACGACTTCTTTGATGGCCTATTATTTACACATGCGAAAAATAGACATGTGGTGGATTGTCTTATTCCTTGTCGTTTATGTATCCCTAGAAGGATCCTTCTTAGTCGCTAACTTGCAGAAATTCTGGCATGGAGGGTATGTTTCCTTGTTTATCGCAGGCGTAATTATCTTCATCATGTGGATTTGGCATAGAGCTACGAAAATCAAGAAGAAATTAACCGAGTATGAGAAATTATCGGATTATATCGAACCGTTGAAAGAACTTAGTCAAGACGAAACCATTCCTAAATATGCGACGCACTTAGTCTTTATGTCGAATGCGGGTCGTGTGACAGATATTGAATCGAAAATTATTTATTCTATTTTTCAAAGACGCCCGAAGCGTGCGGACATCTATTGGTTCGTCCACGTGGATACCTTGGATGAGCCATATACTATGGATTATAAGGTGACGGTTATCGAACGAGATGATATCATCAAAGTGAATTTTAAATTAGGTTTCCGCGTTGAGCAGCGCATTAACTTATACTTCCGCAAGGTGGTAGAAGAGATGGTTTCTCGTGGTGAAGTGGATATCACGTCCCGATATAAGTCTTTGAATGAACAGAATGTAATCGGGGATTTCCGTTTCGTTGTTTTGGAGAAATTCTTGTCATTTGATAATGAATTGCCTCTATTAGACAGATTGGTTATGAAGGCATATTTCTTCGTGAAGCAGTTTACGCATTCGGAGGATAAGTATTTTGGCTTAGATTCCGATGCAGTGAAATTAGAGAAAGTACCTTTGATTATTAAGCCGATTACGAAATGTAATTTGAAGCGAATAGATTAATATGAGCACGATATTTACCAAAATTGTCAACAAAGAAATTCCTTGTCATTTGATCAAGGAAGACGATCGCTTCTTAGCCTTCTTAGATGTAATGCCTTTAGTGGAAGGTCACGTGCTTGTGATACCGAAACAGGAGGTAGACTACCTCTTCGATTTAGACCCTGAATTGCTTGGGGACTTAATGAAGTTTGCTCAGACGATTGCGCCAGCGATTAAGAAAGCAATTCCTTGTAAAAAGGTGGGGGTGGCTGTTATTGGCTTAGAAGTGCCTCACGCGCACGTGCATTTGGTTCCGATGAACCGGATGTTAGATATTAATTTCTTGCAGGAGAAGATGAAGCCGTCGGCGGAATCTTTGGCAAAAACGGCTGAATTAATTCGCTCCTTCTTACTTTAAGAAACCCTTTAATTTATTCATCTCCACCATCGGATTTGCTTTATCGTATACGATATTATACACCGCCTCGATGATAGGTAGTTGAATATTATGCTGGCGCGAGATGCTATAAATACTACGCACCGCATAATAACCTTCCGCGATCATGTTCATTTCGATTTGGGCAGATTTCACAGAATATCCACGACCGATCATATTCCCAAAAGTTCTATTCCTTGAAAACTGCGAATAGGCCGTCACTAATAAATCCCCTAAATAGCCTGAACTATTTAAATCACGATTTTTCTCCGGATAGACCACGTCTAAAAATATCTTGATTTCCTGCATCGCATTGCTCACAAGCACGGCCTGGAAGTTATCCCCAAAACCCAAGCCACGCGTAATACCACAGGCCATCGCCACAATATTTTTGATAACCGCACAATATTCCACTCCGTACAGATCCTGAATGGCATGCGCCTGTAAAAAACGGCCATTTAACAGATTGGCAAAAGATTGCGCTAAACCCAAATCAGGCGATGCAATCGTTAAATACGATTGTTTTTCTAATGCCACTTCTTCGGCGTGGCAGGGGCCAGCGATGACACAGGTTTGGCCCAAAGGCAAATTAAACGCACGCTCCATCCAGTCTGTCACCAAGAGATTTTCCTCTGGAATCATGCCCTTGATGGCAGAAACTACTTTTTTTCCTTCGAAATGCTTCTTATTAAGGTCTTTTAAAGTACTGGGGATGAAAGCCGCAGGAACCGCTAAAATGATATATTCGACGCCGGCTAGGGCATCCACCATCTTGCTGTAAGTCTTTACTCTTCGAGGATTAATGGCCACATCCGTTAAATAGCTCGGATTGTGATTGTATTTACGAATGAATTCGACGTCTGATTTACGGCGGATCCACCATTTGATTTTTACATTATTTTCAGAAAGTATTTTCACTAAAGCCGTGGCCCAGCTACCTCCGCCTAAGACCGCTATCTGGGTAGGGATCTTTTTCTTTAATTCCGCTAATTCACTCATTCTGTAAAATTACGCTTATTTGATAAATATACCGGATTTTTTGCCAAATTTGTATCTGTGCCAGCCTGGTGCAGAAATCTAAACCTATGAAAAAATTCTATATCCTCCTGCTGGCGGGCCTGTGTTTCTATGCGCAAGCACAAAACAAACAACCTCTTGCTGAACACCCTAGACCCGACTTACAAAGGGATCAATGGTTGAATTTAAATGGCTATTGGGATTTTACTTTTGATTCCTCTTTAACAGCCCCAGCACGGTATGCGAAAAAAATTCTAGTGCCCTTTCCTTGGGGTTCTCCACTTTCAGAAGTGAAAGATGAAGCAGATGTGGCCTGGTATCACAAGGAAATCAAGATACCAGCGACTTGGACAGGGAAACGTATTTTCATTAACATTGGTGCCTCAGATTGGGAGACATCGATCTTTTTAGATGGGGTGCAAATCGGCAAACATCAAGGAGGTTATACCCCATTCGACGCAGAATTAAAAGGCGTCAAACCAGGTTCGGTGCATCAAATCGCGGTGAGAGCAGATGATAAGAGACGAATGTTCACGCTTTATGGAAAGCAAGGCTATGGGAATGCGCGGGGAATTTGGCAGACAGTTTATTTAGAGGCTCGTGGCCAAAATTTTGTCGATCATTATGCGGTGAATCCAGATATTGATGCGAAAAAGGCGCAGGTTAAGGTTTATTTAGGGGCACCTGTTACGAAGAATCAAGAGGTGAAAATTACGTTGTCCAATGGGCAAACAGCCTCCCTACAGATTGCTGCTGGTAAGCAGGAGGGTAGCGTGGAAATACCAATAAAAACCATGCATCTGTGGTCTTTAGAAGACCCCTTTTTGTATGGATTAAAAATTCAAACAGGATCGGATCTAGTGAACGGATATTTCGGGATGCGGAAGATTTCGGTGGTGAATTTGCCAGGCTCGAAAATTCCGTATATCGGTTTGAATAATAAGCCGATTTATGTGCAGTTGGCTTTGGACCAAAGTTATCATCCTACTGGATTTTATACCTTCCCGTCGGATCAATTTATGAAGGAGGAGATTGTGCGCAGCAAGCGCATTGGGTTGAATGGCATCCGAACGCACATTAAAGTGGATGTGCCGCGCAAGCTGTATTGGGCTGATAAATTAGGACTTTTGGTGATGTCTGATTTGCCTAATTCATGGGGTGACCCAGAGGCGGAAATGCAAAAAGAGTCGGAATATACCTTGCATGAGATGATCAAACGCGATTATAATCATCCGGCGATTTTCTCCTGGATTACGTTCAATGAGACCTGGGGATTATTTACGCATAAAGATAAAAAGTCGATTTATACTCCTGAAACACAGAAGTGGGTGGCGTCGGTCTATCATTTGGCCAAAACCTTAGACCCCACTCGCCTCGTCGAAGACAATTCCGTTTGCTGCGGCAGAGGTCATACAGAAACCGATATTAACTCTTGGCACGCCTACCAGGCGGGCTATGAATGGGATAAAATGCTAGCAGAATATTCGGCTAAAACCTATCCAGGAAGTACCTGGAATTTCGAGAAAGGTTACCAGCAGGGAGCCCAACCGATGATTAATTCTGAGTTTGGGAATGTGTGGGGCTATCAAGGAAGTACAGGCGATGTGGATTATACCTTCGATTACCACAAGGCGATGAATTCCTTCCGTAACCACCCTAAAATGGCTGGTTGGCTGTATACCGAGCACCACGATGTGATTAATGAGTGGAACGGCTATTATAAATTTGACAGAACTGAAAAGGAAACAGGTTTAAACGCCATTGTTCCAGGCATGTCCCTTTTAGATTTCCACAGTCCTTTTTACCTTTCGACAGGCCAGGAAATAACTTGGGCAGGCAAGGCGGGCCAAAAAATCAAGATTCCTCTCCACCTTTCTTCATTGACGGAGAAAGCGGGATCGCTCTCTTTACAAATGACTTTATCAGGGACGAATGCAGCTGGAGAGAAATTGAACCGTTGGGTGAAAACGCAGGCTTTAACTTTTGCCCCTTGGGACGTGAAGGCCCTTGATTCGCTTGTCATTGAACTACCTGCGGATAAATCCATCAATACCTTAGCGTTTCAATTATCGGATCCATCCGGAAAAGTGGTTCATCGCAACTTTGTTCATTTAATCGTGGAAGACGGAAACATGCAACCCGCTAAAGGTCAATTAATTTCGGTGCCAGTAGAACGTTACAGTTCATCTAGCTGGCCGAAGAAACAGTGGACAGGCGTTTTAGGTCATAAATTAAACGGGGCAGGCGCTGGTTATTTTGAATACGAAATTCCTTTTCCTACCGCTGGCGCTGAAGGTATCAAACAAGTTCGTTTCTTAGTGGAGGCTTCTTCTAAACCCATCTTAGGGAAAGATCGGGATGATGCCGGGAAAATGGATGGGGATTATATGTTAGGAAAAGGGACTTTTGACCCAGGCGTAAACCCCAATGCTTATCCACAAACGGATCGATATGCTAGTCCTGCGAAACTGAAAGTGAGTGCAAATGGTGTCGTTGCTTCTGAAACTATATTAGCGGATGATCCAGCGGATCACCAAGGCATCTTATCCTGGCATTACCAGGCGCACAATAATAAATTAGACGAGGCAGGAACCTATGGTTATTTAGTGCAAGGGGTGATTCCTGCAGCCGCTTGGCAACAGGCCGCCAAGACGGGGAAATTAATTTTGCGATTCGAGGGCACAGAAGGTGGATTATCGCTGTATGGTGATCAATCAGGTCGTTATGTGGTTGATCCGAGTATTATTATTGAGCGTTAAGTTTCCAGCGTTTGACATTAATCAACTCCGGTTTTTTGTCACCGGTTTGGGTAAAATTAACGTTTGTTAATTGAATATCAGTGGCTTCGATGACGCGGTAGGTTTGTTTCGCCTCGATATCTAGATTAGACAAATAAATATGGTGAATCGGCATTTCCGGTAATCCACGCACTAATAATCCGGTTTCTGCTCCTTTCGCCACCACGCGATCCACGAAGATGTTTTTGAATTGTGGAGTCCCTGCATCGACGGGTTTGCTTTCGATTTTTGGAGTTTCACTACCATTTCCAAAAGTCGCCACCGGATCTTTTCCTTGGTAATACATATCAAACAAGATGGCTTCACCTGAAATGTTTTTCATACTGATGTCTTGGATGTAGACATTCTCTACGACACCACCGCGACCTCGGGCTGTTTTAAAACGTAGACCCACATCGGTTCCTAAAAACTGGCAGTTAGAGACGAAAAGATCATGTACGCCACCCGACATTTCACTACCTACTACCACGCCTCCGTGTCCATGGAATACCACATAATTTTCGATGGTGATGTGCGCACTTGGGCGACCTCTTTTTCTGCCTTCCGCATCTTTGCCCGATTTTAAACAAATACCGTCGTCACCTACGTCAAATTTAGAACTACGCACAGAAACATATTCACAGGATTCGATGTCGATCCCATCGCCGTTTTGAGCGAACCAGGGGTTTTTAACCGTGATATTTTCTACCGTTAGGTGTTTGCATAGTAGTGGGTGAATGTTCCAGGCAGGGGAGTTCTGGAAGGTGACTCCTTCTAATAAAATTTGTTCGCATTCACGTAGGGAAATCATATTAGGACGAAGGAATTCTTTGATTTCTTCGGCTTTGGCCTCATTGAAACCTGCCGCTATGACGCCTGGCTGATCCATCTTAGAACCTTTTAAAGCACGTTCAGTTGGATACCAGGTATCTTTCTTCTCATCTAACGCTCCACCAGTACGAACCAGTTTATCCCATTCCCCTGGTGTTAATTTTCCTTTTTTCACCGGTCTCCAGGCCTCGCCTGCCCCATCGATGATACCCAAACCCCGTGATGGCGATATTTCGTTCGCCTATCGCCGTAATTGGGGATTGCGCTCTGATCGCATCTACCCCTTCCCAGTTGGTACGCACCAATGGATATTGCGCTGCATCCGCGCTGAACTGCAACACCGCACCAGCATCTAAGTGGAAGTTGATATTAGAGCGTAAGGTAATTGCACCAGTCAGCCAAAACCCAGCCGGCACGCGCACCACGCCACCGCCTTGCTTCGCAGCGATGTCGATGGCTTGCTGAATCGCCAATGTGTTCAGAGAGCTAGCTGATGAAAAGGCACCGGAGGCAACGATATTGAACGTGTCTTTTTTAAACGCAGTCGTCGCCACGTTCGGTAATTCGAACACATATTTCTGAGAGAAAGATGATTTTTTTAAGAAGCTACGCAAGTGCTCATTTGAGGCTAAAATGGCTTCAGCAACAAGGCTGGCAATCTTTCTAGCTCCAAAAGGAGAGAAGTGGGTATCATCCGCCACGCCTTTACTGAATTTTTTGAAGATACCTGATGGGTAATGCAAGAACATCTTCTTAGCACCTTCTGCGCCTTCAGCCGAAATGTATTTCTTACTTTCCTTTTCGATATCGATTAAAAGCACCTTTTCAGCGGAGGCCACTTCTCGAACAACGGAAGGATAATCGGCATGCTGATCCACGAAAACGCCAGAGGAATCGAATTTTCTGCGTTGGGTGGGGGTTAATAACAGGGGAATTCCGCCCTTAGAACGGGTTTCACGCACATAGCGGATTAAGTTTTCGCGGAAATCGGTTTGAGCAGGGGCGTAGCGGCTGGTATCAGAAGCTTTGGCATCATTATGGCCAAACTGAATCAACACATAATCTCCCTTTTTGATCTGGTTAAAGACCTTAGCCCAGCGACCTTCTCGACGGAAACTTTTTGTACTGCGTCCATTATACGCGTGGTTTTGGACCTCAACTGCTTCGTTAAAAAACGCAGCAAAAGGCATTCCCCAACCCGTCTCCGGAAAATCTGCCGACACCTTATCCGCCATCGTCGAATCTCCAATTAGGAATACGCGCATCGGTTCCGAGGAAGTGAAACTGAAGAAGAAGAGGCAAAGAATAAGAAGGTATTTCATAAGTTCTAATTTGCTATGAAAGCAAAAAAGACCCCATTTTTACCCAAAAAATTAGCGATTAATTGCCACGCTACTTAAGATGGATTGGATAATTTGCAGCGTTGTAATATTATCTGCTTCGGCCACATAGTTCAAGATAATACGGTGATTCAGGATATCTGGTGCCATTTCTTTGATGTCCTCAGGAAGCACATAATCGCGTCCCTCTAAATAGGCCATCACTTTTGCGGCTAAATTCAATTGAATACTTGCACGCGGCGATGCCCCGAATTGAATGTATCCTGCCTCTTGTGTTAAGCCATATTCGGCTGGATTTCTTGTTGCAAAAACTAGTTCGATGATGTATTTCTCCAAGGTCTCCGAGATCGTTATTTCGTTAATCTCTTTGCGGATTTTAGCGATATCCTCTGCGGTTAAAACGGTTTTAGGCTCGTAATTAAAGTCCATATTCGACTTTTGGCGCATTACGGCTAATTCTTGATCTTTATCGAGGTAGTTTAAATACACTTTCAGCATAAAACGGTCTACTTGCGCCTCAGGAAGAGGGAAAGTGCCTTCTTGCTCGACCGGATTTTGGGTTGCTAAAACTAAGAACGGTTTGTCTAATGGGTAAGTCGTATCACCGATAGTTACTTGCTTCTCCGCCATCGCTTCTAAAAGAGCAGATTGCACTTTAGCCGGGGCGCGGTTGATTTCATCTGCGAGGATGATTTGAGCAAAAATTGGTCCTTTCTTTACCTCGAATTCTGATTTTTTGGGATTATAAATCATCGTCCCCACTAAGTCCGCTGGCAATAAATCCGGCGTAAACTGAATGCGGTGGAAATGCAAGTCGAGAATTTTAGCTAAGGTATTAATTGTCAAAGTCTTAGCTAATCCAGGCACCCCTTCTAACAAGACGTGACCGCCCGTGAAAAGACCAACTAATAAGCGATTAATAAGGCGTTCCTGGCCGATGACCACTTTGCCCATTTCGTCAATGACAGCCTGAATTTTTTGTCTCGAGTTCATATTATTGCAATTTCTTGTAACGAATACGTTTTGGCGTGACATCCCCTAAACGTTTTTTACGGGACTCATCATATTCCGAATAATTACCTTCAAACCAAACCACTTGCGAATCTCCTTCAAAAGCCAAAATATGTGTTGCAATGCGGTCTAAGAACCAACGATCGTGGGAGATGACTACCGCACAACCCGCAAAATTCTCTAATCCTTCCTCTAAAGCACGCAGCGTATTGACGTCTAAATCATTTGTAGGCTCATCGAGTAAAAGCACATTCGCCCCTTCCTTCAACATCATGGCTAAATGAACGCGGTTACGTTCTCCACCCGATAATATCCCGATTTTTTTCTCTTGATCCGCCCCATTAAAGTTGAACTTACTAACATAAGCACGCGCGTTTGATTGTTTGCCACCCAGCATCACCCAATCATTGCCATCTGAAATCGTTTCAAATACGGATTTATCCGCTTGCAATTGGTTGTGCTCTTGGTCAACATAGGCTAATTTCACGGTTTCACCCACCTCGAAAGTTCCCGAATCCGGCTGTAATTTATCCGTAATCAGATTAAATAGGGTCGTTTTACCCGCACCGTTTGGTCCGATAATTCCTACGATTCCAGCGGGTGGAAGGGAGAAACTGAGGTTTTCATACAGTAATTTATCTCCAAAAGATTTCGATACCCCCTGAACTTCAATCACCTTATTTCCTAAACGAGGACCTGCTGGAATGAACAATTCCAACTTGTCTTCCTTCTGTCTGTTTTCTTCGGAAAGGAGTTTTTCGTAAGCTCCAATACGCGCTTTAGACTTCGCTTGACGGGCTTTTGGGGCCATTCGAACCCACTCTAATTCACGTTGCAAGGTCTTTTGACGACGGGACTCTGTCTTCTCTTCCTTTGCTAATCGATCGTGTTTTTGCTCTAACCAAGACGAATAGTTTCCTTTCCAAGGAATACCTTCACCGCGGTCTAATTCTAGAATCCATCCCGCCACGTTATCTAGGAAGTACCTATCGTGGGTTACTGCGATTACTGTTCCCTTGTATTGACGTAAATGTTGCTCTAACCAATCCACGGATTCTGCATCCAAGTGGTTAGTCGGCTCATCCAACAAAAGGACATCTGGCTCTTGTAATAATAAGCGACAAAGTGCCACACGGCGTTTCTCACCACCCGATAGGGTACTTACCAACGCATCAGATGGAGGACAACGCAGCGCATCCATCGCCTTCTCTAAACGGGTATCTAATTCCCAAGCGTTGAAATGATCTAATTTCTCCTGTACTTCGCCTTGACGGCCTAATAATTTATCAAAATCAGCATCTGGGTCACCAAATGCCTCATTAATCTCATCGAATTCCTTTAACAGGTTCTTGATTTCTACGACCGCCTCTTCCACGACTTCGATCACCGTTTTATTCGGATCTAATTGCGGTTCTTGCTCTAATAATCCTACTGTATAGCCGGGAGAAAACACGACATCACCGGTATAAGATTTGTCGATTCCAGCGATAATACGCAATAAAGTGGACTTTCCAGAGCCGTTTAGACCCAAGACCCCGATTTTAGCACCGTAGAAAAAGGATAGGTAAATGTTTTTTATAATGGTCTTTTGAGGAGGAATGACTTTCGACACACGCTCCATCGAAAAGATGATAGTTTCGTTACTCATGAATTTTATTTTTATCTAACCCACAAATATCGCAATTTTTTAAATAAATTAGAGGTGAAATAAGAATTAGGATTAACATTTGAGCCAAAGTACATACTTGAAGCTCTTTCTTTAAAATATATGAGCCAGCCTACATCAAACGAATTTGGATTTTGCCGCGACGGCAAAGTTTTCATCAACGCCTATTTAACCTACCCTGAGCGCGAAATTGGTTTCGTGCGAGGTTCAGAGGAAGAAGCCCTAGCCTATTTTGTGAAACGATTTGACCTAGCTTTAAGCAAGGTGAAAGGGTTATCTGCAGAAATTGAGGCGGCACAGAATAAGGGGTCTTTTCTAACCAAAGTCTTGCAAATGAAAACCTACCTCATCGAATTCGATGGTTTAGGAGATTTCAAGCCCTTGCTAGTCGACTTAGAGAAGCATGAGGCTTTTTTAAAAGAATTAATTCAGGCTAATCAAGTCAAGAATTTAGAAATAAAGCGTGCCTTGATTCAAGATGCAAGGGAAATCAGTATTGAGGAGGATGTAGTCGAGGCGACAGATAAGTTGATGGAAGTGAAAATGAAGTGGGTAAAGACGGGTCCCGTTGATAAGCAATTTCAAGATCAGTTATCGGTCGAATTTCAAGAAGTGATGGATGAATTCTTCTTGAAGCGTCGTTTTTACTTTGAGGAGAAGAATCGCCAGATAGATGAGAAAATTTTAATCTTACAAGGATATATTGACAATGTTCACCAATTGCGAAAAGCCGAGGATATTGATGATTCGGTGATTAAGGTGAAGGAGATTCAGAAGGAGTGGAAGAATGTGATTGGATTACCTCCTAAGAAGCAATCGATGCTTTGGAAGAACTTCAAGAAAGCAAATGATATGTTCTTCGAGAAGTATAATCGAATAAAAGGAATTGATTATAAGCCTCGGGTTGATCCACGCATTTTGGAATTAACGTCGATGACGGGGGATTTAGAAATCAGATTAAAAGATCAAGAGAATATCGTTGCCACTGCTGATCTAGCAAAAGCGAACCTAGTGAAGTGGAAGGAAATTTCAGCACAAATAAAAAATATGGATCGCTCACTAGCTGAACGATTCCGGACGATTTGCGATAAGATCTTTGAGATGAATTATTTATTGCGGGTGATCTCCTATCGCCATGCAAACTTGAATGAAAAGCCACGCATTGAGCAGTTGAAGATCATGATTAATCAAATGGATTACATGGCTAAGAAGGAGCGAGGCGAATTAGAATCCTTTATTGCTGAATCAGAATCAGCTCGAATGATGGAGGATAAAATTACCTTAAGTAAAATCAATACGCAGAAACGCAAAATCTCGATGAAGGAGATTTTACTAGCAGGATTTAAAGAAGAATTAGACGTATTATTGAATTCGTAATCCGAGTTCGGAGGCTAATCCAGGAAAATCAAGACCATCGAAGGTGCCAGACGACATCATCAACAGGTTTTGGTTTTCCTGATTTTGTTTCAAGAGGATTTGAACTAATTCTGCTTGATCTCTAATCACCACTAGGTTTGGATGTTTGAAATAAGTACGAACCGTTTCCTCTTCCATCTTGTCCATGCGTTTAATGGCGCGGGCGTGCTCGCTTAGATAGATGATGGCTACATCGGCATCCGCTAGGGTTGATTTGTATTCTGGAAGGAAAGCTGGATTCAAGCTGCTGAAGGTATGTAATTCTACAACTGCGATTAATTTACGATTGGGGAATTGAGCCTTAAGTGCTTGGGTAGTTGCTTTAACCTTAGAGGGTGCGTGCGCAAAATCCTTATAAAGTAATTGGGAATCTGATTCGCCCACCCATTCTAAGCGCTTAGCGGCACCCTTAAAAGATTGAATGGCAGTGTAGAACTCACGTTCTTTCACCCCTAATTGTTGACAAATATGCATCGCACCTTGTAAGTTTTTAAGGGTATGATCTCCAAAAACCTGCAAGCCATATTCTGTCCCATCATTTCCTTTGATGAAAGTTTGACTGTTGCGAATTACCGAATCATGCGCATTATATCCTTCAGAATGACAATGTTCTGGACATCCTTCCGCGATAGCTTCTAAGGTTTTATCTGTTTTATCAAAAAACAGGTGACCCGCTTTTGGCATTTCTTTGACTAAATTTTCAAAGGCCGTAGTATAGGATTCGAAGGTCGGATACACATTAATGTGATCCCATGCAATTCCAGAAATCAAGGTTATATGTGGCTGGTATAATAGGAATTTAGCCCTTCTGTCGATGGGGGAGGCTAAGTATTCATCCCCTTCGATGATCATAATAGGGGCGTCTGAAAGAGAGGCCATTAGATCAAATCCTTCGATTCGTGCTCCCACTAAATAATCAAATTTACGGTTCAGTCGCTTCAATACATGGAGAATCATGGAGGTAATACTGGTTTTTCCATGGCTTCCGGCGATCACAATACGTTGCTTGTTTTTGCTTTGTTCGTAAATGAAGGAGGGATAGGATTCGATTTTTAATCCTAATTCTTTTGCTTTTAAAAGCTCCGGATTGTCTGCCCGAGCGTGCATTCCTAAAACAATGGTGTCAATGTCCGCTGTAATTTTCTCAGGAAACCAACCAAATTCAGCCGGAAGAAGGCCATTTTTTTCTAGAAGACTTTTAGAAGGTTCATATATTTCATCGTCAGAACCCGTTATTTGATGACCTTGAGCTAAAAGGGCTAGGGCTAAGTTATGCATTGCGGCACCACCGATGGCGATAAAATGAATTTTGGACATAATAACTTAATATGTATTTAGCTTGCAAAGTACATACTTTTGTTGCAGTTTTGCACGTTTTTCAACAAACTCGAGGTGAACTCGGGTGCATTTAAACATAGAGATGAAAAATTACATCGATCTAATTGATCAAACCATCGAGTTTCCTACTCGCGAGTTCAATATCAATGAGAACAATGAATTATTGTTTAATAATGTGCCTATTATGGAGATTATCAAGCAATATGGTACGCCTTTAAAGGTTTCCTATTTGCCTAAGATTTCCGAACATATCGAGAATGCGAAGCTTTTGTTTCGTAATGCGATTAAAAAGTATAATTATAAAGGAAACTATACCTATTGTTATTGTACGAAATCGTCTCACTTCTCTTTCATTTTAGAAGAAGTATTAAAACAAAATGTACATTTAGAGACCTCTAGCGCCTTTGATATATCGATCATTCGCGATATGTACAACCAAGGTAAAATCTCTAAATCAACTTATATTCTTTGCAATGGCTACAAACAACCTTTGTACACGCAATATATTTCTGAGCTGATTAATGACGGATTCAATTGTATTCCCGTTCTAGATAATTTAAAGGAAATTGATTTTTACGAGAAATCGGTGACGGCTGAAAAAGTGAATTTGGCTATTCGTATTGCGACAGATGAGGAGCCGGATTTCGCGTTCTATACTTCCCGTTTGGGTCTACGTTATTCCGATGTAAATACACTTTATACCGAGAAGATTAAGCCTAATCCGCGTTTTAATTTGAAGATGTTGCACTTCTTCATTAATACAGGTATCAAGGATTCCGCCTATTATTGGTCTGAATTAAGCCGCTTCATTTACAAATATTGTGAGATGAAGAAGATTTGTCCTGAATTGGATTCAATCGATTTAGGGGGTGGCTTACCTATCCAAACTTCCTTGCAGTTTAATTATGATTACCAGGCGATGGTCGACGAAATTGTGGAATCAATCTCGTGGATCTGTAATAAAAATAATGTGCCAGTTCCGAATATTTTCACGGAGTTTGGTTCGTATACGGTGGGAGAAAGTGGGGCCGTTTTGTATGAGATTATTGACCAAAAACTGCAAAATGATAAGGAGCTTTGGTATATGATTGATGGTTCATTCATTACTCAATTACCAGATTCATGGGGTATGAATCAAAAATACATCATGTTGCCTGTGAATAATTGGGGTTTACCATACCAAAAGGTAAACCTAGGAGGTTTAACTTGCGATTCGATGGATTTCTACAACACAGAAGCCCACAGTTCCGATTTATACTTGCCTATTTTTGAAGAGGAATCAGAACGCCAATATGTTGGATTCTTCCACACAGGAGCTTACCAAGAATCCTTAGGCGGCTATGGCGGAATTCAACATTGTTTAATTCCCGCGCCTAAACATGTAATTGTAGATCGTCTGGAAGATGGAACGATTACAACTCGCTTGTTCTCTGAGGAACAAACAAGTGCACCGATGCTAGATATTCTTGGTTATCAGCAAACAGCGGAACCCATTGCAAAAAAGGAAACGCCTACGAAAGCGAAGTTAGCTTCGGTATAATATGAAAAAATGGATTTTATTCCTGGTTGTAGCTAGCGCGCTTGCCTCATGTTCGAGACAAGCCGCCTGTCCAGCCTACGGGATGACTCGTGCGAATACTAATCCTCCCAGTCAAAGGTTTTAGTCACCGCTTTCTTCCATTGCTTGCGATAATGCGCTCGCTTATCGGAATCCATCGCTGGTTTCCAGGTATGCGCAATTCCCCAATTTTTTCTAAGATCATCTAAGTTCGCCCAGTATCCTACGGCAAGTCCAGCCGCATAGGCTGCGCCTAGAGCTGTCGTTTCGATTATCTTAGGGCAGATCACCTCTTCGCCTATAATATCCGACTGGAACTGCATTAATAATTGATTGACGACCATTCCTCCGTCTACCCGAAGAGATGCAATCGGGATTCCGGCATCTTTTTCCATGGCTTCTAATACTTCCCAGGTTTGAAAAGCAGTCGCTTCTAACGCGGCGCGCGCGATATGCGATTTATTTATATAGCGTGTTAGGCCGACTAAGGCGCCACGGGCATCTTGTTTCCAATAGGGCGCATATAATCCAGAGAAAGCGGGAACAAAGTAGCATCCTCCATTGTCGTCCACTAGCTTAGCTAATTTCTCGATATCCGGGCTGTTCTTGATGATGCCCAGATTATCCCGTAACCATTGCACTAATGCACCAGTAATCGCTACAGATCCCTCTAGGGCGTAATGCACTGGATCGTTGCCTAATTGATAGGCGACGGTTGTTAATAGGCCAAATTGGGATGGAATCGCTTTCGTTCCCGTATTCATTAATAAGAAACAGCCAGTTCCGTAGGTATTTTTACCTTGGCCGGGATTGAAGCAGGTTTGGCCTACCAAAGCCGCTTGCTGATCTCCTAAAATTCCTGCTAACGGAACTCCACCCAGCACCCCTTTTGCTTTCGCATAAACGAGGGAGCTCGATTTGATTTCCGGTAGCATCGCTTTCGGGATGCTTAATACGTGTAGGATTTCGTCGTCCCAAGCACAGGTTTGCAAATCCATCAGTTGAGTGCGACTTGCATTGGTCACATCGGTGATGTGAATTCCGCCCTCTACTCCACCTGTTAAATGCCAGGCAATGAACGAATCCATCGTGCCAAAAAGCGCATCGCCTTTTTCTGCATCTGCCCGCAAACCGTCGATATTATTCAATAACCAGCGCAATTTTAACCCGCTGAAATAAGTCGCTAAGGGAAGCCCGGTTTTTGCTCTGAAACGATCCATTCCGCCGTCTTTCGCTAATTCTGCGAGCTCAGAACCCACCCGCGTATCTTGCCAAACAATCGCATTATAATATGCTTTGCCCGTTTTCTTGTTCCAAACTACCGTAGTCTCCCGTTGATTCGTTATTCCCACAGCTACTAAATCCTTTGCAGACAAGTTGGCTTTTCCCAGCGCTAAACCGATCACTTCTTGGGTATTTTTCCAAATCTCGTGCGAGTCATGCTCCACCCATCCCGCTTGGGGATAGATCTGTTTGTGCTCTTTTTGGCCTACAGAAATAATCTCTCCAGCCTTATTAAAGATGATAAAACGGGAACTCGTCGTCCCCTGATCGATAGAACCTACGTACATAGTGAATTAGTTTAGGGTCAAAATAAAGGCACCTAATACCGCTCCAGCCGCAGGGCCCAGAACCGGAATCCAAGCGTATTCCCAGCCGGAATCCCCTTTATAAGGGATAGGCAAAATGGCGTGCATAATTCTAGGTCCTAAATCACGAGCCGGATTAATCGCATAACCCGTGGTACCACCTAATCCAAGGCCGACAGCCCAGACTAAAATACCTACCATGAAGGGTCCTAAACCCGTTTCAATAGTTGAAAACGTTCCTAAAGCCACCACCGCAATTGCTGAGGCAAATGCTTCAGAAATAAAATTAAAGGGAGTATTTTTAATTGCCGGATCCGTGCAGAATGACGCACGAATAGCTCCTTTGTCCTCTGTAACATCGTAATGCGGCTTATAATGTAGCCAAACTAATAATTGCCCTAACATAGCCCCTAAAAGCTGAGCACCGATAAAGGTGGGGAATAAACTCCAATCGCCTGATTTCACACAACCTGCAATAGTGACAATCGGATTAAGGTGCGCACCCGAGCTACCGAAATAAGTAGAAACAAAGATGGCAATGGTTACCGCGAAAGCCCAAGCTGCCGCAATGGCTAATAATCCAGTGCCATTTCCTTTCGTGTCTTTTAATAACATATTGGCCACAACGCCATTTCCGAGGTATAATAGGGTCGCAGTTCCGGCGAGTTCGCCGATGAAAATTGATGACATAGGTTGAGGTTGTTATTTTGGTTTTCCAAAACTATAAAATCTTCTCAATAAAAAAATTATCTTTGATTTCAATTTGATAATTCGAAAGATGCGTGAAGATTATTTAACCGGGGATGCCGAATCACTGAACCCGCAAGAGAAGGAGTTCGATAAGGCATTGCGTCCTTTGAGCTTTTTGGACTTTTCGGGTCAAGGAAAAATTGTAGATAACCTGCAAATTTTCGTCGACGCGGCTAAAGCGCGCGAAGAAGCTCTTGATCACGTATTATTGCATGGGCCTCCGGGCTTAGGTAAAACAACTTTGTCGCACATTATTGCGAACGAATTAGGTTCTACTTTGAAAATTACCTCAGGGCCTGTTTTAGACAAACCCTCCGATTTAGCTGGTTTGCTGACGAATTTGCAGCCCTTCGATGTGCTATTTATTGATGAAATTCACCGTTTGAATCCCATAGTGGAAGAATATTTGTATTCTGCGATGGAGGATTACAAGATTGATATTATGCTAGATTCGGGTCCTAATGCGCGTAGCATTCAGATCGGATTGAATCCTTTTACCTTGATTGGCGCTACGACAAGAGCGGGATTATTGACCTCCCCTTTGCGCGCTCGTTTTGGCATAAATGCGCGTCTAGAGTATTATGACGCAGCTTTATTAACTAAAATCGTAAAGCGATCTGCTTCCATATTAGATATGCCCATCGACGAATCGGGTGCTTATGAGATTGCTAGACGAAGCCGAGGGACACCGCGTATTGCGAATAATTTATTGAGACGGACCCGTGATTTTGCCCAAATGAAGGGTGACGGTACCATCGATGTAAAGATCGCCGAAATTGCTTTGAATGCCTTGGATGTAGACCAAAATGGGCTAGATGAAATGGATAATCGCATACTTTTAACCATTATTGAGAAATTCAAAGGAGGCCCAGTCGGCTTAACGACCATCGCCACGGCTTGTGGTGAGGAGGCCGAAACAATCGAAGAAGTTTATGAACCTTTTTTAATACAAGAGGGATTTTTAAAGCGCACCTCTCGGGGGCGTGAGGCTACAGAAAAAGCGTATCGCCACGTGGGGATCGCACCTAGAGCCGAGACAGGATCTCTTTTTTAAATTACACCTATGTCAACAAAAACTAACCTAATCGCAGCGATGATGCTCGTTTCTGCGTCTGCTTTGGCCCAAATGAAATACCCCGTCACTAAGAAAATCGATCACGTCGATAATTACCACGGAACGCAAGTCGCGGACCCTTATCGTTGGCTAGAAGATGATAATAGCGAGGAGACGAAGGCGTGGGTGAAGGCACAAAATGAAGTGAGCTTTGGCTATCTAAAGCAAATTCCCTTACGCGAGGAATTCAAAAAGCGAATCGAGGCTTTAAGTAATTACGAAAAAATTTCAGCCCCCTCTCGCAAAGGAGAATGGTATTATTTCTACAAGAATTCCGGTTTACAGAATCAATCGGTTTTATATCGTCAAAAAGGCCTGCAAGGAAAACCCGAGCAGGTCATCGACCCGAACACCTTATCAAAAGACGGAACAACACGTCTTACGGTATTCTCTTTGAACAAAACAGGCAAATATGCTTGTGTAGGACTTAGCTTAAGCGGAAGCGATTGGCAAACGTATTATGTGCGTGATATGGAAACCGGCAAAAACCTAGCCGATGAGTTAAGTTGGGTGAAAGTGAGCGGTGTGGCTTGGAAAGGCAATGGATTCTATTATTCTCGTTATCCAGAACCAGGGAAAGGGAAGGAATTAAGCACGAAGAATGAAAATCACCAAGTTTGGTTTCACACGGTGGGAACAGCGCAATCCCAGGATCAATTGATTTACGAGGACGCGAAAAACCCACAACGTTTCCATACAGTTAGCACGTCGGATGATGAGCGCTTTGCCTTTTTGACGATTTCGGATCGGGGTAAAGGTTTAGATGGAAATGCGCTGTGGATTTTAGATGCTTTGAAGAAAGAAACGAAGTTCAAACCTATAGTGGCTGAACCAGGAAAATATGATTTCAGTATCGTGGATAACGATGGTGAAGTGTTGATTTTGGAGACGAACGAAGGCGCACCCAATAAAAAAATTGTTCGCATTGATCCAATGCATCCTGAAAAGGCCAATTGGAAAACGATTGTAGCGGAAAAGCCGGAGCCTTTGCAAGGGGTGAATACCGTGGGCAAACGCCTGTTTTTGAATTATTCAAAAGACGTGACCTCTCGCGTAACGATCTTTGATTACCAAGGGAAATCCTTGGGTTCGGTTAGTTTACCGGGCTTAGGAAATGCGGGTGGTTTTGGTGGTGAAAAAGAAGACAAATTTACCTTCTACACCTATTCTTCATTTAATTTTCCACCGACGATTTACCGCTATGATCTGGTAACGAATAAGTCATCTGTTTTCCAAAAACCAAACCTAGCCTTCGATCCCTCGGATTATACCGTAGTTCAAAAGTTCTATCCTTCGAAAGATGGAACCCAAGTTCCCATGTTCATCGTAAGCAAAAAGGGGATTCAATTGAACGGCAAAAATCCAACCATCTTATATGGTTACGGTGGATTTAACATCAGTTCTACTCCTTCCTTCTCCGCTAGTTTAATTCCTTGGTTAGAAAAGGGCGGAATCTATGTGGTGGCGAATTTACGTGGCGGCAGTGAGTATGGAGAGAAATGGCACGAGGCGGGGATGAAATTGAAAAAGCAAAATGTGTTTGATGATTTCATCGCTGGAGCAGAATATTTAATTCGCGAGAAATATACCTCGCCTGCTTATTTAGCTGCATCCGGACGTTCGAATGGAGGCTTATTAGTAGGAGCAGCGATTAACCAGCGCCCTGATTTATTTGCGGCAGCTTTGCCAGGCGTAGGTGTAATGGATATGTTACGTTTCCAAAAATTCACTATCGGCTGGAACTGGGTAGCCGATTACGGTAGCAGCGATAATGCGGACGAATTTAAGGCACTTTATGCCTATTCTCCATTGCAAAATATCAAGTCGATGAATTACCCTGCCACGATGGTCTTCACTTCAGATCACGATGATCGCGTAGTACCAGCGCACTCGTTTAAATATGCAGCCACTCTTCAAGAGAAGAATACAGCTGCTAAGCCGATGATTATTCGAATCGACACCAACAGCGGACACGGATCATCGAATACCGCTAAACTAATTGAATTGACGGCAGATTCTTACGCCTTTGTTCTCTATAATATGGGAGGGAAATAAAATAAAAAAAGCCTGGAAAATCTCCAGGCTTTTTCGTTCTCAAATGGTAGGCGGATTATTTAATTTCTACACGTCTAACAGCGCCGTCATTTCCTTGCGTAACACGTAAGAAATACACGCCTGTTGCAGCTTTCTTTAGATCGATTTGACCTAAGTAATTGCCTTGAAAATCTTTTACGGATTCTGTTGCGATTTCTTTTCCGTTGACATCGGATACGGCAATGCTTACATTTCCTTTTGAAGGCGCATTGAAGCGAACATTTAATTTACCATTAAATGGTTGGTTTTGCTTGCCTGAAAGACCTTGGATGGTTTTAGATCCTTTCTCTTGCATCATTTTTCTCATGCCTTTCATTTTCATGCCCGGTCTGCCCATTGGGCCATCTAATTCAATATTGAATTGGTTAGGCATTGGTGATTGCTTCCCTAAGAAAGTCATGATTTCATTATCTGGCGCCATTCCTGGACCGCCACGGCGAATAATCACACGTTTGTCTGGTCCACCTTCCGCACCACCTTCAATTCTTTCGATGATGACATTGCCCGGTTGATCTGACATGCGTGAATGGCTTTTGTTCACATCCATGCGAATGATTTTTCTCTTACCACCCGAGGCATTTACGTTGATTTCTAAGGAGTCACTAAATTTTTTAACTTCCGCATCTGCCTTATCTGAGTCAGAAAATTTCTTCTCTATGATGCGTTCTATGCCGTTCTCTATGACGACAATTTTAACAGTAGCTTCTTGTTTCTCTTGAGCAAAAGCAGCTGTGGATATACAAATGGCTAAAGCGGTGGTGAATAGGTATTTCATGATTTTTGGTTTTTGATCCGGTGCAAACTTACTAAAAGCATTGTAATCGTAAATGTTAAAGAGTGTTAATGTGATGAGCGGCCGCTATTTATCCCTTACATTTGTAGGGAATTATTTACCCTATGTCGAAACGTAAAATACGCTTATTGATTGCCTTGATGTCTTTTGCCCTCTTAGGATTAATTGGGTTTCAGGCGTATTGGTTGCGTTTTATGCTGGAGACGAAGCAGGAGAATTTTGCCAAAGACGTGCGCACTAGTCTCGACCAGGTGGTTAGAAAATTAGAAAAACAAGAACTCGTTGTTTTAGCCGAAAGACAAAAAAAATTCGAAAGTATAGCCGCTGCCCCTAAACCGAAAGTAAAACCAGCACCTGTTTTCATTGAACCAGCCATGCAGGAGGAGCATCCGGTTTTGACACCACCCCGCCAAGATGTCATTTTTGTTCGTAAATCATTTATGCTCCCTAATGGACAATTAGCGGAGGTCACCGAGGAATATACGGTGGATGAAGATCCAGAGGAGTTTAGGCAACGAATGCGTGTTGAAAAAGAGATGAATCGCATGCTGAAGAGAGAGCAGCAAAAGTTCATTAATAAAATGCGTCGTCGCCCTAATCGCCCTAGTCAAAATTTTGGGGATCGCAATGCGCAATCACAAGCACAATTAGCCAAGGAAAAATCCGAGCGACAAGATTTAGAAAAAGTATTACAGAAGACGCAATTAGCGAAAGAAGTATTCTCGGACTTTTTGTTCAAAGAAAGACCCATTCTGCAAAGAATTCAACCGGCCTATCTCGACAGCTTGATTCGCAAAGAATTAGCTGATAAAGGAGTGAATTTGGGCTATTCTTTTGGGATTCAAAGTGCTCCTAAAAATTGGACTTATACGTCCTCCCCTGAAATTAAGCAACAAAAAGCTTTGTTTGAAGCTGACTTATTTCCTAATGATTTACATCCGTCTAAGAACATATTGAAGATTTATTTCCCTGATAGTGGGGCCTTTATCTGGCAAACGATGGGTTTGAGTTTAGCTGGGTCAGGCTTATTATTGCTCGTCATGATTGGCTGTTTTTACTTCGCGGTGCTCACCATTTTAAGACAAAAGAAATTAGCGATAGTGAAGAATGATTTCATTAATAATATGACGCACGAGTTTAAAACCCCGATTACGTCCATTTCGTTGGCGACGCAATTGCTGCAAGAGGAATTGAAACCGGGAAAAAATGAGTCGATATTACGTTATTTGGGCATTATTAAAGATGAAAATACCCGCTTAGGCCAGCAAGTGGAGCGTGTCTTACAAACCGCTCAAATGGAACGCGAAGAGATTGCATTGAAACGGAAGAAGGTGGATATGGCGGCTTTAATTCATCAAGTGGTTGAAATTAATGGGCCGTTGATTGAATCAGTGAATGGGACTTTGCAGCTTTCTTTAGGGGAGCATCCTGCCATCGTGGTAGTAGATGAGGTACATATTTCGAATGTGTTGAATAATTTAATCGACAATGCGGTTAAATACAGTCCTACTAATCCGCACATTGAAATCGAGGTCACAGAACAAGGTCAAGGTATTTCCATCCAAGTTAAAGATCAGGGAATAGGAATGCCTAAAGAGGCTTTAAGCAATATTTTTGATGCGTTCTATCGCGTGCCTACGGGCAATGTGCATAATGTGAAGGGCTTTGGACTAGGCTTAAGTTATGTGAAAAAAATTGTGGAGGCCCATGGAGGGAAAGTGCAAGTGAAAAGTAAATTAGGAGAAGGAAGTACATTTGAAATCTATTTACCCTATGTCAAAAACGCCTGAAATTTTAGTCGCGGAAGATGATCCCAATTTGGGATTATTATTAACCGAATTCTTGAAAAAGAAGGGATACCACGTTGCCTGGGCTCAGAATGGGGATGAAGCATTAGATCTTTTTGTCAAAGGCTCCTTCGATTTATGTCTTTTAGACGTGATGATGCCGAAAAAGGATGGGTTTTCTTTGGCCAAAGACATTCGGGCAAACCACCAACAAGTACCCATCATATTCCTAACCGCGAAATCGATGGAGGAAGACACCCTTCACGGTTTTAAAGTAGGAGCCGATGATTATTTGACCAAACCTTTCTCGATGGAAGTACTCGTCGCAAGAATGGAAGCCATTCTTCGCAGGAGCCATTCCGATAAATCCGTACCTAGTTTAGCGGACGAAATCGCCTTAGGAAATTACACCTATATTCCTGCTAAAATGAGTTTAACCATAGGAGACATGGAATTGAAGTTTACGCCTAAAGAGAACGAATTAATGAAGCTCTTGTGCGAAAATTTAGGTCGTCCGGTGAGCAGAAGCTATGCTTTGAAATTAATTTGGGGAGATGATACCTATTTCAATGCGCGCAGTATGGACGTGTATATGACGAAGTTGCGCAAAATGCTAAAAGAAGACCCTCGCGTCCAGCTGTTGAATCTGCACGGCGAGGGTTTCCGATTGAGTGTAGAAGGGCTCTAGTTAATGTGGGTAAAGCCCGTATAAGGAACTAATGCTTCCGGAATCTTAATTCCATCTGGACCTTGGTTATTTTCTAAAATAGAAGCCACGATACGTGGTAATGCTAAAGCGGATCCATTCAAGGTATGACAAAGGATTGATTTCCCATCCACTTTTGTTCTCAACTTCAAGCGATTCGCTTGGAAAGTTTCAAAATTACTTACCGAACTAACTTCTAACCAGCGGTTTTGTGCGCCTGACCAGGCTTCCATATCGTAGGTTAGCGCAGAGGCAAATCCCATATCGCCCCCACAAAGGCGCAGGACGCGGTAATGCAAGCCTAATTTTTGCAAAAGACCTTGCACGTGTAAGGACATTTCCTCTAAAGCGGCATAAGATGATTCCGGTTTGTGAATCTGAACGATTTCAATTTTATCAAATTGATGTAAGCGATTCAAACCACGTACGTGTGCACCCCAAGATCCAGCTTCGCGACGGAAACAGGGCGTGTGCCCTACATTTTTGATCGGTAATTCTTTCTCATTCACGATCACATCGCGGTATAAGTTCGTAATAGGCACCTCAGCTGTAGGGATTAAGAACAAACCTTCTTCTTTCGTTACATACATTTGGCCTTCTTTATCTGGCAATTGCCCTGTCCCAAAACCCGATTCCTCATTAATTAAAATGGGCGGCTGAATCTCGTAATATCCTACTTTGATCGCCTCATCTAAGAAGAAATTAATCAAAGCGCGTTGTAAACGAGCCCCTTTCCCTTTGTAAACCGGGAAGCCAGCACCTGTAATTTTATTCCCTAAATCGAAATCGATGATATCATATTTCTTGATCAAATCCCAGTGAGGCTGAGCATCCGCTGGGAGCACGGGAACCGAGCCCCAAGTCAACACTACCTCGTTATCATCTGCCGTTTTTCCTTCAGGAACTGAGCTGTGAGGAAGGTTAGGCAAGGTCACTAACAAATCTGTTAATTCTTTATCCGCCGCTTTCGCCGCCTCTTCCATTTCTTTAATCGAAGCTTTCAGCGCAGCTGTTTCGGCGCGTTTCCCTTCGGCTAGTTCTTTTTGGCCTGATTGCATCAATGCCCCGATTTCTTTAGCTGCCGCATTCGATTTTTCTAAGGCGGCCTCGGCTTGTTGTAAGAGGGTTTTGCGTTGATCGTCTTGCATGATCAACTTAGCCACGATTTCAGCGGCATTCGCAACATGTTTCTTTTGTAAACCTGCGATCGTGGTTTCTTGATTCGCCCGAATGAATGGTAAAGTTAACATAGCGTGATTTTTAGAAAAGTCCTTCGTTTAACGCATTTAATGCATCATTTTTGTGTGTTGCATCCACTAATAAAGAAATATTATGTTCTGAGGCACCATACGAAATCATTCGAATTGGAATGCTTTTGATGGCATCTAATACCTTGATGGCAATACCTTCTTTATCGGCCCAGAAATTACCCACAATACAGATAATTACTTGGTTCATATCGGGATCTTCCAATTCTGCAAATTCACGAAGTTCGCTCATAATCGCATCCAAATTTGTCGTTTGATCAATAGTTACGCTGACAGAAACCTCGGAAGTGGTAATCATGTCCACCGGAGTCTTGTATTTTTCAAACACTTCGAATACGCGCTTTAAAAATCCATAGGCGTTCAACATACGCGTTGAATGGATGTATATAGCCGTGATATTGTCTTTCGCGGCAATCGCTTTGATTTCTATATCGGTCGATTTTTCAGAGATCAAGGTTCCAAAAGCAAGAGGCTCCATCGTATTTTTCAATCGAACCGGTACTCCTTTTAATTTTGCTGGCGTAATGGTACTTGGATGCAGGATTTTGGCCCCAAAATAAGCCAATTCTGCTGCCTCAGCGAAAGAAAGCTCCCGGATAGGGAAGGTGTTCTTAACGATGCGCGGATCATTATTATGCATTCCGTCGATATCCGTCCAAATCTGAATTTCCTCCGCCTGAACGGCTCCACCAACTAGGGACGCTGTATAATCCGATCCTCCTCGCTTTAAATTATCTACTTCACCCGCTGGGTTGCGGCAGATAAACCCTTGCGTCACTAAAATTTGCTTGTCTTTTACTGGGGCTAAAATCGCAGCTAATTTTTGTTCGATAAGGGCTAAAATGGGTTCGTTATCCTCATCGATGACCATAAAATCTAAGGCGGGCAACAAGGTGGAGCTGACGCCCTCTTCTTCTAAGAAAGCCTCGAAAATTTGAGTGGAAAGTAATTCGCCCAAAGCCACCATTTCCTTTTCCTGCTTTAGGGTACAGGGTGCTGTAGCAATTAATCCATCAATAAAGGCAAATTCCTTCTCTATGATGGCTTGACCCTTACCTAATCCAGCAGGGGTGGAATATAATTCGGTTAAAAATTGTTCGTAATGCGCGCGTAATTCATTCGCCTTCTCTTTTGCCTCCGCCGCGTTTCCTGCATTCAAAGATGCTGAAATAGAAAGCAAGGTATTCGTACTGCCAGAAAGGGCAGAAAGTACAACGATTTTCGGTTGACCATCCTCCGTAATTAGCTGACGGATTGATTTCATTCGCTCTGGTTTTCCGACGGAGGTACCTCCAAATTTCCAAACTTGCATGTCTTCTCGTATTATAGTCCTAACATTTTGATGGCTGTTATGGCCGCCTCATCGCCTTTATTTCCATGTTTGCCTCCCGCGCGATCCATCGCTTGTTCTTGCGTATTCGGAGTTAAAACCCCAAAAATCACCGGTTTGTCAAACTTCAAACTGACATTCGTGATTCCATCCGCCACCGCTTGGCAGATAAAATCGAAGTGCCTAGTTTCACCTTGAATCACACAGCCTAAACAAATGACCGCATCAATGTTTGGTTTTTGCGCCATTTTTTGCGCCCCTAAACTTAATTCAAAGCTACCAGGAACCTTAACACTCGTAATATTTTCTTCTTTCACCCCCAATTTCAACAGCGTATCATAAGCACCCGTATACAAGGCATGCGTTACGTCCGTGTTCCATTCTGACACCACGATGGCAAATGTTTTGTTCGAAACATCTGGCAAATGGTCTGTCGTAAAATCGCTTAAGTTTTTAAGTGCTGATGCCATGGGATGGGGTTAAAAAAACAAGGGATAAAAGCTCAAGCTCTTATCCCTCATCACATAATCTGTTCTATAAATTATTCAGAGATAGTGCTTTCTAAAATCGCTTTGTATTTCTTTGCTGGAATCGATTCAGCCGATTGGCCGTATTTCTCCACAATGATGGAATACGTATCTACTGCCTCTTTTGTTTGTTTATTTGCTTCGTAGGCATTCGCTAATTTTAGCAAATACGTAGGAGTAAAGAATTTATTGGGCTTATTTTCCGCTGCTTTCTTGTAGTAATCAATGGCATCAGATAAAGATTTCTTCTCTGAATACGCATCCCCGATTAAAGAATAAGCACGTGCTTGCACTAATAAATCCGAGCTCGAAAAGTTTTTCAATTTTTCGATTGACTGATCGAATTTCCCCTGCTTTAACAAGGTAATTCCTAAATACAAATCAGCTAAGTTTTGTGTATTTCCACCAAACTCATCCGAAACTTTCGCTAATTCTTTCGCAGCAGCAGCTGATGAATCTGATTCAAAAGCATAAACAGCTTTGAATAATTTCTTCTCGCCTTCTGCGTCTTGTGTCGCAGTATACCATTGGTAACCGAAATAAGCGGCAACGACTAAGACTAAGCCGCCTAAGATAGTTGCAATGCTAGATTTATTCTTGTCTACTAGTTCAGCAACTTTAGAAACTTCTTGTTGAAGAGCTTCTGGGCTCTCAATGATTTCAATCGATTCTACTTTTTCTTTCTTTGCCATAAGGTCATTAATTCGTTTGGCAGATTATTATTAGGTGCCAAAGGACTGCAAAATTATAAAATCTCTTTCATTTTTATCCACATTAATGGAATCTTTTGCATTTTATTTTTCAAATTTGAAGTAAATAAACCTGTATGTCCTTTAATCGCCTAGATCAAATCCACAAACTCAAGGAAACATTCGATATTTGTATTATCGGTGGTGGTGCGACAGGGGCAGGCGTAGCGCTCGATGCAACGTTAAGGGGGTACAAAGTTTTATTGATTGAAAAAGGCGATTTCTCCAGTCAAACCTCCTCTAAGTCGACGAAGTTAGTACATGGAGGAGTTCGTTACCTCGAGCAGGCCGTCCGAAATCTCGACTGGCATCAATTCAGAATGGTGTATAAAGCTTTGCACGAACGCAAAACGCTATTGCAAAATGCACCCCACCTCGCTCATCCTTTGGGATTATTAACTCCTTGTTATACACACTGGGAACGCTGGTATTACCGGATAGGGATGTGGCTTTACGATAAAATTTCTGGCAGCACGAACTTGAAATCAAGTCGCGGCTTAAGCAAAAAAGAAATTCAACACGAGTTTCCTTCCATCGAATCACAGTACTTAAGAGGTGGCGTTTTGTATTATGATGGACAGATGAATGACGCGCGCTATGCCTTAGCTATTTTGAAAGAGGCGGAACGTTTAGGGGCTTGTATTTTGAATTATGCCTGTTTGAATTCGTTTGAATTAGGCCAAAAGAGTTTAAAGATCAAGAAAGTAGTATTCAGTGATTTACTTTCTCAGGAGTCCTACACCATTGCGGTCAAAGCAGTGATAAATGCCACAGGACCTTTTACGGATTCGGTGCGGGTGCTTGCAAATCCGCGATTGAAGCCTCGAATGAAGGTGAGTCGCGGGGCCCATATCGTGTTGCCTGCTGAGTTTTGGCAAGGCGAAACCGCCCTATTAATTCCTAAAACGGATGATGGCAGGGTCATATTTGTGATTCCGTGGAGAGATTATGTGCTGGTGGGAACGACGGATGATCCGGATACCTTGTCGGAAACACCTCGCATTTTAGATTTGGAAAAGGAATACCTTATTTCGTATTTTAATCGCTATTCATCTAAGAAAGCTTCGTTAGAGAATATCAGTGCTACGTTTGTAGGCCAAAGGCCATTACTCCAAGTGCAGCTCGATTCTGCCATGAACTCCGATACGAAATCCTTAGTGCGCGATCATGAGGTGGAAGTGGATGGTCGTTCGAAATTAGTTAGTATCATGGGTGGGAAATGGACGACCTATCGCGTGATGGCCTCCGATACACTAGATGTTCTTGAAAGGGAGGTTTTACGCGTTGCGGTGAAGCCTTGCGTAACGAAGAATCATGTCTTAGTTCCTGAGTCTTTAGTCGTTTTACCTGCACATATTGCCCCAGATATTCGGAAACATTTAACCGACCTATACGGACCCAAAGCCGGCGACGTCTATGCGTGCGGTTCAGAACGTTTATTAGCGGACGAACCTTACCTGGTGGGGGAACTCAACTATGTAAAAGAGCAAGAAATGGCAGTGACTTGGGAAGATGTTTTAGCCCGCCGTTGGGGTATTTCCATGCGGGATGAAGCACTGGCAGAGCGATTAAAGGCCATAAAAAAAGAGGCTTTCGCCTCTTGATTTTAATATTCGTCCTCGTTAAAGAAGAAGTCGTCTTTGGTCGGGTAATCTGGCCAAATCTCTTCAATACTTTCAAAAGGTTGACCATCATCTTCCAATTCTTGTAGGTTTTCGACTACTTCTAAAGGAGAACCCGTACGGATTGCAAAGTCAATTAATTCATCTTTAGAGGCTGGCCAAGGCGCATCTTCTAAATAGGAGGCAAGTTCTAGTGTCCAATACATAATTTATAGCTAATAATATTTTGCGTAATAAAAGAGGGGCATTAGTTTTTTAAACCCTTCCTAAGTGCAAAAGTAAAATAAAAATGTATTTATGAAAGATTTATTTTTTAAATTTTCATTAATTATCAAAACCTTGATTTAATCTAGCTTATATGCCTAATTCAACCCCTGTTTCTGTCGAAGTTTGTGCTTATTCTTTATTTTCTTGTTTAGCGGCAGATAGAGCAGGTGCCCAGCGAGTGGAACTATGTGCGTCCCCTTGGGAAGGAGGAACAACTCCGAGTGCTGGATTAGTCGAACAAGCCTTATTGTCGACTTCCTTAGAGATTCATGCCATGGTTCGTCCTAGAGGGGGAGATTTTGTATACGACGCAGTTGAGAAGCAAACGATGCTAGCGGAGGCTCACTCTTTAATAGCACAAGGAGTACACGGGATCGTTACAGGTGCCTTATTGCCATCGGGGGATTTGGATGTGGAATTCTTACGGGAGATTAGAAAAATTACCGGTGATCGGGAATTGACTTGTCATCGTGCTATTGACGTGTCGCGTGAACCTTTGGTCGTGATGGAGGAATTGATTTCGATTGGATTTGATCGTATTTTGACGTCTGGAGGCAAAAATAAAGCCTTAGATGGAATCGAAAATCTAGCTGAAATGGTAGCCGCCTCTAAAGGTCGAATTCAAATTATGGCAGGAAGTGGGGTAAATCCAGTGAATTGCTTGGACTTTGTTCAAATCGGGGTAGATGCTATTCATTTAAGCGCCAGAACCGTCCGGAATTCTGAAATGGAATACCGACGTCCAGGAATATCCATGGGAGGTATAGCGGAGATTTCGGAATTTGAGGTAGCTTACTCGAGCGAAGAAATCATTCGAGCGGCTATCTCTAAAATTCAGAATTTATTCAGCGAATAAATCCGTGGTTTGCCATGCTTTCTCTGGCATGGTCGATATATCGTATAAACCTACTTCTGTACGCTTGTAAGTAGGTATTTTAAATTCGGCATCAGACATCATACTATGTTTGAACTTCTCGATCATTTGAGCAAAACGAGCTTCTTCAGAATCAGGAGAAACAGTCGCCAAGCTATCTAAATCGCCATCTAGTTCGACGCTATCTCCTGGATTTAAGTAGACGGGAGTCATTCGCTTCACTACTTTGCGCATGCCACCATCCATTCCACTCGAATCTTGTTCGAATCCAGCTGCAATCACAGTTAGATAAAGATCATCCCCTAACTCTTCATCCGTAGAGAAACCGAACTTAACCATATCTGCTTGCGCATCTATTCGCTCATTAAGGTATTCGATGATCGCATCTTTTTCCCAAATCAACAAATCTTTTGCACTACTCGTCGAAACAGTCACTAGAATACGCTTAGCACCTTTGATTTCTTGGGAGTTTAATAGTGGCGAATTCAAAGCCTCTACGATAGCCGCTTTTGCTCTCTCTTCACCGCTTCCTAAGGCAGAACTCATCATGGCTTGACCTGCTTTTGTCAAAACCTTTTTCACGTCCATAAAGTCCGTGTTGATATCACCAGGTTTTGCAATTACATCGACCACTGATTTAACTGCTTTTGCTAATACATCATCCGCTTTCGCAAAGGCGTGTTTTACAGCTAAATCCTTGTAATGTTCTGATATTTTATCGTTCATGATCACTAAAACCGTATCGCAATACTCTTTCAGTTCTTCAATCCCGTCTCTTGCATATTGAATTTTCTCTTTCCCTTCCCAATTGTAGGGGAATGAAACCACGGCAACGGTTAATAAATCGCGGTCTCTAGCGATCTCTGCAACAACCGGTGCAGCACCCGTCCCTGTTCCACCACCCATACCAGCCGTGATGAAAACCATTTTAGTCTCATTAGAAAGAACAGCCTTGATTTTTTCTTGACTTTCCATAGCCGCTTGCTTTCCCACCTCTGGGTCAGTCCCTGCACCTAAACCCTGTTCCCCTAATTTAATTTTAGTTTTAACTGAACTAGATGCCAAAGCTTGAGAATCTGTATTGCAGATAATCAAATCAGCGCCTTTAATCTTCAGGTTATCCATGTGCTTCACCGCATTGGATCCGCCACCCCCGATTCCGATCACTTTTATGATGGACTTAAAGGATGTTTCTGGTACTACTTCGATTTGATGGTCAAAAAAGGAGGGATTTTCGCTACTCATTGTGTAAGGTCAATTGTTCTTAAATGTAAAAATAATAGAAATCTGCAAATATTTTAGTCATTTCCCCAGCGCCATTCATTCCCTAATTCTAGTTCATGGCGTAGGTTATGTTTGATAAAGAATTCTTTAGTCGAATAGAAATCTAATTTCTTAGCTGGAATTTGTTCCGCATTGGCTAAACCATACAGCAGCATCGTGGTATATTTCACGGTATTCTCCATCTCTTTTTTATTGACTAAACTGAAATCGTCGCAATTAGCATGGTAACAATCTAATACATTTCGGGCCAATTTCCCCATGGGATCCGCCGCTGGAATTCCCTCCATTAAGAACGTTTGATTGTCAGAATGTAGCCCTGGAGAATTCGTTAAATGATTGCCAAAATCCCCATCAATTGACTTAATCTGATCTCCAATTGATTTCAATATAGACATCATTTCATCGCGTCCACCCCCATTAAATCCATGCACATCATTAGTCATGTCTAAATTAATCATATAAACGACGTCATCTAGTTCACCTAATTTTTTCGCGCGCTCCACATAGGCCTTCGAGCCTAATAAACCTTCTTCTTCTCCCATGAAGGCAACAAACTCAATCGTACGCTTACTGCTTAATCCTAAAGCCTTAAAGGTTCTGGCTACATCTAGTACAGAAAAGGATCCAATACCATTATCAATCGCACCCGTGGCTAAATCCCAAGAATCCAAATGGCCCCCAATCACAATTTTCTCATTTCTTAATTTAGAGCTTGTCCCTTTTAATGTCGCTACCACATTGCGTGCTTTGATCGGTTTACTCACATTATGCATTTCAATCAAACTTAATAAGCCTGGTTGATCCTTCATCCATTTTCTTATTTCAGTTCCATTTTCTAATGAAATACATACGGCAGGGATGCTAATTAAATTTCCCGTTACGGAGGCTGTACCTGTAAGTAGTACTTGGCCTTTAACCGTATTGACAAAAATCACTCCCATCGCACCATGCTGAATGGCCAATGCTGTTTTTTCTGAACGGTGTAGATTTTTTGTTCCGGCTGTGGCCTCTAATAAGCCGATGTTAGCTAAAACGACTTTGCCTGCCACCTCTTTGCCCGTATAATCGGCATCTAATCCGTTTCCTAAATCGATAATCGTCCCTTGAATATTGGCATCCACCGGAGTCATAGCTAAAGAAACGACTGGTACCTCCCTAAAATCATCTGATTTAGGCGGAGCGATAGACAAAGTAACCGTATCTCGCGCCCACGCTTCTACTTGAAATCCTTGGAATTTAGTATCCTTGAATCCATATTCTTTTAGCAAACGAAAAGCATATTCTTCTGCCTTTTTTCCTTTCTCGCTCCCTGTTAATCTATGTCCTATGGTCTTGCATGCGTCTTCAAGAGAGCTATAGGCTTTTGAATGCAATTCTACTTCTACTTTAATCTTTTTGAAAACATCTTTCAAATCATCCTCTCCTTCAACTGACACGAAGGAAGAGCTAAAAAGAGAAACGGAGAGCGCTAAAATTCCAAGGGTTAATTTTCTCATGTGGGATTTTTAAATAACTCTTTAAATTTAGCTTTTTTCGCGTAAAATCACAATCAGCCTGACCAATTTTCCCGATCTAAATTTCGGTAGGTAATTGCTTCCGCTAGATGCTTGCTTTGGATGTCAGTGGATTGGGCCAAATCAGCAATCGTTCTAGCCATTTTTAAAATTCGATCGTGGGCACGGGCAGATAATTGTAGTCTCTCAATAGCATTTTGAAGTAAAGACGAGGAAATAGGGTCTAGCTGACATAGCGCCTTAACTTGTTCGGAATTCATCTCTGCATTAGTTCGGATGGAATTCTGTTTTTGAAATCGTTCATTTTGCTTATCTCTTGCCATAATTACGCGTTCTCGTATGCTTGAACTCGGTTCACTGGTTTTCGCATTAAACATTTCTGGGTATTTCAAAGGGAAGACCTCTAAATGCATGCCGATTCGATCAAGTAAAGGACCAGATATTCGATGCAGGTATCTATCTACTTGGTAAGGCTTGCATGTACAGGGCTTTTCGGGGTGATGGAAATAACCACAAGGACACGGATTCATAGCAGAAATCAGCAAAAAATTAGCGGGGAATTCTACCGTACCATGGGCACGAGAAATAGGCACCTTTCTTTCCTCCAAAGGTTGCCTTAATAATTCTAACACGTTACGTTGAAATTCAGGTAGTTCATCTAGGAATAAAACACCCTGGTGGGCTAGGGAAATTTCTCCTGGCTGAGGGTTTGCACGGCCTCCGATGAGAGCGGTGGGTGATATACTGTGGTGAAGTGCCCGAAAGGGTCTTTCAGTAATGAGTGGATTTTCAGAACTTAACTTTCCTACGATTGAGTGAATCTGAGTAGTTTCGATAATCTCGCTAAGACTCATGGGTGGCATGATGGAGGGGATTCGTTTAGCCATCATCGTTTTGCCGGCACCGGGTGGCCCTACGAGGATTAGATTATGACCGCCCGCCACAGCGATTTCAATGGCTCTCTTGGCTTTTTCCTGACCTTTTATTTGGGCAAAATCGTCTGCATAATGCCGTGTTTTTGGCTGAGCTGGAGGAGCTTTTACAGCTGCTTGAGTCCGTCCGTGCAAGAAACGAATCGTATCCCGCAGATTATCCATCGCATAGATGCTTAAACCTTCTATCAAAGCGGCTTCGATGGCATTCTCCCTCGGAAGAATGAGGGATTTGATGCCTTGTTTTTTGGCTTCGATGGCCATGGACAAAGCCCCTTTAATCGGCCTAATTTCACCCGTTAAGGACAGTTCTCCCATGATTAAATAGTCAGAAAGGCTAGACATTTTGGTCTGTTCAGACGCTTGAAGCAGTCCGAGGGCAATGGGGAGGTCGTAGCCCGATCCTTCTTTTCTGACGTCTGCTGGGGCCAGATTGATGACGACTTTTCTGCGCGGGAAGAAATAGCCGATTTGCTTGATGGCAGATTCAACGCGTTGAATAGATTCTTTAATGGTGGAATCGGGCAGGCCGACTAAATAACATTTAGAGCCTTGTCCTACATGGGTTTCGATGGTGATAATGGAGGCATGAATGCCCACGAGGGCACTGCCAAAAGTTTTCGCTAACATAGTGGTCGTTTAAGACACAATGTTAACCGAACGATCCCGAATTAAATATCAGTTAATTGGATACCGTCTAAATTTACCAAGAGCTTGGTTTTTACCCCAAAAACCAAAGGCTGGTTATTCGGAATATGTCCAGCTGGAAAATCGAAGGCTATAGGGAATGAAGTCCCTGCAGTATGTTCTGCCACTAATTCGTAGGCTGTTTTGCCGATGTTTAAACTCGCCTCGTTGCAATCAGTAAATCCACCTAGGATTAAGCCGGCTAGGTTTTGGAAAAATCCTGCCCTTTTTAATTGCAATAATAGGCGATCTACATGGTACAAACGTTCGCCTATTTCTTCGATGAATAAAATTTTACCATCCGTCGAAGCGAAGGTGGGTGAGCCCACCAAGTGACATAAAAGGGATAAATTTCCACCTATGATTTCCGCGGAGGCTTCGCCAAATCGCTTCAAAGGATGTGCTCCAGCTGACAAAGAAAGCTCCCCCTTGAATAATAAGGAATGCAAGTTTTGCAAGGCGGATTCTCCGCCTTTTTGGCAAAAATTATGCGGCATAGGTCCGTGAATACTCGCGAATCCTAGGCGATCTACCTCGCATAAAAGTGCTGTAATATCGGAAAAGCCAACGATCCATTTGGGAGACGAAATAAAACCCGAAAAATCCAGCGAATCCAGCAAACGAGAGGATCCATATCCACCACGAATGGGAAAAATGGCCTTAATCGAAGGGTCGTCTAACATTTGTTGAAGATCGGATAAGCGCTCCTCATCTGTTCCTCCTAGGCCGTGGTAACGAGCTAAATAATTAGGCGCATAGCGCACCCGAAGCCCCCAGCTTTCCAATACCTCTACACCCTTTTTCCAGTTTTCGGTTGTAGGGAAAGAGGCGGGGGACAAAATAGCTACTTCGTCACCAGCTTGTAAATACGGGGGAATTATCCGAGTCATGCTGTAAATATCTGCTTTTTTTTAGGATCCTCAAGGGCTAAATTTTGTAATATTGTAAAAAACTATTCCTATCGCACCTGCAGATTTAAATCTTGTTCATCCTATTTACAACCCACATCCGGGATGGGCGGAGGAATTGCTGCAGTATTATACCCTGTTCAAGGAGGCAATTCCCGCCGAAACTTCGATACACATGTATTTAGTGAATGATGGAAGCAAGACAGGTATTCGGCCGGAAGACATAGCGCTTTTAGCGCGTGAAATAAACAGTTTCACCTATATTGATTCTCCTGTGAATCAAGGAAAAGGAGGAGCTTTACGCGATGCGGTTCGCCAAACCACGGGTAAATGGGTCATTTATACTGACGCAGATTATCCTTATTTAATTCAGAATGCGGTGGATATGTTTCGCCTGCTTTCTTCGGACGCGGCTGATATAGTTGTAGGGGTTCGCGATGAGCAATATTATGATCAATTGCCTTTAGGGCGTAAAATATTTTCCCTTTCATTGAAGGTGATGAATTATTTGTTTTTCCCTCAACTGAAAGTAAAAGATACGCAGTCGGGTTTGAAAGGGTTTAATCAAAAGGGGAAAGAGATCTTCCTGAAGACGCGGATCCCGGCCTTTCTTTTTGATATGGAATTTTTAGTTTTGGCTTCCAAAAACCCAGATATCCGCATCCAGTGGATCTACGTTCAGGCAAGAAAAGGCATCGTTTTTTCGACGATGCGCGCGAAGACGATTTTGACGGAATTAGTTAATTTCACCACCATTCTATTTCGCAGCAACGGATGAACCCAATTTTGATCACGATTGATGTAGAAGAATGCGATATTCCATTGGAATATGGAATCGTGATTCCTTTGGAAGAGCAATTAGCCATATCTCGTGAGGGCTTAGCGCATTTTATGCAGATAGTGGAGGAGGCAGGCGTTCCGGTAACTATTTTTTGTACGGGAGTGTATGCGGAAAATAACGAAGCATGGATAAAAGAGTTGAATCCGATGCACGAATTAGCCTCACACGGCTATTTTCATGGTCATTTTGATGCGAAAAAGGATTTAAAAAACTCTAAAAATCTATTACAAAAATTGAGTGGAAAGCCCATCACCGGCTTCCGAATGGCTCGTATGCACTATGTGGAGGAAAGTGAAATTTTGAAGGCAGGTTATACCTACCATTCCTCCTTGAATCCGACGTGGATTCCTGGGCGCTACGATAATAGAGATAAACCCACCCAGCCATTTTTCGAAAAAGGATTGTGGAATGTGCCTGCATCAGTAAGCCCTTGGTTGCGGATTCCCCTGTTTTGGCTCGCATTTAAAAATTTTCCCCTGTGGATCTACACGTTGTTAGCGAAGCGAACTTTGCGTAAACAAGGCTTTTTGAATATCTATTTTCATCCTTGGGAATTTGCAGATTTAAGTAAATATCCATTGCCAGGACACGTTAAGCGCGGGCACAATGGTCCTTTGCGAGATAAATTGCGTTCTTTTTTAGGTCAAATGAAAGGGGAGGGGAATTTTACGACGATGGCCCAAATGCTGGAAAACCATGAATAAGAAATCCACTTTATTGATTATTTGGGCCTTAGCAGGTTTGGCCACTGGCTGGAAGCAGTTTTCGCTGAGCGCCGTTCATTCCCACATCAATAATTTTCAGATTTTCAAGGCGAGTTTCGGCCATTTCTTGCACCGCTTGCCGCTCTATTTAGAGTATCCGAAAGAATATTTCGACCTCTACCTATATGGCCCAGTGTTCTCCATTTTAATGGCGCCATTTTCCCTGCTGTCCGATGGCCCTAGCGTAATTTTGTGGAATATAGTGAATTCGGTGGTCTTGTTTGTGACGCTTTGGCACCTACCTATCGTCTCAACTAAGCGGGTGGCCATCACTTGGATTGTATTAAATTCATTGATTACCGCTCTCTTGAACACACAATTTCATGCGATTTGTTTGGCCTTAATACTCTGGTCCTACATCTGTGTGGAGAAGAAAAACTATTTTTGGGCGACGCTCTGGATCGTTTTAGGCATCTACATTAAGTTGTATGGGGTAGTCGGATTAGCCTTTTTCTTCTTTGCTAAAGACCGCCTCCGTTTCGCCGCCTACTTCGTTTTCTGGATGCTGGTGATCGGTTTTATTCCTTTGGTCTTAGGCGGATTCGATTACGGCATGCAATCCTACCGAGATTGGATGGGAATTTTAGCTCATAAAAATGAGTTAAACGAGAACATTAAAAATATTCGCACGGACGTTTGCGTGATG
This sequence comes from Aquirufa sp. A-Brett2-W8, assembly GCF_054558755.1. Lineage (NCBI taxonomy): Bacteria > Pseudomonadati > Bacteroidota > Cytophagia > Cytophagales > Flectobacillaceae > Aquirufa > Aquirufa sp. A-Brett2-W8. Next base: position 50,326 of record NZ_JBPXKS010000009.1, read on the forward strand.
GGGATGATTCGCCGTTGGACAGGTGACCCGAACATCTCGAATCTTTGGTTCTTAATTCCTTCCATGATTCTCAATGTCTATTTGTTCTTCCAAACAAAAAAGTGGTCTGATCCCGATTTCAGACTTCGTATTTTAGCTTTCGTGCTTCTATATATTATGCTAGCAAGCACAGGTACCGAATCCCCTACCTTAGTGATGGCATTTCCTGCCGTTGGAATCTGGTTTGTTTTAGGGGAAAAAACCAAAGCTCGTTGGGCGATGTTGATTTTCACCTTGCTGATTTCTAGTTTTTCGCCTACGGATTTATTTCCGGCCTATATAAGGAATGAATTTATTAATCCTTTGGCCTTAATGATTTTGCCTTTATTCGGGGTATGGATTTGGCTAGCGTGGGATCTGTTTAGAGAAAAACAACCTCAGCTATAATGTCCTGCTGAGCCGATTTATTCAATAGCTCGATCATTTTTTGTTTGGCCATCAAAAGCTCTTTCTTCAAAGGGGCAGAATCTAACCCTAAAAAGAGTTTTTTATCTTTAATGTAGATTTTAGTGGTACGCGCCGCAATGGGTTTTCCCATAATTTCTTCCCAATGAGCGACGATATACGTTTCATCGTATTTATTCTGCAGCTTATAAACGCGCAAAAGGGATTCGATCGCCTCCTTCAGGCTCATATTATCCTTACTTCTAGTAGAAGCTCTGGGACCTGTCGGATTGAAGGGTGAATCGATCATTATATTATTTTTGACTGCCAAAATTAAACCATTAATTACGCTTAATCAGGAAATTCTCAACAAAATTTAATTTTTTTTTAATTTATTTATAATTCCGTAATCCCCAAATAGTACCCTAAAAATATCTGTTATTTGAAGAAAATATCGGTTTAGTACAATAGTCCCTAGTCTCTGACCTGCTCACAACCCTGCAATGATTATTTAAAGGATGAAAATTATATTAGAATTCTATTACTTTTGCCTTTAATGAAAAATAAAGCGAAAGTCTACAATATGAAAACTATGATCGCCCCATTTTCTGCAAGTTTTATCAAAAAAATAATTCTTTAACCCCAAATTACCAAACTAATGAGTACACAACAACCAAAGCCAGCTGGTAAGCCAGCTGCAACCGAAAAAAAATCTGGCGGTTTGTCTGCAGGTTTAATTCTAATTATTCTATTCGTTATTGCAATTGCAATTTACACCTTTGTAATGGGAGATGGCTCTCACTTTGAAGGTGGAACTAATGAAGGTCACCCACTTCCTGGAGACTACTTTGGTGTAGTTTACAAAGGTGGTGTTATTGTACCAGTTTTAATGACTTGTTTTTTAACTGCATTAACTTTCTCTATCGAGCGTTTATTAACAATCGGTAAAGCAAAAGGAAAAGGTGATGTAAATGCATTCGTACGTTTAGTTCAAGCATCTTTAGATAAAGATGATGTAGAAGCTGCTTTGAAAGCTTGTAAAGTACAAGAAGGATCTGTAGGTAATGTAACTTTAGCTGCAATCAATAAATACAAGGCTTTAACTACGGAAAAAGCTTTAGATAAAGAGCAAAAATTAGCTGCATTGAGCAAAGAAGTGGAAGAAGCTACTTCATTAGAATTGCCCATGTTAGAGAAAAACTTAACTATCATCGCAACTTTAGCATCGGTATCAACTTTGATCGGTCTTTTAGGAACGGTAATCGGTATGATTAAGGCCTTCGCATCATTAGGTAATTCAGGTGGATCAACTGATTCATCCGCTTTAGCAAATGGTATCTCTGAGGCTCTTATCAATACGGCATTAGGTATCGGTACTTCGGCTATCTGTATCATTGCATACAACGTATTTACAGCGAAAATTGATGAGTTAACTTATAGTATCGACGAAATCGGCTTAAGTGTTAACCAAAACTACGCTACGCACCACAATTAATATTTGAACTGATTTAGGGGCTTCAGCCCTTTCATTCAATTTTATTCACCGTTCAAAAAAATAATTGTTATGCCAAAAGTTAAAGCTAAACGACATAGTGTCTCACTCGACATGACAGCGATGTGTGATGTGGCTTTCCTTCTTTTGACGTTCTTCATGTTAACCGCGAAGTTCCGTCCAGAAGAGGCAGTTACAATCACGCCTCCATCTTCTATCTCAGAGAAACCTCTGAACATAAAAGATGGTATGCTGATGGTTAGTGTTTCACCTGAAGGTGGCGTTTATTTAGCAACTGATGATCAAATGGCACGGGAGTTTATGTTAGAGCGCATGGCTAATCGCTATGGTATCGCTGTAACAGCTGAGATGAAGAAGAACTTTATGGCTTCAGAAATCGTCGGCTATCCTCTAGGTGCAATGCGTCAGGTGTTAAATATGAAACCTTCAGAAGCGAAAGCGCTAAGCAAGGGGATTCCACTTGATTCATCTAATAACGAGCTTTCGTATTGGGTGGGTTATGCGAAATTGTCTAATCCAGAGTTGAAAGTTGCTATCAAAGGAGATAAAGAATCTAACTACAAAGTGTTTGCCGATATTATCGGGACTTTGCAAGCTCAGAATATCAATATCTTCCAATTAGTAACTGGACCGGAAAATAAACCGAAATAAGTTTTCATTTTTAATTACGAAAAGAAATGGCAGAAATAGATAGCTCCGGTGGCGGGAAGAAAGGCGGAAAGAAGCGCAGTAAGAAAATGTCGACTAAAATCGACATGACACCTATGGTGGACTTAGGCTTCCTTTTGATTACTTTCTTTATGTTAACAACGACGTTAGCAAAGCCCGTTACCATGCAATTAAACATGCCTGATAAAACGGATACGAAGGAAACATCCCCTGTTAAATTATCGGAAACACTTACTGTGTGTCCAGATGCTAACAAGGTGTATTATTACCAAGGTATCCCTACTGAAGCAGGTACAGTAATGCAACTTACTAACTATTCGGAGACAGGAATTCGCAAGGTTATCGCGGATCTGAAAGCGAAAGTGGGTAATAATTTTACTATCGTGATCAAGCCAACCAAAGGTGCGAAGTATCGCAACATGATTGACATGCTTGATGAATGTGCGATTACTAACAACAAACGTTATGCTTTGTTAGAAATCGATCCGGATACGGAGGCATTGATTAAACGATCAGGAAAATAAGGGTATAAATTAATTTTAAATTAAACGAATATTATGTCACAAGTAATAAGCCAAGATGCTACTTTAGACGATATTATCTTCAGAAACAAGAACCGTGAATACGGTGCCTTCGATCTTAGAACGAGATATCCTAAGGTAATGAAGCGGTCCGTGTTACTAGGCTCTGCACTCTTTGTCGGTGCTCTTTTGTTAGCAGCTTTCTGGAAACAGTTAACTGCCGCTGCAGAAAATAAGACTGAGGTGACTGCTGAAGTAATGAAATTGGACAAGCCTGCTCCTCCTAAAAAGGTTGAGTTGCCTCCACCGCCACCACCGCCACCACCCAAGGAAATTCCTAAGGTGACTACGACTAAATTCTTACCTCCTGAAATCAAACATGACGAAGAGGTAACGAAGCCGGAGCCTCCACCTGAAGAGGTGAAAGGAAATACCGCATCGGAAACGGTGAAAGGTGAGACGGAATCGTATGAACCACCAGTAGATCCAGATGCGGGTAAAGCAGCACCTGTTGAGCCACCTAGACCAGCTGAAGATGAAATCTTTACAGCTGTGGAGCAGCAAGCTGAATTCCCTGGAGGATCGGGTGCCTGGGCACGTTTCTTAGGTAAAACTTTGAAATACCCATCTCCTGCGCAACGTGCAAACGTGGGCGGTAGAGTATTCGTCTCTTTCGTTGTAAATACGGACGGCTCTGTTCAAGATGTACAAGTTTTGAAGGGAGTTGGTTTCGGTTGCGATGAGGAAGCTGTTCGCGTAATTAAGTCTATGCCAAGATGGAATCCTGGTAAACAGTCTGGACGTGCAGTTAGATCTCGTTTTACTCAACCAATTACGTTCGTTTTATCTGAGTAAGATAGAAACGCTTAATCATAGACAGACCTGCTGAATGTATTTTTAGCAGGTCTGTTTTTTTAAAGAATATGAAAAGACCTGTGGCTATTTGGATTAATGTTACTTTTCGAATAATTGTAGCATTTGCTTATTTTTTAGTAGGCATGTATGTCGCATTTTATTCGGAATTTGACTTAGGTACGACTTTTGGTGTGCCTACCATCGTTTTATTTGGAATACTTTTTATGGCCTATGGGTGTTTCCGGATTTGGAGAGCTTATGCCTATTTTAACTCAACAGATGATGAGGATGAAGAATATCAAAAATAGTATTGTAGTTCTTTTAGGACTATGTATGTTCCAATGTTCCTCCGATAAAAAGGAGGGGCCAAAAGATTCTGCAACGATAGGGGAAATTACTCTAGGGGTGGATGAATCTTTTGAGCCTTTGATGAAAGCAGAGAAGACGGCTTTTGAAGAGCAGTACCACTATGCTAAAATCAATTATAAATTCAGTCCTGAAAACGAGGTCATTGCAGATATGCTAAATGACAAGATTCGCGGTGTCGTAGTTACCCGGGACTTAACGACTACAGAAAAGGAGATTTTTACTCGCGAAGCTATTACCTACCGTAGTTTTAATATAGCCGCTGATGGCATTGCCTTATTAGCTAATAAGTCAAATACAGACACGCTAATTACATTAGGTGATTTACGGGAATTGATCGTGGGAACCTCTACTAAATTCACCGTAGTTGTGGATAAAGCTAATTCCAGTAATTTGAAATTTTTACTAGACAAATTAAAGATTTCGAGTGCGGAGAAATTACACGTGGTGGCAGCTGGTTCTAATCCAGAAGTGATTAATCAGGTGAGAAATAATCCTAATTCGATTGGAATTGTTGGTTCTAATTGGATTAGCGATGGAGATAATCCGACTTCACTCGGATTCATTCGTTCTATTCACGTAATGTCCGTGGCAGAAGGGAAGGGGATGCCTTATTCGCAACCCTTTGGCTATAATTTGGCTTTGAAAAAATACCCTCTGCGCAGGGAAATCAAATATATTATTAAGGAAGCACACCAGGGATTAGGAACCGGTTTCTTGAATTATGTCTCCGGGGACTTAGGCCAATTGATTGTTTTGAAGGCAGGATTAATTCCTTTGACCCGACCTATCACGATTCGAACCTATCAAATTAGTCAATAGTCCATTTTTATCTAGCTCAGGTTAGGGAAAATAGAAGAATAGTTTTATTTTTGTTATTCTATTGATTTTAATTTAAGTGTATAAAATTGGACATTTCGATGTTCGAGGCCTAGTATAAGTATCGAAAGCTATTAATTATAAAAACAAAATGAAGAAAATGAAATCGTGGGTATTGGTAATTAGTTTATTGATTACCAATATGGCAATGGGACAAACTATCGCGGAAGGATTACACTTAATCGATCGCGATCAACCTAGCAGAGCAAAGCAAGTTTTTGAAGGCTTAGTTACTGCTTCTCCTACGGGTGAAAACTACTATTATTTAGGCTATTATTTCTTATCTCGCAGAGATTGGTCTGGAGCTGAAGATGCTTTCAAAAAAGGCTTAGCAGCAGATCCTAAGAACTATTTAAATCAAGTAGGTTTGGCTACGATTAAAGTAGGCCAAAATAAGGTGAATGATGCGAAAGTGGATTTTGACCGTATTTTACAAGAGACTAAATACAAGAATGGCGATGTCATTCACCGTATCGCGGAAGCGTATGAAATGTTCCATAAATTAGGACGAGATGTAGAATTCAATGCCAATAACAATGATCCGGCGGAAGCGATTCGTTTAATCGACTTAATGTTAGAGAAAACGAAGAAAGGTCCTAACGCGGAGCAAATGATTGTTCGTGGAGATGCATTTTTGATCAAGAATGATGGTGGTAACGCAGTTTCATCTTATGAGCAGGCCTTAATGCAAGACCCTAGAAATGTGAAAGCAAAAGTGAAGATCGGAACGGTTTTCTTACGTGGTAAAAACTACCGCGAGACTCAATCACGTTATAAAGAGGCGATTGATTTAGATTCAAATTATGCTCCAGCGCACAAGCGTTATGGCGAGTATTTGATCGTAGGTGCCCAGTATAAAAATGCATCACGTTATTTCAGAAAGTATTTAGAGAAAGCGGAGGCTACACCTGAGGTGACTTTGGAAACGGCTAAACTATTATTCTTATCTCAAGATTATGAAGGCGCGATGAAGTACACAGATGAGGCAGATAAAAAGGGTGTGAAAGATAATGATATCTTCCGTATGCGTGGTTATTCGCATGTCGAAATGAAAAATTACCAACAAGGTATTGATAACTTGGAAGGTATGGTTCGTTCAGGTGTGAAGCCATATTATATGGATGATTTGTATTTTGGAAAAGGGTATCAAGGTTTAGGTAAAGATTCGGTTGCTTTAAATTATTTAGAGCGTGCCGCTCCGTTAGATACTAACAATAATGTATACAACATTATTCACGATATTCGCTACAAACAAAAGCGTTATAATGACGCAGCAAATGCAGCATTGAAAAGTATCGAATGGAAGCAAAAGAAAAGCCAAGCTGTAGGTTCTGGAGATTATTTCAAGGCTGCCATGGATTATTATTTTGTTTCTGCCTTTATTCCTAGAGCAGATACCTTGAATCGCCCATTAATTGCCATGAAATCAGATACCTTATTTGCTAAGGCAATTGCAGTAAATGATAAATGGCCTCCATTCTACATTAACCGCGCTCGTGCTAATAACTTAATTGATTATTCAGGTACTAAGTGGTTAGGAGTTCCTCATTATGAGAAATTCTTAGAAACGGTGATTAAGTTAAGAGAAGAAAAATCTACTGCTTTAAAAGAAGATAAGAATCAGTTATTTGAGGCATTTAAGTACTTAGGTGGTTATCACTTAACAGTGACGAAGGATGATACGAAAGTGAGAGAATATTTCACCAAGGCGCAAGAAATAAAAACGGATGATAAAGATGTCAATGACTATTTAAATCCAGCTCCAGCGGCGGTAGCTCCTAAAAAGTAAGATGAATTAAACAACGAAAAAAGCTGCTCATCGGGCGGCTTTTTTCATTTTCAATACAGCTATGTCATACGCATTAATTACAGGAGGAAGTAAAGGGATAGGCAAAGAGATTGCCTTTCAGTTAGCAGAAAGAGGATATAATCTTTTACTGGTTGCTCGTAATTCTTATGAGTTGCAAATGGTGAAAGAAGCGATTCAGAAAAAGTATTCTTTAGAGGTGGATTATTTAGTGGTGGATTTAGCTGATTCGTCGGCTGTTTCGACTCTATATGAATGGGTTTTAGAAAAGCAGATTGATCTTCGGATTTTGGTCAATAATGCGGGCTATGGTTTAGTGGGGGAGTTTGAAAAGTATTCCTTCGAAGAGACCCAAAAAATGATGCAAGTAAACATGAATGCCTTAGTGGAAGCCTGCTATCGCTTCTATCCGATGTTAAGCGGTAAAGGTCAGGCCTATGTGTTGAATATTGCTAGTTCAACGGCTTATCAGGCGATTCCTTTAATGAGCGTTTATGCAGCGTCTAAAGTTTTTGTTTTGAATTTTTCTCGCGGTTTGTTTCATGAGTGGAAAGCAAAAGGAATTTCGGTAACATCCGTAAGCCCAGGTGCTACCACGACAAACTTTAATGATCGCGCAAACTTGCCAGAGAAAGCAAGTAAAGCAGCGGAGAAGATTACGATGAGTCCAGAACAAGTGGCTAAGCTTGCAGTGGATGGTATGTTTGCTAAGAAGCAAGAGGTAATTACGGGCTTTATAAATAAATTAGGTGCCTTCTTAGCTTGGCTTGCCCCTAAAGCAATTTCTGAAAAAATTGCTAAAGGGATTTACGAATAGTTTTTTCTTGACTGATTCCATCAGAGATCAGCTTTAATACATAGGTTCCAGCAGGGAAACGGGATATATCCCAGATCATCTTCCTGCTGGAATTTTTTATTTCAGACGTGTCCAGTAATTTCCCCTTCAAATCATATAATTGAATTATTGCCTGTTCTGTTTCATAAGCGATTTCGATGGAAAGGAATCCTTTATTTGGATTTGGGTAAGCTGCGAATTCGTACGAGGGAGGCTGATCCACATAATAGACATTGGAATAGTTAGAGAAACATTCGCGGGTAGGATAGCGGTATTTTGCTCTAACATAGAATTCGCGGCCTACGGTGATTTTCCGAAAGGAATTTGTGTCACTGGAGCGTTTTTGGTCGATAAGCCATTCTGGGATTCCTACAGAGCTAACTTTTAAAAAATAGGCGCCCACTTTTTCTAAATAGGGGGCAGGGGGATTTGGTCTTCTTTCAAGGATTATTTTCTCCGATCGGTAAAAGCAGCCATTTTCTTCGATGACGCTCCCGTATTCTCCTGCTGGCAGCATTCCTCTCATTGCTTTTTCCACGGAAAACAGATGCCCGTCTTTCTCCCATCCAATAAAGTGCAGATTAGAGGCTATATCTAAACTTATTGCCGCACTATCTTTATCACAGATCATCCCCGTAAAGGATTTTCGAATCAGTGAGATAGGCTGTTTTAGAATGGGTAAATTCAGAAGTAGCGTATCTGTTTCGCCGTCATTGCAGAGAAAGCGGTACGTATCTCCAGGTAAGATAAAATCGGCTGTGCTGGATTCAAAGCGTTTGCTCGAACTAAGTGCGGAGGTTTTCAAGGGACATCCATTGATCCGAATGCGGTAAGTATTCGATAGGCAATTTGTTTCTGAATGAGCTGACAGGTGGTGAATGATAGGACCGTTGCGTAGATAAGAAACAAGTAGGGTGTCCTTTGCGCTGCAGCCGAGGGAATCGATGACGTTACGAAAGAGAAATCCGCTAGAGCTAAAAGGACCGAACGTGCTTTTAGCCGTTGAGCTATAAGAGATTTGGAAGGGCGGATTTCCTTTTCGGATTAGAATCATTGGCGGCATTAGTGTTTTTTCGCCCGTTATAGTAAGCGTAGCAGCGGGAGTGATTTCCAGCTGTGGTTTTATACGAATCGGAATACTTGTTCGTGCACTCTCACAATCGTTTATTTTGACAGATGCGAATCGGACGAATAGGGAATCTTCCGAACGCGTATTTTGGATGGCCTTCATAGATAAAGCGGTCGCTGTACTGAGGCTCGATTTCGTAGATTCGGTTTCATACCATATAGTATTTAAACCGCCACTAGCTAGCAAAGAGAAGGGTATGCCTGAGCAAAAATACGTGGGGGAAGTATTTAAGGGTGGTAGCGGTATGGGATAAATAGCTGTTTTTACACCAGCAGACAAGGGCCCTTCACAGCCGGATTTAACACAAGAGGCTCGGAAAAAGGAACTATCCGTGCTGATTAATGAGAGGCGGCTGCCTTCGCCTACTTTATTGCCGGCAGCATTGTACCAAAATGTTACCGACGGCGAGCATCCCGTGGCATTTAAGGAGAAGGGGAGTTCTACGCAGGCTTTGACGAGTTTGACCACATGGTTGGGGGCAGCAGGCAGTGAGGTAACACTAAGGATGACTTCGTTCGAAGCGAGAACACAGGTTCCTGCAGGTAGCCTAGCGAAACGAGCAAAGGCTTTCAGTTTAGTGCCATTAAATGAGGGAGCAGCTATAACTGAATCAACTAGCAACCCATTCGCTGTCCAGGAAAAGGAAGATGAAAGAGGAACAAGCGCCTTTTCACAAACGGTCATCGCTGAAATGACCGGGGCTTTGCGTAAAACCACAAGGACCGAATCAGAATAATTAATGCACTTGCCTAAGGTGATCTTTAATCGGTAATAAGTCCCAGACGGATAGGCGGATCCGCCAGAAAGAAAGGAAAATCGGGTCGCGCGCGCGTTCGTAATACTGGCGAATTTAGTGTCTGAGGGTCTGCGTTTTTCCCATTGAAAGGTGCCGCCGGAATTAGTGCAGAAGAGACGAATGGAATCGCCTTCGCAGGTGATTTGGGCGAGCGGTTGCGTGCTAATGCTAGCGCATTGTGCGAAAGAAAAGAAGGTCCAGAAAAGGAAAAAGAGCGTTTTCATGCCCCGAAATAGGGGACAAAACTGCAGCGAAACAACTCGAATAAATCGATTACCAAGAACTTGATAAATAAAAAACGCAAACCACTCACGCGGAGTAGTTTGCGTTTTTATCAATGACTAGATAATTTTAGATATCGCAGATTTTAACCGCTTGTTCTAAGGAAGCCATTTTGTCTTTGCGGGCTGGGACGAACTCTTGTCCTATATAGCCTTTGTAGCCCGTGTCGTAGATCGCTTTAACGATGGCGGCATATTGTAATTCTTGGGTTTCATCAATCTCATTACGACCTGGAACTCCGCCCGTATGGTAATGCGAGATGTAGTCGTGGTTTTTCTTGATGGTAGCGATTACGTCCCCTTCCATGATTTGCATGTGGTAGATATCGTACAGTAATTTGAATTTATTGGAACCTACCATTTCACAAAGTACGGCACCCCATTCGGTATGATCAGCTTGGTAATCTTTGTGGTTTACTTTGGAATTCAATAACTCCATCGAAATAGTGATATCGTGGCGTTCTGCCGTTTTCATGATGCGCTGAATCCCTTTTTTACAGTTCATCAAACCTTGCTCATCACTCATCCCATTGCGATTTCCAGAGAAGGTGATCAGGTTTTTAACGCCTGCTTTTGCTGCGCGTGGAATTAGATCTTCGTAGAAAGTTACAAGCGCATCATGATTAGCAACCTTATTGAAAAAGTTAGTCAGGTTCATGCCTTCTGGGTATTTTCCCCAGCCTATCGCGGCTGTCATGTCATGCTTTTTAAGGATTTCCCATTCTTCGGGACCGGTTAATTCGATAGAGCTTAAGCCGATTTTCTTTGCGTTGATGACAAGTTCCTCAAAAGGAATATCATTATAGCACCAGCGGCAAGCGGAGTGTTGTACTTTTCCTTTTAGGTCAAGGCCCACTTGTTTGTCTGCTTCCGTGAACCGATGGCCCATCATGCCTAGACCAGCGAAACCTGCAGAGTTTTTTAGGATGTCTCTGCGGCTGAATTTGTTTTCCATAGGGGTATAAATTTAATAGGTTTATTTTAGTAGGGTAGTCACGAATTTTTCACTGAGCTCGAATAGTAAGCCGGGATAAATGCCTAGCAAGATACTGATTATTCCTAGACCAAAAAGACTAATCATTTCTAATTTATTCAAATCAGGTAAAGACCAGTCTGCGTTTTTTAGGTAGAGTTTTCCCAAATAGATTTTTTGGAAAGTCCATAGCAAATAACCTGCACCTAATAATAAGCCCAAAGCTCCGATGATAGCATAGGCAGGATGCAAAAATGGACTCGTGAAGGCACCCATCAAACTAAAGAATTCCCCAATAAATCCAGAGAATCCAGGCATGCCTAAAGAGGCAAAAATGGCGATTCCCGAGATAACGGTGAAGCGTGGCATCATCGTAACTATTCCGGAATAGGAGTCAATTTCGCGATCGCCTGTCCGAGAATAAAGAACGCCCACGAGCAGGAATAAAAGGGCGGATAAAATACCGTGGGAGATGGTTTGGAAAATAGCTCCTTGCCAGCCTTCCGCCGTGAAAGCAGCGATTCCTAATAGCACGAAGCCCATGTGGGATACCGAAGAGTAGGCCACTAATTTCTTCAAGTCTTTCATCGCTAGGGCATTATAGGCGCCATAGATGATGGATAAGGCACCTAGTCCGGCTAAAATCGGAGCGGCTATCAGAGCCTCTGGCAGGAAGAATGGAATGGTGATTCTCAACCAACCATAGGCTCCTATTTTTAATAGAACTCCGGCTAATAAAACCGAGATAGGTGTAGGCGCTTCGACGTGTGCATCGGGTAACCAGGTGTGCAAGGGAACCATCGGTAATTTGATGGCGAATCCGATGAATAAGAGCCAAAATCCCCATTCTCTTGCGCTCAAGCCACCTAGAAGCCAGCCTGAGCTAGGGTGTAGGATGCTCGTTATTTGGCAATTATTATAGTCCATTAATGCCTGCATATCAAAACTATGAACGAGCGAAGAGGTCGCTAATTCCTGTGACTGAATCATCAGCTGGACGGCTTTTAATGCATCGATATTAAAGCCCTGTTCTGGGCGAATCAGACCATTCAATAAAGCCGTTTCGTAGGGATCTACGTAGGCCAAACCCATTCCCAACATCACGATGAGGATGAAAAGCGAGCCCACCAGAGTATAGATAAAGAACTTTAAAGAGGCATAATTTCGGCGTGGTCCACCCCAAATTCCGATCAAGAAATACATCGGTAAAAGCATGAACTCGAAGAAAACATAAAATAAGAAGAGGTCTTTGGCTAGGAAACATCCCATTAATGAGGCATTTAAAAGTAAGACTAGGGCATAATAGGCACCTAATTTTTCCTTGATTTCGGTGGAATTCCAAAGCGCCACCCAGGTAATTAATCCAGTCAATAGAATCAAGGAAATACTTAATCCATCGACTCCTAGGGTATATTTGGACATAAAAGAGCCCATCGATCCTAAAGAAATCGAGAACCAATTATGCGATTCATTGAATTGAAATATGCCGGACGACTTATCGAAGGCGGTATATAGATAACCTAAAATTCCAAGCTGAAGGGTGGAAAGTCCGATCGCCAGTGTTCTTGCCTGCTCCTTTAGTTGCCCCATTCCCAGGACGAAAGCACCTAACAGAGGCAATCCAATTAATAGCGATAAGAGGGGTAAATTCGTCATTTAATAAATAGAGCGTAAAGTAAAAATAAGGCAAATGTCACAATAATCATAGTCCAATAATTTTGGACTTTGGCTGATTGCCAGCGACTTAAAAGTTTTCCTGTTCCTGCACTTAGGCTGGCGCTTCCTCCCACTAAAATACCATCCACGAGGTGACGGTCTACCCAGGCTAGCAGATGTGCAATAATGACTTGCAAGCCAGCGATTCCATTCACGAATCGATCAATAAATTGCTTTTCAAAAACTTGTGCAGATCTACTTTTCCAGCGGATGAGATTAAATAAGCTAGGCCAAAAGCGGGGTAGAAATTGATAATTTCCGGATGGAATCCAGTTTCTGGTAAGATACGCTCCGGTAATTCCTAACACCCAAGTCCCCGCCGTGATGTATAGCCAAAAGGATGGAATGTGGAAATAGGTCAACACATACCTATTCAAATAGGGATAGGTTCGCATTTCTAAAGGATAAAAGGAAAGCCAACTAATAAAACTCGCTACAATCAATACCTGAATCGGTATGGAAAGGGAATAATCCTTTCTGGCAGAACCGTCCTTCACCGGCCCCATAAAGATCAAATAGAACTGTCGACTGATGTAGAAACTCGTTAACACCATGCCCACGCCCAGAACGCCTAAGAATTCGAATTGGTCGTTTGTATATAAATATCCAGCAATGTTTTCTTTGCTAAAAAATCCTCCTGTAAGTGGTAATCCCATTAACCCAGCACCGAAAATGAGGTAGGCGAAAGCGGCCACTGGCGCCTTCTTTCGCAAGCCACCCATGTCGTTGAGGCTTTGGGAATGAACCGTGTGAATGACGGCTCCGGCCGCTAAAAATAGGCCGGCTTTGAAAATGCCGTGGGTCAATAGATGAAATAAGGACGCATCAGAACCCATCCCCATCCACATTAAACCTAGCTGGGAGATGGTGGAATAGGCGAGGGTCTTTTTGATGTCGTTTTGGAAAATCGCAAAGATAGCACCCGATAAAAAGGAGATCGCACCGATGATGCCCATAAATAGATGGGTTTCTGGACTCGTGATGTCGAAAACACGTACTCCTACATACACACCAGCCGCTACCATCGTGGCCGCGTGAATCAAGGCAGATGCGGGGGTAGGCCCTTCCATCGCGTCAGGTAGCCAAGACATGAAGGGGAATTGGGCTGATTTAGCTATTCCACCGGTGATAATGGCGATTCCGATGAGGGTAGGCGCGATGCCGTGCATCGCGGAAAATTGCCAAGTATTGAAATGAAGACCTAGTCCGATTAAACCGAATAAAAGGGCGATATCTCCGAAGCGGTTAATCAAAAAGGCTTTTTTAGCCGCTTGTGTAGCGGCCGATTTTTGATGCCAAAAACTAATCAGCAAATACGATCCCGCTCCTACTAATTCCCAAGCACCATAAAATAGTAGAATGGAATCCGTTAAGACTAAAAGCGTCATCGCACCCACGAATAGGTGCAAATACAAGTAGTAGCGTCCGATGGAGGGGTCTTTTGCTAGATAGGATTTGGAAAATAACTGCACACAGAAGGACACGAAAGCTACTAGTCCTAGCACTAATTGTGCTGAGGTATTCGCCCAAAAACTGGCATTCATTTCTTTCCCGCCCAGATTAAACCAGGTAAAGGCAATTTTTAAATCAACTGAAGCTTGCGCGCAAAAATAAATAGCTGAAAGGCTAAATAAAGCAGAAAGGGAAATCGATAGGATGGGTTTGGGAAAAATGGCCACTAACAGAGCGGACGCCCAAGGCAGCAATAGCACTCCAAGAAACAGGAGATTTAATCCCATAGACTTTGTAAAGATTTAATAACAAATATACGGATTATCCGCCACTCACGGGAGGAATTAAGGCGATTTCCATACTTTCTGAGAGGATAAAATCCGGTTCTGGAAAGCGATGCTCGGCGGCTAGACGTAAGGAGGGTAGTTTTTCCAAAGCAGGATGCATCGATCGCACTATTTGTAAAAGATCCTCTACGGTGCATGTTCCCTCTTTTTCGATCGAAATCGTGGACGACTTTAATAAATCGCGGCAAATACCGAAGAGAAGAATGTGGTAGGTTGACATCGTTTTTTGTACCTTTGAAAAGAATTAAGCAAATATATTGGATAATCCTCAGCTTTTTGATAATCACGGCCGCGAATTGAGTTATTTACGACTCGCGGTGACGGATCGTTGCAATCTGCGCTGCACTTATTGTATGCCGGCGGAGGGGATTAACTATCTACCGGAACGTGAGTTATTGAGCTGGGAGGAGATGTTTCGTTTGACTCGGATTATGCACGAAATGGGGATCAAAAAGGTTCGCATTACGGGTGGAGAACCCTTTGTTCGAAATGGATTAGTAGAGTTTTTAACCGAATTAGCCGGATTGTCAGATTTAGAAATTTGTTTGACGACGAATGGCGTGTTCATCGGCGAGTACATAGAAGCGCTGAAAAAGCTAGGTGTTCGTCACATTAATTTGAGTTTAGATTCCCTGGACCGCGATCGCTTTCATCAGATTACGCGTAGAGATGATTTTGCCAAAGTATATGAAAACCTAATCTGCTTAATCGATGCTGGTTTCCAAGTCAAGATCAATGCGGTCGTGATGCAAGGCAAAAACGAGGAAGACATCATTGCTTTAACAGAGTTTGCTAGAACACACCCAGTCTCCGTGAGATTCATCGAAGAGATGCCGTTCAATGGTTCTGGGCTGGTGGAAGAGAAATTGTTTTGGGACTATGTGCGTATTTTAGAGCGTATTCGCTCGCAATTTCCGGATTTGAAGGCAAGGCCATTTTTGTTTGGAGAAACAGCGAAAACCTATGATATCCCTGGTTTTAAAGGAAATTTTGGTATTATCGCTGCCTTTAGCCGGACATTTTGCGGGACCTGTAATCGAATTCGTTTAACGGCTAAAGGTCAGGTGAAGACCTGTCTTTACGATGATGGCGTATTTGATTTGAAGGCGTATCTTCGTGGCGGAGTGAGCGACGAAGAGATTAAAACACAATTAATGACCTTGTTTAAGGCGCGTTCTTTGGACGGATTTGAAGCAGAAAAAAATAGAAAAGGAGTCATCAAGGAATCGATGACTACTATCGGAGGATAAAATAGGACGATAAATATGAGCTCATTATCAAAATGTATTGATAAATTTTCTAGCCTGCGCGTTCTCGTGATTGGCGATTTAATGGTCGATGCCTATACCTGGGGAAAGGTAAATCGCATTTCGCCAGAAGCCCCCGTTCCTGTGGTGAATGTTAGTAAGCGAGAATCTCGCTTAGGTGGCGCCGGAAACGTAGTACTAAATATCGCTAGCTTAGGGGCAAAAGCCTATGTTTGCTCGGTCATCGGGGATGATGCTACGGGTGAAACTTTGCAAGGAATCCTACAAGAAGCAGGTTTATCGACAGCTGGTATTATTGTGGAAAAGGGTCGTCCTACCACGATTAAGGAACGCGTTATCGCCGGATCACAACAATTAATTCGAGTAGATTCGGAAACCGAGGCACCCATTTCGGCTGTGTCGTCTCAAGCTTTATTAGCTCAAGTGAAAACGTGGTTAGCTGATGTCGATGTCATTCTTTTTGAAGATTATGACAAAGGAGTTTTAAGCGAGGGGCTGATTCAAGAGATTATCGCCTTAGCTAAGGCGCAGAATATTCCCACAGTTGTTGATCCGAAGAAAAAGAACTTTTTCGCCTATACGGGTGCGACCTTATTCAAGCCTAATTTACACGAATTGCGGGATGGGTTAGGCTTAGAGGCATCAGCAATAAAGCCGGAGAATATCGCGAAAACAGTAGCCGATTTCAAAGCGGCACAATCCTTCACTGGTCTGTTCGTGACCATGTCAGAGCGCGGTGTTTATATGGATTTCAAGGAAGACCAAATTCAAATCCCAGCCCATATTCGCCAAATCGCCGATGTTTCTGGTGCTGGAGATACCGTTATTTCCATCGCGGCTTGTGTTCTTGCCGCAGGAGGATCCGCAAAGCAAATCGCCGAGCTCGCTAATTTAGGCGGAGGCTTAGTCTGCGAGTCTTTGGGCGTAGTTCCGATTGATGTGGAATTACTGAAAAAAGAGGCGGCAAAGATTTAATTCTTTACTCGTTTCCCTTGCTAATTTTCGAAATCTGTTTCCATAATTCTGGCTTCGCGTGACGCACGACCTCGCCTATCACGATGACGGCTGGATTAGTTAAACCTTCTTTCGAAGCCATAGAGGCTAATTCTGCTGCGGTAGATATACCGACGCGCTGATTTTTCATCGTGCCGTTTTGGATGATCGCGGCGGAGATGTCGCCTTTGCCTTGGCTTTGGCATAAATCCGCAATCTCTTTCAGTTTATTCATCCCCATGAGGATGACCAAAGTCGCAGATGACTGCAATCCTAACGTCAGGTCAGCGGTCAAAGAACCATCGGATTTCGTCCCCGTCATCACCCAAAAGCTCTCGTTCACCCCGCGAATCGTTAAGGGAATTTCGGCAGCACCCACCGCCGCATAAGACGAGGAAATGCCTGGAATATAATCTGTTAAAAGTCCGAAGCCACGAGCAAATTCGATTTCTTCTTGACCACGTCCAAAGACAAAAGGATCGCCACCTTTCAGTCGAACCACGTGTCCTAAAGCGTATGCTTTTTCCACGATCAATTTATTAATGGCGTCTTGTGAATGACTTTCTCCCGCACGCTTACCCACGTAAATTTGTTCGCAAGCAGGGGAGCAATGTTCTAATAAGGTTTTGTCGACCAAAGCATCATATAAAACCGCTTGCGCAGACGCGATTGCTTTGATAGCCTTCAAGGTTATCAACTCCGGATCACCCGGGCCAGCGCCCACCACGGTTAATGTCGGGTGGGGTTCTAATTTTCTGAAATGACTTAAATTCTTCATAGGATTAAGAGCGGGCTACTTTAGCGGATTGTAAAAAGGCGTGTGCTTGAGCGGTATAGCTTGTGGCAAACTCGGCTGAAGGTTCGTTTTGGTTTATCTGCAAAACTAATTCAGAGAAAGTGGCAGCCTCAATGGCAAATTCTCCCGTTGCCACGAAGTTTTCATCGAACTTATTGATCACGGAAGTTTGGGTGGGAACCGAAATCGATTTATCTAATAAGAGTGCTTTCGCCGCTGAAATATATACGCTATAGGCATGGTAGATGGCATCCGCGTAACGTTTGTCTTCTAAAGCCGCTGCCGTCCATTCGTATTTCTCGTCCGACTCAAATAATAAAGTCGCCACTAAGTCGATCACGACACCCGCACATTCTCCCACACCGATTTCGGTAGCGAAGTTTTCTGATGCGCCCCAGTCGATGAAATCATCATTCACTAAAGTGCTTAAATCGGCAATCGGCTTTAATAAATCGTAGAAATATTTCTCGCCTTGGCGATCGTAATAGCTGTGGAAATATTCGTCAGCATTGGCGTTCTCCTCGAAGTTATTCAATAGCGTGCGCAATACTTTCGGTCCTCTTTTAGAAGGAACTTTTATTACTTTATCAGCGATTTTTCCTTCGCCATTTCCCAAAGTCGCCCCGCCTAATAGGACTTGCAAAGCCGGTAAAACGCGTTTGTCAGCGGCTTTCAATGAAGAACCGTGGAAACCGATGGACGCCATGCTGTGTTGTCCGCAGGCGTTCATGCAGCCGGAAATTTTGATTTTCATCGCACTGTCGTGGATCAAGGACGGGAATTCTTCGGTGATGACCGCCTCTAATTTTGAGGTGATATTCGTCGAATCCGAGATCGCTAAATTACACGTGTCTGTTCCTGGGCAGGCCGTGATGTTCGCGATGGAATTCGCTCCCGGCGCGGCTAATTCGTGCGCGTCTAATACGGAATATACATAGGCCAAATTCTCAGATGGCACATATTTCAACATCAAACCTTGATTAATCGTGATGCGAACATCGTCGCCGATATAACCAGTTAAAGCCTCGATTAAAGAGCGAGACGTAACACTTCCAATATTACCATTCAGGATTCTTACGTAAACCGCATGGAATCCTTTTTGCTTTTGTTCAAAGGTATTCGTTGCTAACCAAGTTGCGTAAGCTTCAGTGGTAGGAGTAGCCACAGAGGCAACTAATGTAGGCGCTTCCACTTCCCAGGCAGATGCTGAAGGAATGGCAACTGAATGATTTTTTAAGGCTTTAGTTTCTGCTTGTACCAGATCCATAAAGGTTTCGAAACCGATCTTTTGGATCAAGAATTTCATGCGTGCCTTGTGGCGGGAATTGCGTTCGCCGTGGCGATCGAAAACGCGTAAAATTGCTTCGATGAAGGGGATAACTTTGTCTTCCGCTAAGAATTCGTGTGCCACGTGAGCGAGCATCGGTTGTGCGCCTAATCCACCGCCCACGACTACTTTGAACCCACGTTCGCTGTTGACGATTTTGGGAATAAAACCCAGGTCGTGTAAATAGGCCAAAGACGTATCTTCATCCGTGTTCGAAAAGGATATCTTGATCTTGCGCCCCATTTCTTGGCAGATCGGGTTGCGCAAAAAGTAACGAAATGCCGCGTCTGCGTGTGGGCTCACGTCAAATAATTCCTTCGGGTCGATTCCAGAAGTAGGGGAGGCCGTAATGTTACGCACCGTGTTTCCACAAGCTTCGCGTAAGGTAATATCGTCCTGTTCTAATTTTGCCCAAAGTTCCGGCGTACGGTCCAGCGACACATAGTGAATCTGGATATCTTGACGCGTCGTTAAATGCAAATTTCCGGTCGAATATTCGTCTGAAATGTCCGAAATCCGCTTCCATTGGCGAAATTGAATCTTGCCATAGGGCAATTTAATGCGGATCATCTGCACCCCTTGTTGGCGTTGTCCGTAGACACCGCGCGCGAGACGAAGACTTCTGAACTTCTCCTCGTGAATCTCGCCAGCCTTGAATTGAGCGATTTTTTTCGCTAAATCCAGGATGTCTTTTTCAACAACGGGGTTTTCTAACTCAGAGCGGAAACTTTGCATAATTAAATCTAGAAAGGTGCATAAAGTCTATATAATATATAGAGTAGGTGCAAATCTACGAAATTACCTTTTATTGCCAAAGAATTTTTATATTCGTTTTCATAAATCTTTAAACCATGAAAAAATTATTAACGATTCTTTTTTGCGCTTTAACTCTTTCACTTACGGCACAAATCGGGAAAGACCCGGCTGGCGTGCAAGTCGTGAAGACGAAACATGCCATTACGATCGCCGGAAAGGTGATTAATTACACGGCGACCACCGGTTACATGCATATGAAGGCAGATACGGGTAAGGTTTTGGCCAAAATCTTCTTCACCTACTATTCCAAAGACGACGAAGACGGAGCCAAACGCCCCGTCACTTTTACCTTCAACGGTGGCCCAGGCTCCGCCTCTTTATGGTTACACATGGGCGGCGTAGGCCCTAAGCGTGTTGTCTTGAAGGACGACGGCACCGCCACAGCAGCTCCTTATTACTACATTCCGAACGAATTCTCCTGGTTAGACAAAACGGATTTAGTCTTCATCGACCCCGTTTCGACCGGTTATTCCCGCGCCGTGGGCGAACCCGCAAGCAAATACCACGGTTACGTGGAGGATATCAAATCCGTAGGCGATTTCGTACGCAACTTCTTAGGTCGCTATGACCGCTGGGCCTCGCCTAAATTCCTAGCCGGCGAAAGCTACGGAACTACCCGCGCCGCAGGATTATCGAAATTCTTGCAAGACGAGCACCGCATCTATATTAATGGGGTAATCTTAATTTCTGCAGTCTTAAACTTTGGCACGAACGATTATAACATCGGAAATGACCTACCTCGCGCCCTTTATATTCCATCGTATACCGCTGCTGCCTGGTACCACAAAAAATTAGCTCCTGCTTTACTAGCGAGACCTATTGCAGACGTATTAAAGGAATCCGAGCAATGGGCGATCGGACCCTACGCCACTGCGTTAATCAAAGGTGGCTGGATGTCTGACGCAGAAAAATCGGCCATCGCTGAAAAGATGGCCTATTATACGGGCCTCTCCAAAGAGCTTTGCCTTCAAGCCAACTTGCGCGTAGAGGAGAACCGCTTTTACAAAGCCTTGCGCCGCGCGGACGGACTTTCAGTAGGTCGTTTAGATGCGCGCTTCACCGGTCGTAACCTAGATGATGCGGGCGAATATGTGGATTTCGATCCCTCTTTCGCGAATATCGACGGGCCTTTCACCGCCACCATCAATGATTATTTATCCAAAGAATTGAAGTTCACAGAGGAGAAAGGCTATAACGTCTTCGGCGAAGTATACCCTTGGTCTTATAAGAACGTACAGAACAAATACTTGAACGTGGCTGAGAGTCTTCGTGATGCAATGGCCAAAAACCCGAACCTTAAAGTCTACCTCGGCTGCGGCTACTACGATTTCGCAACTCCGTATTTTACGGCAGTTTACGACATCGAGCATATGTTCTTGCGTCCAGAACAACGTGCCCGCGTAGACATAAAATACTACGAATCAGGCCACATGTACTATATCCACAAACCATCCTTGATCCAATTCAAGAAGGATATTGATTCCTTTTTCGATTCGTCGAAATAATTTGCTATTTTTGCAACCCCACGGGCGCTTATAGAGGGGTGTCCGAGTGGTTTAAGGAGCACGCTTGGAAAGCGTGTGTAGGTCTCAAGCTTACCGAGGGTTCGAATCCCTTCCCCTCTACGAAGCCTCTCAGCGTTAGCTGAGAGGCTTTTTTATTTTCAATGCGAGCCAAGCTTGCTTGGGCGAGCGGATAAAAATAAAAAGGCGGCACTATTCGCGAAGAGAATGGTGACAGGCTTTGTGCAAGATGCCCTGCGGGCTGACAGCGGAGTTGAATGGAGCTGTCACTCCCTGTTGTTGATATCAAGTAACTGATAATCTTTATTAGTTATCATCTCTATTCTTGTAGTTAGTGATCTCATCGGCTACTTTCATAGCAGATTAATTTAACCTTTAAAAAGATCGTCTTTTGAAAATTATACGTATAAATTAATTATATTTGCACGTATAAAATCTAAAAGCTATGGATGCTAAACTAACTTTAAAGCTGGATCAAGATGTAATTGAGCAAGCTAAAAATTACGCTAAAATGAAAAATACAAGTCTTTCTCAGCTAATTGAGTCTTATCTAGGGATGTTAGTGGAGCCTCGACCAATTCTTGAAGTTACCCCTTTTGTGAAAAGTTTATCAGGCGTAGTCAACCTGCCGGAGAATTTTGATTCAAAAGAAGCATACAAAAAATATATCCAAAACAAATATTCGCAATAAAATGACAAACGTATTTGTTGACACGGATGTATGTATTGACCTTTTGTCTGGAAGGCAGCCATTTGCTAAACCGGCTGAAATTTTATTTTCACTTGCCGATCTAGGTAAGATAAAAGTGTATGTATCCTCTCTTACTTTCTCCAATATCGATTATGTTTTACGGTCTCAATATTCAAGTAATCAATCTCGGCTTACTTTGTTGAAATTTAAAACACTTGTTCATGTTTTGCCGGTTGATAGCAAGACCATTGACTTAGCCATAGCCTCCTATTTTATTGATTTTGAAGACGCGATACAATATTGTTGTGCCTTGGAAAATCACCTAACAATCATCGTGACTAGAAATTTGAAGGACTTTAAAAAGGCAAACATCCAGGTAGTAAATCCCGAAACATTTATCGCATTAGATTTATAATTTACCTTTCATTTTTAAACTTTTAGGTTAATATTTACCTAAAATAAATAAACCTATAAGTTAATATGAAAAACCTCATCATCTTCTTCCTCCTATTAAACTTCTCTGCGAACGCACAATGGGTCGAACTATTAAATGGTCGCGACTTATCCGGCTGGAAAACGAGTGAGAATCCCAACTCATTCCAAGTGCAAAATGGCGAACTAGTAGTCGCAGGACCACGCGGGCATCTTTTTTATGACGGTCCCGTGGGCAATCAGAATTTCCAAAACTTCGAAGTAAAAGCAATCGTGAAAACATACCCTGGTGCAAACTCTGGCTTGTATGTTTGTACGGCGTTCTTAGAAAACAACTGGCCTTCTCAAGGATACGAAATCCAAGTCAACAATTCACACACCGATTGGCGTAGAACCGCAAGCCTTTATGGTATTGTAGACACCGCTGAAAAATTAGTGCACGATGAAGAATGGTTTGAATTATATGTGAAAGTGGAAGGAAATCACATAACCACGAAAATCAACGGAAGAACGGTAGTCGATTTTGTAGAACCAGCTGGAAGAACTGATAATAGACGAATTCAACCAGGAACCATCGCCATACAGGCCCATGATCCTAAAAGCAGGATCGCTTATAAAAGCGTTCAGGTAAAATTGAACTAAAAAAAAGAGGAGCTTTTTCGAGCTCCTCTTTTTTTTATCTAAAATACAGATTACAAATCCACTGCTTCTCCGTAAGCCGCTTCTGTCGCGCCTTTGAAGGCTTCCGACATCGTTGGATGCGGGTGAACTGATTTCATAATCTCGTAAGCCGTGCTTTCTAATTTGCGAACCACCACCGCTTCAGCAATCAATTCCGTTACGTTGTAACCGATCATGTGCGCGCCTAATAATTCACCGTATTTGGCATCATAAATTACTTTAACGAAACCTTCGCGAGCACCCGCAGCGGTTGCTTTTCCAGAGGCTACGAACGGGAATTTACCCACTTTGATATCGTGTCCTGCCTCTTTCGCTTTCTTTTCTGTCATACCTACAGACGAGATTTCTGGCGTGCAATAGGTACAGCCTGGGATATTTGAGTAGTCTAATGCCTCGGTTTTATGACCCGCAATTTTCTCTACACAGATAATTCCTTCTGCTGTAGCTACGTGTGCTAAAGCCGGACCAGGAGTCACATCGCCAATCGCATAGTAACCTGGCATATTTGTTTCGTACCAAGCATTCACAGGGATACGACCTTTGTCTACGATAATACCCACTTCTTCTAAACCAATGTTCTCTAAATTACAGATAACACCTGCCGCTGAAAGCACGATATCGCATTGAATCTCTTGATTTCCGGTTGGAGTTTTGATGCTCACTTTGCAACCTTTTCCTTTCGTATCCACTGACTCCACGCTAGAAGACGTCAAGATGTCGATTCCCATTTTCTTGTATTGCTTCGCTAATTCTTTAGAAACATCTTCATCCTCTATAGGAACGATGTTTGGAAGGAATTCAACGATCGTCACTTTCGTTCCCATCGCCGCATACACATAGGCAAATTCAACGCCAATCGCACCAGAACCGATAATTACTAACGAATCAGGACGTTTTTCCAAACTCATCGCCTTGCGGTATTCGATGACTTTTTCACCATCAATCGGAATATTAGGTAAAGCACGTGCACGAGAACCCGTTGCAATCATGATATTTTTTCCGTCGTAAACGGTTTTCTTGCCGTCCGCGTCGGTTACTTCGACTTTCTTACCAGGTTGGATTTTTCCAAAACCCATAATTACGTCAATCTTATTTTTCTTCATCAAAAATTGAACGCCTTTGCTCATGCTATCAGCCACGCCACGAGAACGGGCGATAACCGCAGAGAAATCAGCTTCAGCGCCTTTTACGGTGATACCGTAATCTGATGCGTGCTTAATATATTCGAAAACTTGGGCAGATTTCAAAAGGGCTTTCGTAGGAATACATCCCCAGTTAAGGCAAATGCCGCCTAAGGATTCTTTTTCCACGACTGCACATTTTAAACCTAATTGAGAAGCTCGGATAGCTGCTACATAACCTCCTGGGCCTGAGCCTACCACGATCAAATCGTATTGTTGCGCCATTTTATTACTTGATTTAAATGAATGAGGCCGCAATTTAGCACAAAATCGGGTATATTTGCACTTTATTAAGTAGAAAAACACATGACTAGAGACAGGTTCAATGACCTGAAAGCCAGAATAGAGGCTTTAAGGAGGTATCTTTGACTACGATCACAAGAAATATTTAATCTCTGAACTAGAGACGGTGACCTTGGATCCCGAGTTTTGGAATAATCCAGCTAAAGCAGAAAGCACGATGCAGGAAATGCGTGGGCTGAAGTTTTGGACGGATGGATTCGATAAACTCGCGAACGCACAAGACGATTTAGAAACCATCTGGGAATTTTACGAAATGGGCGAAGCGACCGAAGCGGAAGTGGATGCAGAAGGCGAGAAGCTGGAATTAAACCTGGAGGCTTTAGAGTTCCGCAAGATGATGTCTGAGGAAGGCGATAATATGAGCGCCGTGTTAGAGATCAATGCTGGGGCCGGT
This sequence comes from Aquirufa sp. A-Brett2-W8, assembly GCF_054558755.1. Classification (NCBI taxonomy): domain Bacteria; kingdom Pseudomonadati; phylum Bacteroidota; class Cytophagia; order Cytophagales; family Flectobacillaceae; genus Aquirufa; species Aquirufa sp. A-Brett2-W8. The sequence goes on from NZ_JBPXKS010000009.1 coordinate 75,293, forward strand.
GGAACAGAATCACAAGACTGGGCTGCGATGCTTTTGCGTATGTACCACATGTGGGCAGAAAAAAATGGTTTCAAGGTGCGTTTAGTAGATGAAAATCCAGGGGACGTAGCGGGTATAAAATCAGTAACCATCGAAGTAGATGGTGAATTTGCCTACGGTAATTTAAAATCGGAGAATGGGGTGCATCGTTTAGTGCGTATTTCCCCGTTTGACTCGAATGCCCGTCGCCACACCTCTTTTGCATCTGTTTACATTTGCCCTTTAGTGGATGACACGATTGAAATCGAAATTAATCCGGCGGATATTGATTGGGATACCTTCCGTTCCGGTGGAGCTGGGGGCCAAAACGTCAACAAAGTCGAAACTGCCGTTCGCTTAACTCACAGACCCTCCGGAATCATCATCGCTTGCCAGCAAGAACGTTCGCAATTAATGAACAAAGAGGTGGCCTTACGACTTTTGAAGTCCAAATTATACCAAATCGAAATCGATAAACGCAACGCAGCTCGTGCTGAAGTAGAAGCGGGGAAGAAGAAAATCGAATGGGGTTCGCAGATCAGATCTTATGTATTAGACGATCGCCGCGTGAAAGATCACCGCACGAATTACCAAACATCGAATACCGATGCGGTGTTAGACGGGGAGATTAATGAGTTTATTAAGGCTTATTTGATGGAAAACTAAAACAGTAGACAGTGGTCAGTATCCAGTAGACAGTAGTCAGTATCCAGTAGACAGTGGTCAGTAACTAGTAATCAGGGGTTGACTGTGGATTCTTCCACTACTACCGCTGATTCGGTTTCTTGCTCTAGCGATGCTAGGTAATCGAGTAATAAATCTTTTGCATACGAAAGGGCTAATGCTAGGGCATAGGATTTAATCGCATCGCCCACGAAAGAGCCTTTTTTCTTAGATCCTGAGAATACAGAATAAAGCAAATAGCCACCTGCCAAAATTCCACCAGCAATCAGCATCTGATTACCCACCTTCTTATATTCGGTTACGGTTTTAGTTAGTTGTTCTTGAATGGCCGCCGCTTGGCTTTCTAATTCCTCCCTTTTCTCTTTATTCTGACTCATTTTCGCGCGGTTTTAGGGATAAAAAAAGAAACAGACTAACTAGGCCACTAATTAATGCTACGATGAAATAACCAATGAAACGACTTTCTAAAGCCTGATTGATCCACTCTGAGCCTCCTAAAAGAAGGAAAAACAAGGTAATTCCGAATCCTGTAGCGACTAAAAACAGTTTGAAAATTCGAATAAAAGTCTCCTCTAGTTTTTCCTGAATATCTAACTTGATGATCTCAAATTGTGTCTTGAGATATCCAGTGATTAATTCAACTAGGCGGTTATTTTCGAAAAAACCCATGGTTTATTTTTGCTTTAACTTCGCTTCGATCGAGTGTTGCGTATGCGGAACTAAACGTAAACGTTCTTTTGAAATCAATTTACCAGAATCAATGCAAACGCCATAAGTACCATTTTTGATGCGCATTAAGGCATTTTCCAGGTTCTGAGCGAACTTCATTTGGCGAACTGCTAACTGATTTAAATTTTCCTTCTCAGCTGTTTCCGCCCCATCTTCCATCACTTTCGAGTTTCCGGATGTAGCGTCAGTGCCAGTGTCGTTTTTTCTATTTAGCGCTTCTCTTAAATACTTTAATTCTGCGTTTGTATCCTCTAATTTTCCTTTGATAATCCCCTCAAACTCATTTAAATCTTCAGCAGAGTATCTTTGTTTTTCTTCATTCGCCATAAAACTTCTTAAAATGTATTCTTTATAATAGAGCGCAAATATAATTAGCTCGATTGGAATAAGGTAATGAAACGGATAAAATCTCTGACAAATTTTTTAAGCCCTGTTTTTCAAGGGTTTAAGCCAGTCTTGATAGCCTATTATGGCCAAAATAGTGAAAACAAAATATAGCGCAGCCGTAGCCCACAAACCTTTTTGCAGATACATTACGATGTAGATAATATCCGCACCTATCCAAACAAGCCAGTTTTCAATTTTTTGTTGTGTGGCTAACCAAGTTCCGTATATACTTAACCCGGTTAGCGTTGCGTCTAAAAAAGGAAAGCTAACCTCGGGGAAATAGTTCACATGTAAAAATCCAGACCCAACACCGAAAAGCAAAGCGACGGCTAATCCGGCGGACAGTTGCGCAATAGTCGATTTCTCCGGCTTCCAATCCTGTTCAGATCGTGACCAATTCCACCATCCATATACCGCCATTAAGATGAAAAAGCCTTGTAATTCCATGTCGGAATAAAGGCTATTCTGCCAAAATACGATCCCATAAAGTCCAGAGGCAATACTATTGAATACCCAGGCCAAGCTGTTTTTTGACATACTTAAGAGCACTCCGCCTAAGGAAGCTATTATGGCCAAAATTTCGACAATGCTCATACCTTAGGTTGATTTTTCTGATAAAAGGCACAGAAGTGCGTGATTTCACATTTTGCGCATTGCGGCGTTCTAGCTAAACAAATGTAGCGCCCATGCAAAATCAACCAATGGTGTGCTGTTGCAATCACTTCATCAGGTAAATTTTTAATCAAAGCCATCTCCACTTTTAATGGAGTAGTAGCCGTCTTAGGTACTAATCCCAATCGCTGGGAAACTCGAAATACGTGGGTATCCACTGCCATCGCAGGTTGGTTGTAGATCACAGAAGCAATAACATTCGCCGTTTTGCGGCCTACTCCAGGTAAACTCTGCAAATCGTCCATTGTCTCTGGGACTTCGCCGGAGAAGAGGTCGGTGATTTTTTGGCCTAAACCTAAAAGGTGTTTCGCCTTATTATTCGGATAAGATACGGATCGGATATAGGAAAAAATCTCCTCTACGCTAGAATCCGCGAGTGATTTCGCATCAGGAAATCGCTTAAATAGGGCAGGAGTGACCTGATTTATACGCTTATCCGTGCATTGCGCTGACAACACCACGGCGACTAATAATTCGAAGGGATTGGTATACTGTAATTCCGTCTCCGCCTCAGGAAACCGAGTCGAAAAATGCTCCACAAATGCCTGAAAACGCTCCTTCTTTAACATATTTTTACTAAAATTAACTAGATTTTTTGAATAAAAAAGCCCCTAGTGTGCTAGGGGCTTTTTGCTTTTACGTGCATGTTCGAGAATTTTCTCGAGACTCCTTTCGGATGGCTCTAAATAAGCCGAGTTCAGCAAATTTTGGACCTGTTTTAAACGAGCTAATTCTAGTTTCTCGTCTTCATTTAATGTTTGCTGGAACCCTATTTCAGGTTCATAAAGGTTTTTAATCAGGTCATTTGGGGTAGAGCTTTTTGTCATAGGCAAGGTCTTGTTTCTCTAACATTTTTCGCAGGTTAATGAGCGCATAACGCATGCGGCCTAGTGCGGTATTAATACTTACTTGGGTTAAATCAGCAATTTCTTGGAAGCTTAATTCTTCGTAATGGCGCATAACGAGTACTTCGCGCTGCTCATCAGGAAGTTTTTTTATCAAGTCCTTGATATTAACGATCATATCTTCTTTTAATTGTTTATCCTCTGAACTTTCTTCAGAAAATTGAAAACTATTCCAAAGTGGGGAGCCATCATCCAACACAATTTTAGGATAACGCTTCTCTTTACGGAAGTGATCGATGGCCATATTGTGGGCTATGCGCACGATCCAAGGCAGGAATTTTCCTTCTTCGTTGTATTTGCCATTTGTGATGACATCTACCGCTTTTATATAAGTCTCCTGTAAAAGGTCTTCCGCAATGTAGCGGTCCTTTACAATCAGATAAATAGTTGTATAAACTTTAGATTTACTACGATTCAGTAGCGTCTCGAACGCTTTAGAATCACCTTGGATGTATGCGGAAATTAGCGCTGCATCGTTAACGGGTATTTTGCTCATAAAAAAGTAAAATGGTTAACGTAGAGGTTTATCTCATGCAATAGGGTCTATTTGGGCGAATTGAATTGTTTTTCTCTCGCAAATTAGAAAAATCTTTTTAAAAACAAAACCATATTAATTTTTGAATAAAAAATTGTCACAAAATTTGGAAGCTCATTTTAATTCTTAATTTTGGATTCCTAAACTCAAAATTAAAAAAATGAAAAACTTACGTTCTATTGTGTCAGCATTGGCCCTGACTTGTTTGGCCTTTATTTCTAATGCTCAAAAAGCCGCTGACTATGTGGGTGAATATACGATGAGCGAAAATCCTTATGTGAAAGTTTTAAAGCTATCAGATAAGGACGGTAAATTAATTATGACTGCTGAAGGATTTCCTGATACAGAATTAACCGCTGGTACGAAAGCAGATGCTTTTGTTCTAGGTGGAATGGGTGGAGAAATTTCATTCACACGTGTAGCTGGCGCAGTGACTAAATTAAAAATTGAAGCACAAGGTCAAACTTTGGAAGGCGTGAAAGCAGGTGCAGCAGTAGCAGCAGCAGGCGTGTCAGAATATGCTGCAACATTTAAAATGGCAGACAATGAGTATGTAAAAAAGATGACAGTTACCTCGAAAGACGGTAAGCTTTTAATGTCTTCAGATACGAACCCGTCAGAGGGAGCGGTTTTAACGCCGGCTTCTACTCCAGATACATTTGCAACTACTATTCAAGGATATGAGGCTGAAATTACATTCGGTCGTGCAGCTGGAAAAGTGCAAACGATTAAATTATCAGTAGCTGGTGGCGCGGTAGTGCTTAATGGTACGGTAGAGTAATTGGTTCCAAAAACCGACTAACAATCATAAAAAAGGGCTTCGTGAAAACGAAGCCTTTTTTTTATTTCAATTGCCTGCGGTAGAGTTGAATGGTATTCTCTAAACCGTAATACAGGGCATCGCAAATGAGAGCGTGTCCTATGGAAACTTCATCTAATGGATTTACATTCGCTGCGAAGTACGCTAAATTCTCCAGGCTTAAATCGTGGCCGGCGTTAATGCCTAGGCCGATTTGCTGTGCTCTGAAAGCCGCTTTTCGGTAAGGAGCTACGGCTTGAGTCGGGTTTATTGGGAATTCTATTGCGTAGGATTCCGTATATAATTCAATGCGATCTGTCCCTGTGGTGGCAGCCGCTTCGACCATTTCGAGGACAGGGTCTACGAATATGGAGGTACGAATACCAGCTTCCTTAAAGGTAGCAATTAAGCGCTTCAATAATTCTTGGTGTTTGATGGTGTCCCAGCCGTGGTTGGAGGTGATTTGGCCTAATACATCAGGTACTAAGGTCACCTGCTCCGGTTTTACCGCCAAAACCAATTCCACAAAAGAGGCTTCCAACGGATTTCCTTCGATGTTAAACTCAGTTGTCACCTTCTCTTTCAACGTGTACACGTCCCTGTAGCGAATGTGACGCTCATCTGGTCGTGGGTGAACCGTAATTCCTTGTGCACCAAAACGTTCACAATCCAAAGCCACCTGGATCAGATCCGGGTTATTTCCACCCCGCGAGTTACGCAAAGTGGCAATTTTATTGATATTGACGCTGAGTCTGGTCATTAGATCAGGTGGTGAGCTGCTAGGTATTCTACGATTTGAACGGCATTCGTTGCTGCACCTTTACGTAAGTTGTCTGCAACGATCCACAGATTCAAAGTATTCTTTTGGGATTCATCACGACGAATACGACCGACAAAAACCTCATCTTTCCCGTGCGCCGTAATCGGCATCGGATACAGGAAGTTTTTCGGATCATCTTGAACGATAATTCCCTCTTCTTTTTCCAAAATCGCACGCACCTCAGCCAGATCAAAATCATTCTCGAACTCGATATTGACTGCCTCCGAGTGACCGCCGATCGTAGGAATACGAACTGTCGTCGCAGTAACGGCGATAGAATCGTCCATCATGATCTTGTTCGTCTCTAAAATCATCTTCATCTCCTCTTTCGTGTAGCCATTATCCAGGAATACATCGATGTGAGGCAAAACGTTTAAGTCGATTTTGTGTGGATACACCATCGCATAATCCGTTTTTCCAGCGCGTTCATCAAATAATTGATCCACTGCCGCCTTACCCGTTCCAGTTACGGATTGGTAAGTTGAAACGACTACACGCTTGATTTTGTATTTTTTGTGCAAAGGATTTAACACGACTACCATTTGGATGGTCGAGCAATTCGGGTTTGCAATGATTTTATCTTCCGCAGTTAAGGTGCTCGCGTTGATTTCTGGAACGACTAATTTTTTTGTTTCATCCATACGCCAAGCAGATGAATTGTCTACTACCGTGATGCCAGCTGCGGCAAATTTAGGAGCCATTTCTAGTGAGCTGCTTCCGCCTGCAGAGAAAATGGCTACGTTTGGTTTCATGGAAATCGCAGTTTCATAACCCACCACCGTGAAGTCTTGGCCTTTGAAATGGATCTTTTTACCAATGGAACGCTCGGATGCGACCGGGATCAACTCGGTGACAGGGAAATTTCTTTCCGCTAATACTTTTAAAATTTCTCCGCCTACTAGCCCAGTGGCGCCTACAACTGCAACTTTCATTCTATTTATTTTATAAAGGATAGGTAATTCCAATTCCCACAGACCCTGTGGAACCTAATTTAATGCCCATTTGGGCCTTTGTTAATTCGTTATATCGTTTTAATGCCTTGTTAAAATGTTTATTACTAACAGTTCCGATGTAGACGTTTGCTATGGCAACTCCTCCCACCGCTGACCAGTAAAAGCCATCCGATATGCTTCCTTTACTCAAATAGGTAGAAAAAGCGAATACCGTAGAGAAGCCGGCTAACCAGTTAGAAAGTTTTCGTTGACGTTTGAATTTCAAGAATTCGACACTAATTTCTGGGTCTCTGGCTTCCATTAAGGGTATTTGTAGGGCCAAAGGATGATCAATGATCTGCCTGTCATAAATAAATTTTCTACTCCATCCTCCCTGCATGTCTTTAATCGGAATTAATTTTTTTTCTTGAGCAGAAGCGCAATAGCTGAATGCAAACAAAAAGAAAAGTATGATCCTGATTTTCACTTAAAGCGGGGATTTTGGACAGCAAAATTAGGGCTTAAATCATGGAATCGAAAGGAAAATCAACGAAAATCGTATACCTGCGAGGGGCAAATGGCTAAATCTAGTGGAATATCGTGGCTTTCGACGTCCTCGATCAATTCTACTGGCTCGAATAGGCTGATGCCTATTTTCAAACAATCGGGTCTGCATAAAGCTAAATACCGATCATAAAAGCCTTTTCCGTAACCTACGCGATGCCCATTTTTGTCAAAGGCTACAAGAGGTACTAAAATGACATCGAATGAAGCTGGTTCCATGATCATTCCACCGACGGGCTCTGGAATGCTCCATTCAGATATAGCGAACTCCGAGGCCAAAACCATTTCCATTGATCCACCCGTTGAAATTACCCGTGGAAAAGCAAAAGTCCCGGAAAGCTGATCTAAACTGATTTCTTTGCGGTGAGGAATGGCTTTGAAACTCGCAACGATTGACTCGGCACTAAGTAAGGGAGGTAAATAAGAAAGGATGGCGTTCTCGCACAGAGCAAATTCGTCTTCGCTCAATTGCACCCGTTGCGCCGCCACTATTTTTCGAATCTCAGCCTTCTTCATATTCAAACCTAGGTAATTGCTTTCAGAATACAAATCATCACGTGAGATGTTCGGTATAATTTTGTATTTTTGCCTCAATTTTGCCGATTATTTTAATTTAACCCCGCACGTCTGTGAGCTTTAAGGAATACAAAAATTTAGATTACGCCGCTTTGGCAGATGAAATTCTAGATTTCTGGAACGCGAATAACATCTTTGAAAAATCCATCTCGACTAGAGAGGGACAGCCGACGTTTACGTTTTTTGAAGGACCTCCTTCTGCGAACGGAACGCCAGGAATTCACCACGTGATGGCGCGGGCGATTAAGGATATTTTTTGCCGGTATCAAACCTTAAAAGGTAAGCAGGTTAAACGTAAAGGGGGCTGGGATACACACGGATTACCCGTTGAATTGCAAGTAGAGAAGGAATTAGGCATTACGAAAGAAGATATTGGTAAGACGATTTCGGTCGAAGAATACAATAAAAAATGCCGCGAAACGGTGATGAAGTTCACGGATCAGTGGAATGATTTGACGGAGAAAATGGGTTACTGGGTGGATTTAGAAAACCCCTATGTGACTTATCAGGCGAACTATATTGAGAGTGTTTGGCATATATTAAAGCGTTTATACGATCAAGGTTTATTATACAAAGGCTATACGATTCAACCCTATTCGCCAGCGGCGGGAACGGGTCTTTCGTCCCACGAATTAAATCAGCCGGGTTGCTACCGCGATGTGAAGGATACGTCTTTGACGGCGCAATTTAAGGCAATCAATAATGCGAAATCGCAGTTCTTATTTAAGGCTTCTGGTGACGCTTCGGTCTATTTATTAGCTTGGACGACCACGCCATGGACTTTACCATCGAATACCGCTTTAACGGCAGGAAAGAATATTTCCTACGTACTCGTTAAGACCTTTAATCCGTATACGTTTGTTCCGGTTCATGTGGTATTGGCCAAAGACTTAATCAAAAACTACTTCCAAGCAGCCGCCGAAAACGGCGATTTTGCGGCTTATGAAGCGGCAGAGAAAAAACCTCAAGCGATACCTTACCAGATCGTTGCCACCTGCAAAGGTTCGGATATAGAGGGAGTGGAATACGAGCAATTAATGCCCTATGTGCAGCCATCGGCTCCTGCTTTCCGCGTGATTTTAGGGGACTTTGTGACGACGGAAGACGGAACGGGAATGGTGCACACCGCGCCTACATTCGGTGCAGACGACTTTAGAGTAGCCGCTCAAAACGGCATTCCAGCGCTTTTAATTCAAGATGAAAATGGAAAAGAGGTGCCATTAGTGAATCGCCAAGGCCGCTTTGTGGCTCAGGTGACGGACTACGCTTTGGAACCCGTAAAAGAAGCCTACTTAACAGACGAGGAGAAAGAGACGGAGCGCGTGAAGCAAGGCCGCGACAAATATTTATCCGTGGACGAGCGTATTGCGATTCAATTAAAGACGGAGAATAAGGCGTTTAATGTACAGAAATTTGATCACTCCTATCCACATTGCTGGAGAACGGATAAGCCGGTTTTGTATTATCCATTGGATTCTTGGTTTATCAAGACGACGGCGGTAAAAGATAAATTAATCGCCTTAAATAAGACGATTCAGTGGAAACCGGAGTCGACTGGAACGGGTCGTTTCGGTAATTGGTTAGAAAATTTAGTGGACTGGAATTTGTCTCGTTCTCGTTATTGGGGAACACCTTTGCCTATTTGGCGGACCGAAGATGGTTCAGAGGAAATCTGCATCGGTTCTTTAGAGCAACTGAAATCGGAGATTGAAAAGGCGCAGGCTTCAGGGGCTTTATCAGCGGTACAGACAGCTGGTAATGCGGCATTTTTAAAGGCTTTAGCGGCTGGAGAGGCCGATTTACACCGTCCGTTTGTGGATGAGGTGTTCTTGCTTTCTGCCACTGGAAATGTGTTGACAAGGGAATTGGATTTGATCGATGTTTGGTTTGATTCAGGTGCGATGCCTTTCGCGCAGTGGCACTATCCATTCGAAAATCAAGACATATTTAAGCAGAGTTATCCGGCGGATTTCATCTCGGAAGGGGTGGATCAAACGCGTGGCTGGTTCTTTACTTTGAACGCGATTTCGAGTATGCTGGAAGACTCGGTAGCGTTTAAAAACGTAGTATCGACGGGATTGGTTTTGGACAAAAACGGAAATAAGATGTCCAAACGCCTAGGCAACGCCATCGACCCATTCTCCACACTCGCTACCTATGGTGCTGATCCAACACGCTGGTACATGATCACCAACGCGCAACCTTGGGATAATTTGAAATTTGATTTAGCCGGGATTACGGAGGTGCGCAACAAGTTTTTTGGCACATTAACGAATACCTATAATTTCTTCGCTTTATATGCGAATCTTGATGAATTCGTTTCTAAGGGCATTAAAGAGGAGGATTTGACGGAATTAGATCGTTGGATTCTATCTAAATTAATGAATTTGATCGCTGAAGTCGATGAGGCATTTGAGACTTATGAGCCGACAAAGGCAGGTCGTGCCATCCAAGATTTCGTTTGCGATCATTTATCTAACTGGTATGTTCGTTTGTCACGTCGTCGCTTCTGGAATCCGGAAACGGCTAATCAGGAGATAAACGCAGATAAACAAGCGGCTTACGAGACTTTATACCACTGTTTAGAAACGGTGGCGCAATTAATGTCGCCTATCGCGCCGTTCTATGGCGAGTGGCTATTTAAGAATTTGACGGACAAAGAATCGGTTCACTTAACGCATTTTGCGAAAGTGAATCCAAGTCTACAAAACCCAGCACTAGAAACCTCGATGGAATTAGCACAAGGCATTTGTTCGCTAGTTCACTCGATTCGCAAGGTACACCGCATAAAAGTACGTCAGCCATTAGCGCAAGTATTAGTGCCGGTATTGCAAGAGTCGGTGAGAGACCAAATCCGTCGGGTAGAAGATCTGATCAAATCAGAGGTCAACGTGAAGGAGGTTAATTATTTGAACGATGCGTCTGGCGTATTGAACAAGAAAGTGAAGCCTAACTTCAAGGCTTTAGGGCCGAAGTTTGGGAAAGATATGAAAGTGGTGGCGGAGGCGATCACGGGAATGTCTGCTTCAGAATTAGCTACCATTGAGTCTACGGGGTCTTCAAAAATTCAAGGTTTTGAGATCGCCTTAGGGGACATTGAAATCTTGACAGAAGATATGCCGGGTTATTTGACGGCGAGTGAGGGTGGTTTGACGATTGCCTTAGATAATACGTTGACTCCCGAATTAATTCGGGAGGGGAACGCACGTGAATTCGTGAATCGTATCCAAAACTTGCGTAAAGATTCTGGATTCGATGTGACGGACAAAATAAATATCCAAGTACAACGTTCGGAAGAGGAATGGACGGCTAGCTTGAATGAATTTAAAACCTATATTTCACAAGAAGTGCAGGCCTTGAGTTTGGAATGGGTGGATTCAGCATCGACTGAAATTACTTTTGAGGAGTCTAACTTGTTCGTGAATGTCACGGTAGCCTAACAATATGCGGAAACTCACTTGCTTGATCTTATTGCTTTGTGGGTTTTTGCAGGTGTCAGCGCAGGTGTCAGCGCAAAAAGAGGCGCAGTCCGAATCGTCCTCCGAATCATTGATGGTGGACGGGATGCGCGCCTATATGAGGGAGGATTTTGGCGAGGCGATTCTTGTTTTCGAGAAACTCGCTAAAGTGCAAACTCAGGAGCCGGCGGTCTTTTATTATTTGGCCAAAAGCTACCTCGCCGATAAACAACTCACCTCAGCCCGATCAAATGCCGAAAAGGCAAATCTATTATCGCCCTATTCCTTCGATTATGGGCTACTCTACGGAGACTTATTGTTAGCGAACAAGGAATATAAGAAAGCCTTAGACTGTTTCGAGAAGCTCTTAGCTTACGACGACCACCATTTCGATAATGAACCCGACATGATTCGGGTGAAGCAATTTGTGTATTTGTCTAAAGGCGATGAGGCTAAAGAACTAGCTGATAAAAACAAATTCTATCTGCAAGCGGCCGATTTAGGCCCCGTTCAAGAGGAACTTTGGGTGCGCATCATCCAACTAGATTGGGAATTAAATCGAAAAGAGCAAGTGGTAGCTCATGCTTTGGAAGCCCTCGATAATTATCCTCGAATGGCTCCCTGGGTTTATCCCATCTTAGGGGATGCCTACCAGGCGCTAGGAAATAATGCTGCGTCTGATGAGGCCTTCGAAAAAGCGTTAGCGACAAATCCGAAGGATGATCACGTCCTAAATAATTACAGTTATTTTTTATCGATTAGAAAGGAGAAACTGGCTTTAGCCGATTCGCTTTCTGCGCGTTTAGTAGTAGATCACCCCCGAAATGGAACCTATTTAGATACACGCGCTTGGGTCTTGTTCGAATTAAAGCGCTATGCGGAGGCTCGAGTGGCGATGGAGACAGCGCTGAAAGATCGGGAAAATGTATCAGCCACTTTGTGGGAACATTATGGTGATGTGCTATTTCGTTTACGACAGGTCGATAAAGCCGTGGAGGCGTGGAAGGAAGCTCTACGACTAGATCCCAAGCGTGAATCAGTAGATAAAAAGATTCAAATGCGTCAAATTCCCGAAAATTGAGCTATTTTTGAAATTAAAATACTTCCATATGCGGATTTTTTTTAGTCTTGTTTTCTTGTTTCTGTTAGGTGCCTGTGCGCCTAAGGCGACAGTCACGACTATTCAAGAACCTAAATTAGATACCATTCGCATTGATTCTACGCCCGTGGCCACAGTTAAACCCGTGGAAATTGTTGATCAACAAGCTACCTCGGACGATTTAAATTTCACTTACTTGAAGGCTAAATCGAAGGTGGTTTGGAAGACAAAAGATAATGCAGACACCTATATCGTAGATATCCGAATGAAGAAGGATAGCATTATTTGGGCGAATATTTCTGTTTCTATGATTTCGGCAGCTGCCGTTTTATTTACGAAAGATCGGATACAATTTTACCATAAGATTAATAACGAATACACGAATTTAACCTATGATAGTTTAAGTACGAGTTTAGGTTTTAAGGTTAACTATGATTTGGTCCAAAACATGATTGTAGGCAATCAGCCGTACAAGAAAAATAATACGAGACGGGTCGTAAGGGAAGATGAGAACTTCTTAGTAAAACAGCAGGAGGGTCATGTGGAAGTAAATAATTGGGTGGGGCCTAATCGGAAATTGAAAAAAATATCAGTGAGTGATTTGCCTTCGTCGAACAAATTAACGCTAGACTACCAGGATTTTGCGACGTTGAATTCGGCCATTTTTCCTCTTTCTAGTTCGATTACATTAGACGTAAAAAATAAAGAGAATCAATTTAATCAGACGTTGATTACAATCAAATATTCCAAAGTAGAGCTATTAGAAACTCCTTTGGAATTTCCATTTAAAGTGCCTGCTAAACTTTTAAAGAATTAAACTATTGAAATATTTCGTTTTTATCCTAGGTCTATTATTTACGTTCCATTCTTTCGCTCAGACGGATAAGAAAGCAGCTTTAGAGCAGCAGAAAAAGGATAATTTATCTAAAATCAAAGAGCTTAATTCGATCATATCTCGTACGTCCAAGAAGAAAAAAGCCTCCATTGGGAAGCTGAACGTCTTAAAGGAGCAAATCGGAGTGCAAAAAAAGCAGATCACTGTACTGGAGCAAAATCAACAAATATTAGCAGAAGAAGCCCAAAAATTACGCGAAGAAGGAGATATGTTGAAAGCGAAATTAGTTCGTTTAAAGAGAGAATATGCCTTAATGATTTATGAGGCTCAGAAATCCTCCACGGTGTATAATAAGATGAGTTTCTTGTTATTGTCGAAGGATTTAGGCGAGTTTGTTAGGCGCTTTGATTACCTCCGCCACTATTCTTCAAACCGTAAAAAGCAGGCTGACTTAATCTTTAAGACGCGTCAAGATTTAATGACTCAGGAGCAAAAAGTCGTTTACAAGAAAAAAGAAGAGAAAAAAGTATTGGTTGAAAAGGAGGGGGAGAAGAAGAAATTAGAGGTATTAAAAACGAAAGAGGATAAAGTGGTTACGGTTTTGACCCAACAAGAAAAAAAGCTGAAAATAGAATTAGAACGTAAAAAATTAGCGGTTCGTAAATTAGATAATTTGATTGCTGGAATTGTTCAGCGAGAAATTCAAAAAAGTATTGACCGGGAACGTAAATTACGTTTAGCGCGCCAAGTAAAGAAAGTAGAAGTGGCGAAGCCAGCACTGCCTGAATTGAAAAGAGGGGAGACAACGAAGATATTAGCGGATAAAGAAACGCCTAAGGAGGAGAAGAAGCAGGCTCTAGTAGAGACGAAGAAAACGAAAATAGAGCCATCGCCTGCTCCAGTCGAAGAAAAGAAGATAGAAAGCAATACTTATTATATGAATGCGGATGAGGCAAAATTAGCGAGTTCATTCGCGGCCTTGCGCGGACGCATGCCTTTCCCGGTGCCATCTGGATTTATTTCAGATCACTTTGGTGTACACAAACACCCTTTGCTGAAAGGAGTGATGATTAATAATAATGGAATTGATATTCAAACTTCGCCAGGTTCGCCGGTTCACTCGGTATACGATGGGGTGGTTCAATCGGTGGTGAATATTCCGGGTATTAATATGGTGGTAGCGATTCAACATGGGGATTATTTCACGGTTTACAGTAAACTAGCGAATGTTTCAGTGAGTGTGGGGACGCGTGTAAGAACCGGTCAACGAATTGGTTCAGTGGCTTCAGATGAGGATGGGACGGCAGAGATAAACTTCCAGGTTTGGAAAAATACGGTACGCCAAAACCCAGAGTCCTGGCTTCGTCGCTAAAAAGCTAGAAATTATACAAGACTTTCAAGCTGATATTTCTACCCTGATCATCCGCATAATAACGGAAACGGTTTAGGTAGTCTCGATAAGCAGCATTCAGCGCATTCGAAACGCGGAGGTTTAGATCGAAAGATCGAATGCTCATTCCCCAATTCAAATTCACTAAAAAATAGCCTTCTGGGGGAGCTGAATAATCGGATCGGTCTTCTACCCTTGTTTGTGTAGAAACTTGGGTAATTCCTCCACTCACGTAGTGATTGTTTTTCTTAAAGGCATAGCGAAGGATGTAATCAAAACGATCCGAAGGAATACCCACTAGGTATTGGTCGTTTTCTGTGTCAAACGCCCTGACTAGGCTCGTCTTCTGTTGAATAGATAATCGTTGGCTAAGTAGATAGCTGGCTTGAAAATCTATTCCTTGGAATCGCGCATCTACTTGTTGGTAACTGAAAATAGGGAAGACCCCTCTAACCGTAGTGGCATAAACGGCATTTCCATTCATTACCTCAGGTCGTAAATAGATAAAATTGTGTATTTGGTTTGAATACAGACCTAATTCGATGTCCCAACGCTCTGGCTTATACGTCGTACTGAAACTTAGGTTTACAGCCGATTCCCCTTTTAAATTAGGGTCCCCTATCTCGAAAGCGCCGGCCCCATGGTGAACGCCATTCGAGAATAATTCATTTGCGCCTGGTGCTCTAAAGGCACGAGAAAGAGTAAATTGAGATTCTGTGAAAAAATTCCAATGGTAGGTAAATCCTAAACTTCCAGACAATCCGTGGAAAATTTGATGATTTCGCATAATGGTAGGGGAGAAATTGGCCTTAGGACGATGGGTTTCAATATCTTTTTTATCATAACGTAGCCCTAAATCCAGTTCCCACTTTTCAGTTGCTCTTCGTTCAATGGCAAATATTCCCGTATTCTTGAGGGAATAATTAGGCAGTAAACTGGTCGTCAAAGTCGGGTTTTGAACTTTATTTCCGGACGTGATATTTCCTTGGTTAAGGAAGGTCATTCCAAATTGCCCCTTCCACTTTTTATTCGTGCTGGACTCGTCATATAGCCATTCGCCGCTGTAAGTATCTAAATTAAAACGGAGTGTATTAATGTTTTTTCCCGCCCGAAGCACATCTAGTTCCCAGCGCTCATCCGATTGCCACGCCACTGTCGCCCGAAGGATTGCATCCGTGGGTAGGTGATAGAAGCCTTTTATTTTGGCCAAATCATGCCAAACATCCTGGTTTGGCCGCTCAATTTTGCGAATAAATTCATCTGGAGTAAATACGTCTAATGGCCTATTTCTCGCAATTGATCGCTCTAAATCCGATATATTTCCAATGTGAGAGCCTTCATAAATTCCAATTAATGAATGGAATCGGCTATAAAAAAATTCTGCACCTAAGCGGTCTGATTTGTAACCCATCGCCCCAGAGAAATTTTCTTCTTTAACCCCTGTATTACTCAGATAATAGTCGGCGCTCTGAATATTTCCCCCGTCCTTCAATGTTCCTTGAATCCGCCACCCCCATCCTTCATATTTCGAAATTCCCCCTTCCAAAAGTCCAGATAAAACTCCCTGCCGACCATTGCTGAAGTAAATGCTTTGAACGGATCCGTGTAAGGCAGCTGTATCGGGTAAGGCATTCGGCTCTAGCATGACGATTCCGCCGATGGCATCGCCACCATAGCGAAGTCCGCCCGGACCTTTAATCACTTGAATGTTTTTAGAGACAAAAGGATCGACTTCGGGGGCGTGTTCGCTTCCCCAGTTTTGGCCTTCTTGTCTTACTCCTTGATTCAAAATAATGACACGACTGGAATGCAAACCATGAATAACTGGCTTAGAAACAGTGCTTCCGGTTTGAAGGCTTTGGATTCCGGTGAGGCCTTTAAGCATTTCGCCTAATGATAAACCATCTTTCTGGGATCTTTCCTCTGCGCTTAATTGTGACTTTAATTGCGACGTAATTTCTTGTTTTCTTCCCTGCACAAAAACTTCTTGTAAATGTTCCTCATGCGAACTCAAAATAAAGTCTTCTTCGTGCTCATCTGTTAAATTAATAGTCGTTTCGATGGGATCAAAACTCGCCATTTGGCAGACTAGGATATACTTTCCGGGGCACAAGTCCTTTATGAGGAATAATCCATTTGCATCCGTTATAGTCGCCTTATTTGTGCCTTTAATGTATACATAAGCACCTGGGACTTTTTCCTTGTTCTCCTTAGAAGCTACGATGCCTTTCAAAGTGCAATGGCAATTTGTTTGCCCGAAGCCAGCGAAAGAAAGTAAAGCGAGAAGAATGAACAGGTATTTCATAAGGATATAAGAGTGTAAATATACGCCTACCAGCCCTTTTTATCCAATTATTAGACAGGTAAAAGATTAACGCATCTACCTGGTAGATGAAAGAGCTTATTATGGCTATTAAATTTTGTTTAACTTTTTTATAAATTTTTTAAACAAATAATTTGTTTTGTTTAATCTTTTTATAATTTTGTTAAACAATAACAGATCATACACATGACAGCTTTAGAGTTTACTTATCAGATTGGTACATTTTCGAAGTTTTTGCGCCCTTTCGCAATGCGTTTGACTAAAGACGGAGATGATGCAAATGATTTAGTTCAGGACACTTTAGTAAAAGCGTTTACGAATCGCGAAAAATACCAAGACGGGACAAACCTGAAAGCTTGGTTGTTTACGATCATGAAGAATACGTTTATTACGCAATACCAAAGAATGGTACGTCGTAATACGTTTATCGACACAACAGATAATCTGCATTACATTAATTCGATGGAGTCCTTGCAACAAAATGAAGCTATTAACTCCTTCGTCAATCAAGATATTCAATCTGCACTTGCTAAAATAGATCATTCCTACCGAGTTCCATTTATGATGTATTTTGAAGGGTTTAAATACCATGAGATAGCAGAGGAATTAGACCTTCCTATTGGGACGGTGAAAAATAGAATTTTTATGGCAAGACGTGATTTGAAATCATATTTACACATGTATGCCTAAAGTTTTTTAATAGGTTTTGATTAGTTTTTTGGTTAACAGAACAGTAAAAAGCCGGATTTTATCTGGCTTTTTCTTTTTAGTCATTTGCCCTCAAGAAAGATTGGTATATTTGTTAAATTTTGAAGATATTATGAAGAAAGTAATCGTCATAGGGGCAGGATTTTCGGGTCTTTCAGCGGCCACCGAGTTAGCATCTAAAGGCTATCAAGTTCAGATTTTGGAAAAGAATGATCATGCTGGAGGAAGAGCTCGCGTTTTTCAGTCGGATGGTTTTACTTTCGATATGGGGCCATCCTGGTATTGGATGCCAGATATTTTCGAGAACTACTTTGGGCGTTATGGAAAGAAGCCGTCGGATTATTATGAGCTAATTCGCTTAGATCCATCCTATTCAGTTATTCTGTCCGATACCGAAAAAATTGATTTGCCTGCTAATTACCAGGATTTAAAGAAATTATTCGAATCCTATGAGGCCGGCGCGGGAGCGTCTTTAGATGCCTTTATGGAGCAAGCTGCCTATAAATACAAAGTGGGGATTCAAGAGTTTGTTTGGAAACCATCCCGAAAAATTACGGAATTCTTAAGTTTGAAATTACTCGTCGATGCGATTCGAATAGATGTATTTTCCTCTTTCTATACGCATATACGCAAGTTTTTCACTTCGCCTACCTTGTTAAAATTAATGGAATTCCCCATTCTATTTTTAGGGGCAATTTCACAAAATACGCCCGCGATGTATTCGTTGATGAATTATGCGGAAATCAAATTAGGCACCTGGTATCCAATGGGAGGGATGCACCATATCGTCAAAGGAATGGTAGCGCTCGCAGAGGAAAAAGGAGTAAAAATTCAGTATAATGCGGAGGTGGAAGGGTTTGAAATAAAGAATGGTAAAGTAGTCGGAGTTAAAACGGCTCAAGGTTTGTTAGAAGCGGATGCTTTTGTGGCAGGCGCAGATTACCATCATGTAGAAGAACTGCTAGGGGACGGATTGCGAAACTACGACGAAGCCTATTGGGATAAGCGGGTGATGGCGCCATCCTCTCTGCTGTTTTATCTAGGCATCTCGAAGCGTTTACCTAATTTAAAGCATCATAACCTGTTTTTTGACCGTGATTTTACGGTTCATTCGCACGAAATTTATACCGATCCAGCATGGCCATCGGACCCCTTGTTTTATGCCTCAGCGCCGTCTGTGACTGATTCATCCGTGGCGCCAGCAGGTAGCGAAAATTTATTTTTATTGATTCCGGTGGCTCCAGATTTGGAGGATACGGAGGAGGTTCGGGAAATTTATTTCGAGCAATTGATGGACCGATTAGAAGCGCATTGTGGTGTTTCGATTCGCGATTCCATTGTTTATAAACGTTCCTATGCACACCGTGATTTCAAATCTGATTACCATGCCTATAAAGGCAATGCCTATGGATTAGCCAATACGCTGATGCAGACAGCCATTTTGAAACCGACTTTGAAAAATAAACACCTAAATAACCTGTACTATACGGGGCAATTAACGGTTCCAGGACCCGGAGTTCCTCCATCCTTGATATCAGGAATTGTGGTAGCGACCGAAGTGGACAAAGAATTAAATGGATAATATGGATTTATACTTACAAGTTTCCCTGGCATCTAGCAAGCTGTTGACGAAGGCTTATTCTACGTCCTTCTCCTTAGGCATTCGCACCTTGGACGAAAAAGTGCATGACGCCATTTATGCGATTTATGGTTTTGTGCGTTTGGCAGACGAAATCGTGGATACCTTTCATGACCAAGATAAAGCGGCCTTATTACAGCGTTTTAGAGAAGATACCTATCGGGCGATCGAAGAGAAAATTAGCCTAAATCCCATCTTGCATTCCTTTCAGTGGGCGGTTAATAAATTCCACATGGAGCGAGAACTAATCGATGCCTTCTTGTATTCGATGGAACTTGATTTAACGAAGCGGGATTATAATCCAGAACAATACAAAGAATACATTTATGGTTCTGCTGAAGTGGTGGGCTTGATGTGTTTGCGCGTCTTTTGTAAGGGAAATAAGGCCGAATATGAATCTTTAAAAGAAGATGCTTGCGCCTTAGGATCTGCTTTCCAAAAAATCAATTTCCTGCGCGACATTCGTTCTGATTACGATGAACGCGGAAGGGTATATTTTCCTGGGATTGATTTCAATACGTTTACAGATGCCGAAAAAAGAGAAATCGAAGCCGACATTCAATTGGACTTTGATGCGGGTTTACGCGGGATTCATAACTTACCTCAAGTAGCTAGGAAAGGCTGTTTGCTAGCCTATGAGTACTACATTCGCCTTTTCGAAAAGATTAAATCTTTACCA
Organism: Aquirufa sp. A-Brett2-W8; assembly: GCF_054558755.1. Lineage (NCBI taxonomy): Bacteria > Pseudomonadati > Bacteroidota > Cytophagia > Cytophagales > Flectobacillaceae > Aquirufa > Aquirufa sp. A-Brett2-W8. The sequence continues at coordinate 95,045 of NZ_JBPXKS010000009.1, forward strand.
GCCTCTCGAATCAAAGAAGAACGCATTCGAGTAGCCGACTGGGAAAAGATGTTTATTTATTTCCAATTAGCCTTACGAAAATAGCGTGGAATTAATCCTGTTATTAGCTATTATGGCCTTTTTGTATGCCTCTGTGGGTCACGGTGGAGCGAGCGGCTATCTAGCTATAATGGCGATATTTGCGATTGCTCCTCCGTTGATGAAACAAACGGCACTTTTGTTAAATCTAGGAGTTTCATTGATGTCTTTCATTGCCTTTTATCGCCAAGGGTATTTCAAATGGAACCTATTTTGGCCCTTCGCGCTCGGCTCCATTCCGGCAGCTTTTTTGGGTGCAAGTATTCCTTTGACTGATTCAACTTATAAACAGATTTTAGGGGCTTGTCTTTTCTTAGCTGTGATTCGTATGGTGGTAACGTTGAAGGAGTCGGAACCGCGTAGGCTAAACCTAGGGCTTGGAGTTTTAACCGGAGGCGCGATCGGTGTTCTTTCGGGAATGATTGGTATAGGGGGTGGAATTATTTTAAGTCCGCTGTTATTATTGTTTCGTTGGGCTTCTTTGAAGGAAGCGGCGGCCGTTTCTGCCTTGTTTATTTTCGTGAACTCAGTCTCCGGATTAGCCGGTTTAAAAACTTGGATTCCGATGGATCAGTCTCAAATGATGTATTGGTTAGCGGCCTCCTTAGTGGGCGGTTTTTTAGGGGCACGTTGGGGAGCAGCGATTGCTTCGAATGTGAAGGTGAAATGGATTTTGGCTTTGGTGCTTATTATTGCCTCCCTGAAATTATTTTTCGTATAAAAAAAGTCCCTATCTCTAGGGGCTTTCTCTTGCTTAGTTGTTTTTCGAACCGGTGACCGCTCCAGATTTCTCTTTTGCGTTCTTCGCATCTTGCATCGGGTTAGGCCCTCCGCTGTAGGTACGACCTTGCATCTTAAACAATTGAACCTTCGTAGGTTGTGCTGGTTCGCGAGGGAAGGCATTGTCTTCCGTGTCGATATCTGCAATTTCAAAGAAAGGATCTAATGTCCATTTCACTACTTTCTTCGAAGTAGGAATGATCTTCTTCGCCGTTACATCGTTTAAGCGCCAAACCTCCGCAGGGAAACGTAACACCTCTTCAGTGCCATCTTCGTAATTCAAGCGAACGATAACGGGCATGGGTAAACCGCCTTTGTTCTTGAAGTTCAAAACATAGAAGTTCTTACCTTCTGAAACCAATTTCTTTTCATCGTCATTTAATGACGCCATATAGTCTTGGTATTTCTTCTTGTCCGCCTCCGTAGGTGCGAAACGATCGTAGGTATTGTAGAAATCCGTTAAGTCTGGATTCTCCTCTACCACCGTACGTTTGATATCTGTTTTGTTACGAATCGACGACATGGTTTTTGCTTTAGCCTCAGCAACCGCTTTGTCCCCTGCCTTTTTAATCGCTGGATCTTGTGTATCTATTCCAAACCATTCAACCGTCTCGATCGACTGATTCACCGGCTCTGTTCCATAGAACCAACCTCTCCAGAACCAATCTAAATCTACACCAGACGCATCTTCTAAAGTTCGGAAGAAGTCAGCTGGATAGGGTTGTTTGAAAGCCCAGCGACGCGCATATTCTTTGAAGGCATAATCGAATAATTCACGGCCCATCACCGTTTCACGCAGGATATTTAAAGCCGTAGCTGGTTTAGCATAGGCATTATTCCCAAAATCCATAATATTCTCCGAGTTCGCCATAATAGGCACCTGGTTCTTCGAATCTAAACGCATATAAGGAACGATGGATTGCGGTTCGCCGCGACGTGCCGGGAAGTTGCGATCCCACTCTTGCTCCGCTAAATACTGGCAGAAAGTGTTCAAGCCCTCATCCATCCAAGACCATTGACGCTCATCTGAGTTAATGATCATAGGGAAGAAGTTGTGTCCCACTTCGTGAATAATTACCCCAATCATCCCATTTTTCACGTTCTCCGTATAGGTTCCATCCGGTTCTGGACGACCTCCATTAAAGGAAATCATCGGATATTCCATTCCACCACCTGCGGTAGAATGACAAGAAATAGCCACTGGATAAGGATATGCCACCGTTCTTTTAGAATACGAACGAAGCGTGTGTGCTACCACCATGGTGGAATATTTACCCCAAAGTGGATTTCCCTCTTTCGAATAATATGACATCGCCCACACTTTTTTGCCCTCAACATCTACCTGCATCGCATCCCAAATGAATTTACGGGACGCCGTGAAAGCAAAATCACGCACATTATCTGCTTTATAAACCCAAGTCTTCTTTCCTGTGGGAATACTCTTCTCCGCTTTAATTGCTTCATCTTGTGTTACAATTTCCACTGGACGTGTGGCCGTTTTCGCTTGCTCCCAACGCTTTAATTGCGTCGCAGTCATTACCTGATTTGGGTTTAATAATTCTCCACCCGCACCCACAACGATGTCATTAGGTGCTGTGATAGCTACTTTATAATTGCCAAAATTTAACGTGAATTCACCCTGGCCCATAAATTGCTTGTGCTGCCAGCCGTATACATCATTATAAACAGCTAAACGTGGAAACCAGTGTGCGATAAAATAATTCGCTATGTTCTCCTTGCCAAGAACTTCATAGCCAGAACGGCCATAATAGGCTGTAATCAAATAATTCCAATCAATTCCGAAGCTAATTGAAGCGCCAGATTTCAATGGGGTAGGCAAGTCAATACGCATCATCGTTTGGTTGATCGTATGAGGTAAGGGATTGCCCTTGATATCCTTCACTGCGGTGATTTTATAACCGTAATCTTTCGGATCGGTTAATTCTTGGAAGGCACCCGCACTAATTCCATTCTTAATTTCACCCGTTTTTGTGGTTTTACCTGGGGCGTTTTTTTCAAATAGATTTTGGTCTAATTGAATCCATAAATACGGTAAATCATCTGGAGAATTATTATAATAAGTAATTATTTCTGATCCGATGATCTTGCGATTGATGTCATCTAGTTCCACCTTGATGTCATAATCAGCGCGTTGTTGCCAATAGTCCTTACCGGGTGATCCACTCGCGGTACGATACGAATTGGGGGTAGGCAAAGTCGATTCTAATTGTTCGAATCGGTTATTTGCGTTAAAAGAGGTTTGTGCTTTCGCGGGTAACAAAATGATTGTTAGTGCAAAAAGCTTTAGTAGATTTTTTAACATGTTGAAAAGGTTATATTTTATGCAAAGTAGTGATTTTTGTTTGAAAGCGTAGCTGTGCTAATCTGTGCTAAAATTTATTTGTATATGATGGGATGATTATGTAGTTTTGAGGGTTTTAAATTAAAATCTGTTACCATACTATATCATGAGTGTAATCATTGGTCAAAAAGAATATTTCAAAGGCATCGGTCAAATCAAATTTGAAGGTGCAGAATCAGACAATCCATTAGCGTTTCGTTATTACGACGAGAATCGTATCGTTGCTGGGAAAAGCATGAAGGAGCACCTTCGCTTTGCGATTGCCTATTGGCATTCTTTTTGCGGTGACGGATCGGATCCTTTTGGTCCTGGAACGCAACATTATCCTTGGAATGTCGCTAGTGATGCACGTCAGCGTGCAGCTGATAAAGCAGATGCGGCATTTGAATTCATTACTAAAATAGGAGCTCCTTATTATTGCTTCCACGATGTAGATGCGATTGATGGGCATAATGATCCGAAGGAATTTGGAGATCGGGTGAAATTTATCACGGATATTTTTGCCAAAAAACAAGCCGAAAGCGGTGTGAAACTTTTGTGGGGAACAGCCAACTTGTTCTCGAACGAACGCTACATGAACGGTGCGTCTACGAATCCTAATTTTGAGGTAGTTGCTCACGCAGGTGCTCAATTAAAAGGCGCTATCGATGCGACAATTACTTTAGGAGGAGGCGGTTATGTGTTCTGGGGAGGTCGCGAAGGTTATATGAGCTTGTTGAATACGAATATGAAATTAGAGCGCGAAAATTTCGCTCGCATGTTACATACTTGTGTAGAATATGCACGTCGTAATGGTTTCAAAGGTAAATTCTTCATCGAACCTAAGCCTTGTGAGCCTACCAAGCACCAGTACGATTATGATGCGGCTACGGTGATTGGTTTCTTACGCGAGTTTGATTTATTGTCGGAATTTGGCCTAAACCTAGAAGTTAATCATGCCACTTTAGCTGGACATACGTTTGCGCATGAGTGCCAAGTGGCGTCTGATGCAGGAATGCTCGCGTCGATTGATGCGAATCGTGGTGATACCCAAAATGGTTGGGATACAGATCAGTTCCCGACGGACATTTACGAATGGGCGGAGGCAATGGCCATTATTTTAAAGCAAGGTGGATTAGCTGGTGGTGGAATTAACTTTGATGCGAAACGTCGTCGTAATTCGACTGATATGGCTGATTTATTCTATTCGCATATCGGCGGAATGGATACCATCGCTCGTTCTTTATTGATCGCAGAGAAAATGTCGAAACATGGTGAAATGGATCGTTTGAAAGCGGAGCGTTATGCTACTTTCAACTCCGGTAAAGGAGCTGATTATACCGCTGGAAAATTGAAATTAGAAGATTTATATAAAATTGCGGTCGAAGTAGGGGAGCCTGCGCAGATCTCTGGTAAGCAAGAATACTTGGAGAATTTGTTAGGCCGTTTTGTTTAAAAATACGTAATTCGAGGTATGAAAAGATTCTTTTTATTCCTTCTGTTATTTACCTCTAGATTGATAGCGACAGCAGGGTCATCCGATGATCCTGCTGTTTTTTCTACCGCTAAACCCTGGGCTTATTGGTGGTGGCCGGGGAGTGCGGTAACAGAAAAGGGAATAACGTATAATTTAGAGAATTTTAAAAAAGCAGGTTTTGGCGGCCTTCACATCGTTCCCATCTACGGGGCAAAAGGGGCAGAAGCCTTATTCCAAAATTATTTAAGTCCCGACTGGCAAGCTAAATTCTTTTATACCCTAAAAGAAGCCAAGCGTTTAGGGCTGGGCATCGACATGACCATGGGGACGGGCTGGCCACAAGGCGGTCCTTCCATTACAGAGAAGGAGGCAGCAAAAAAATACCAATTTGTCGATGGTGTATTCACGACAGGGTTAACCGGCCAAAAAGTTAAACGCGCCGCACCTGGCGGAGAAGGGCTCGTGCTCGACCATTTCGACATGAAGGCTTTTGCAAAATACAGTAATAATTTTGTGCCTCTTTTAAAGAAAGCACATTCCCCGCTGCGTGCCATTTACAATGATTCTTATGAGGCTTATGGTTCTAATTATACGCCTGAATTATTTCCCGCATTTCAGCGATTGAACGGCTATGATCTGCGAAAGCATTTTGATGTACTCTCGAAGAAAAAGGCGGAATCAGAAGAGGAAAATCAAATTTTTGCGGATTACCATCGCACCATGTTCACCTTATTGCAGCGTAATTTTGTGTTGCCATTTGATCATTGGGTTAATTCGATGGGCTTCACATCGCGCAATCAAGCCCACGGTTCACCGGGGAATTTGTTAGATATTTATGCAGCGGCGGATATTCCGGAGGCCGAGTTCTTTGGTTCTAAACCCTTTGACATACCCGGGTATCGCGTGGATCCAGACTATGATTCTACGACTTTTGGGATTCCAGATATTCGGGCCTTGAAATTAGCGAGTTCTGCCGCTAACCTGACCGGAAAGAAATTAGTTGCTGCTGAAACGGCCACTTGGTTAGGGAATCATTTTAAGGTGTCTATCGCTCAAGTAAAACCGGTGGTAGATCAGGTTTTTGTGGGAGGGGTGAATCACGTATTCTTTCATGGAGTCACCTATTCTCCACCAGAAATCGCTTGGCCGGGCTGGCTGTTTTATGCGAGCACGAACTTTAATCCCCAAAGCCATTTTTGGGAGGCAATGCCTGCGTTGAATAAATACATCGAAAATGTGCAGACGATGTTGCAAGCGAATCGGACAGATAGCGATGCGCTTTTGTATTTTCCGATGGAAGATGTTTGGCATGCAAATAATGGATCCACAAAATTGCATACGCTTGAATTGCACGCGAATAGTCGGGAATGGCTGATAAATACGTCATTCGGAAAATGGGCCGGATTATTACAGGACAAGGGATTTTCGGTCGATTATATTTCGGATGATTTGTTGTCAGATATGGTTATTCAGCCGGGGAAAACATTTAAAACGCGAAGCGGTGGAAATTACAAAGTCTTGTTAATTCCGGCGGCGCATTATATGTCGGTGGAGACCTTAGAGCTCCTGGCGAAATGGGTGAAACAGGGTTATCCAGTGTATTTTTTAGAGCATTTGCCTTTGCATTTGAATACGTTTAGTCAGACGAAGGAGGCCAAAGAACGGTGGGAGAATGCTCGAAGCGCCTTATTAATGCGTGTACTTTCAGATCCGGCGGATCAACTCGCTCGTTTGGGCGTTTCAGTAGAACCCATGGCAAGTAAAGGACTTTCTTTTATTCGGAAGAAGACGCCGGCTGGCGCGGCTTATTTTGTAACTAATTTACAATCTCAATTTTCGGAGGGTGCGATTTCTTTAAAGAAGTTGACTGGTAATTACGAGATTTGGGATCCATTGACAGATACAAGAAGCTATGGTAAAAAAGGATCTGACGCATGGCTTTCCTTAGCACCTGGCCAAAGCGTCATCATTCAGCCAATTGCAAAAATTCCATCAGCGCCGGTACCGGCAGCCGTTAAAATCAAAACAGATATCGAACCTAAGAACCTGCAAGTGCGTGTAGGTTCAAAGTCAGTTTCCTTACCTGATTTCAGCTATTATACGTTAATAGACACGACCCAAGCCGACGCGCCATCAGCCCGGTACACCTTTGATATAGGCTTATCAGCAGATCAAATAGCGAACGCAAAATTACTTCATTTAGCAGAATTGCGCGATATGGCTAAAGTTCGAATTAATGGCAAAGACATCGGGATGATTTGGTCGCTTCCTTTCCAAATCGCCATTCCAGCTGGACTTTTACAAGAGCAAAATCAAGTCGAGATTGAGGTGGTTTCGAATTCCGCGAATCGAATCCGGAAGATGGATCAACAAGGGGTGGTGTGGAAGAATTTTTATGAGATCAATTTTGTGGACATTCGGTACAAGCCATTTGATGCCTCGAAGTGGGCAATAGAAGAAGGAGGAATGCAGGGTAAAATCTATTTTACGAATCGATGAAGCCCTTCGTTAAAGCAATAACTGAAGCCCTGCGTGATTTAGCAGATGCTGACAATGCCTTTAAGATGCGCAAGTATATGCGCGATAAATACCCGTTTCTAGGGGTGAATAAGCCAGAGCGTCAGGAGGTTTTTAAACACCTGTGTAAACTCCACGGTTCGAGTCAGGATTGGTTTGATATTTCATCGGAGCTTTTTGCCATGCCGGAACGTGAGTTTCAGTATGTAGCTATGGAATATGTGAAACAGGCTAAGAAATCTTGGGATACTCGTTTACCTGCTTTGTTTGAACAATGGGTAGGGGATGAATCTTGGTGGGATGTGGTCGATTTTTTAGCTCCACAGATTCTAGGACCCTATTTCTTACAATTCCCCGCAGAGCGCGACGTGTGGATTCAGCGTTGGATGAATTCAGGAAATTTTTGGTTGCAACGATTTTGCCTCGTTTTCTCTTTAAGCTACAAGGACAAAACGGATGTCGTTTTGCTGGCCAAAAATATTCAGGCATTGAGTTCTTCGAAGGAATTTTTTATTCAAAAAGCGATCGGCTGGGCACTGCGCCAATACGCTAGAACAGACCCGGATTGGGTACGTGAATTTGTGGCAAACAATGCTTTAGCCCCGCTGAGTAAACGCGAGGCCCTGAAGCATGTATAATTTTACCTTTTCTTTTTGATGATTGCTAGTTCGTGCGCCGTATCGTAATAGGAACGCAGGTTCGACCAGTCGAAGGTGTCTGCGATACTCTCCACCCGGTTACGCTGCGTGATGCGATCACGTTGCGTTTGCTGCACAAATTTGAACAATAGATTCGCTAATTGTTCCGCCGATTCTTGGTAGGTCTGCGTCTTGCGATTCACCACGCTTACGCCCCATTGTTCGTAATCGCGCATAATCTGCATCATATAATCGCCAAAACCAGAAAGATCCGACGTCACCGTAGGCACCCCGCGCGCCATACATTCTAAAGGCGTATAGCCCCAAGGTTCGTAATAACTAGGGAAGACACCTAAGTGGCAACCCCGTACAAATTGGCCATAATCTAGTCCAAAAAGCGGATTCGTCGAAACAATAAAATCTGGGTGGTAAACAACTTTGACCTTATCCTCTGGATTATTCAACAGATTCGTCCGATGCAAATTCCGAATGATATCATCCTCTTGTTTTAATAAGTGCGTCACGACTTTTGGCCGAGCCTTCGTTTTCCAAGTTTGCACCGTTCTCCGCAAGCGCATCCGCCAATATTCATCGACAAAGGCATTTAAGTCAGGCATTTGTAAATCGCTGGAAGAAGCGGAGGCATTGAATAAAAGTTCGCCCACTTTTTTCTCAATTGCATAGCAATTTTCTCGAATCTCATCCAAAACTGCACGGGAGTGCAAGACTTCTGGATCGATCGAATGGTAGGGCTGCTTCGTTACAAAAAACATCACCACCGTTTTTTTAGACCCCGCCTCTTTCATCTTGCGATTTAAAATTGCCAAAGCATCCAAGGTAATATCGTATCCTTTATTCGAATATTCAAAACGACCGGAAGTAAATAAGTATAAGGTTTGCTCTAGGTCAAAGGGCTGGCTTTGGAAGAAGTGCCCCATTACGAAGTTCGAAATACTCTGTTTGTATTTTGTGTGAAGATTCTGGTGTTCGTGCAAGGCAGCAAAACGCTGAATATTCAGACCATTCGGAAGGATTAATTCCGGAATTCGGCCTAAGAAATACTGGCATTCCTTGGCTGTAATATCGCTGACCGTGGTTAGTACATCTGCTTTTTGGGCGGCTGCTCTCTCGAAACAAGCCTGCGCCTCTATGCCATAATGTTTAGCCTCTTTATACCAGTCAAAGTTCTCGATGACCTCATAGAAATTAGGCACATTACCCGCTAAATAACGACCGAGCATCGTAGCGTGGGTTGTGAAAACAGTCGCAATTTTGACCTTGTCCTTCTTAAGATCCGGTAAGCCAGTCGACGCCATCCACTCGTGGAAATGCGCCACGATATGCGTCTTGTTCTTATTTTCTTCCGCGACCTCAGTTAGCAATAGGCGGATCATCTCCCCAAAAACAATCGTTTGGTTCACTAAATCTTCTACGCCTAAAGTGGAAATCTTGTGGTTTTCCCAAATCTTACCTTTAATCACATCTACCTCCGCCATCAACGTTTCCAGTTCAAAAAGTACGATTTTAGGTTTGCCGGTAATCAGCCAATACCCATAATGTACCCCTAAGCCCGCTTTGCGCAGATTCAAGATCGCCCTCTCTAACGGAGTTTCATCCGTCACGGTAATGGGCTCAAATTCAGCGGCCGCGGTTTGGGTAAAATAGGGCCCAATTAAGGCGTAATCATCTCCCCATTTTTCGACCATGGACGGCACTTTCGTTCGGATAACGGTATAAATTCCACCTACTTGATTACAGGTTTCCCAGGCAATCTCAAATAAATATTTTTTCTTCTCTGCTGCCATAAAAATTACATGTAGGACGCGCTTTCAATCACTTGCGTTTTCCCGTTTTTAGTAATGGTGTAATTAAATCCTTTTTGGATGGCATATGCGCCGTATTCTCCTTTTTTATTGAGGGCCAAATAGCCTATTTGAAATTCCTTGTATTTATAGCGTTTTACAATCCGCATCACGGCTTCCTCACAGGCTTTTTGAGGAGACATGCCCTGTCTCATTAATTCGACAATTAAGAAAGAGCCCAAGGTCTTCATCACAAATTCCCCTAATCCTGTGGCACAAGCACCACCTACTTCATCATCACAAAACACAGCGCCACCTATGATAGGGGAGTCGCCCACCCGGCCGTGCATCTTAAAGGCCAAACCACTCGTCGTACAGGCCCCAGCAATTTCTCCGGACTTTCCTATGCCTAATAATCCGATCGTGTCATGACGTTCAATATTAATGACCGGTTCATATTTCGATTCCTTTTTCCACTCTTCCCACGCCTTTTTCGAACTCTGGGTTAACAGGTTTTCAGTTTTGAATCCTTGAGCTAAGGCAAATTTCAAAGCACCAGCCCCCGAAAGCATCACGTGTGGAGTCTTCTCCATCACCGCTCTTGCCACAGAAATAGGATGCATGATCCCCTCTAGGAATGTCACAGAACCTGCATTGCCTAAATGATCCATAATGCAAGCATCTAAGGTAACATGACCATCCCGATCTGGATATCCGCCATAGCCTACGGAAGTATCGTTAGGGTCCGCTTCTGGAATTCGAGCACCAGCTTCGACGCCATCTAGCGCCTTGCCTGTTTCCATCATTTTATTCCAACCTGCGATGGTCGCTTTTTCATTTTTCCAAGTGGCAATTATGAGGGGTTCGGAGGCGACCGTTTTAGCGGAAGCACTTAGGCCTGCGCCCAATAGAGTGGATGTTTGAAGGAAGGTGCGTCTTTTCATATAGCTTTAAAGATAATTTATTTGGGGGTCAAGCAACAATTTTGTAAAATTGTCTTTCTAAAATAGAAAAAAATCTTCGGATATTTCATTTATCTATCTTTTATTCATCAATGAAAATCATCAAATCTGCTTTTCCTTTGGCCATCGCCCTCTTTTTGACTTATGCGATGAACCAAAGTTGGGGAACTGTGCCTCCTTTAGGTAAATTATTTAGTCCATTCCATGGCTTTTGGATGAACGCCGAAAGCCCTGAATCAGGCGAACCCACAGAAGAAACTTTACAAATTGCAGGATTGCATCAACCCGTTCAGGTTGTGTATGACGAAATGGGCGTTCCTCACGTTTTCGCTCAGGATGACCATGATCTTTTTTTAGCGCAAGGTTATTTAACGGCCAAAGACCGTTTATGGCAAATGGAATTCCAAACGCATTTTGCGGGCGGTCGTATTTCTGAAATTGTAGGGGAGAAAGGATTAGCTTCCGATCAATTCCAACGTAGAATGGGTTCGGTATATGGTGCCGAAAAATCCTTCGAGGGAATGAAAGAGGATCCTGCTGCGAATACGGCTTTGCAGGCCTATTCAGATGGGGTGAATGCCTATATTTCCTCTTTATCTGACCGCCAGCTTCCGCTGGAATATAAATTATTGGATTATAAACCAGAAACGTGGACACCTATTAAAAGTGCTTTATTCTTAAAGAATATGTCCTTCGTTTTAGCCTCTGGTACAGATGATTTAAAGATGACTAACGTCTTACGTAAATATGGCCGCGAGGTAGCAGAGGATCTTTTTCCGAACTATCCGTTCCAAGAAAGCCCGATTATTCCGGTAGGTTCTCCAGTAGATTTTAAACCCGTCCCTATTCCAGCAGCAGCTGCCGACTTCACCGGTTTAGGTAGTTCGATGACAACACCTGAAAAGGATCCAAACATTGGTTCTAATAACTGGGCAGTATCAGGTAATAAGACGGTTTCTGGCTTACCTATTTTAGCGAATGATCCGCACTTGACCTTGTCATTGCCCTCTATTTGGTACCAAATGCAATTAGTAGCACCTGGCGTGAACGTATATGGTTCTACCATGCCTGGAACCCCTAACGTGATCATTGGATTTAATAAAGATGTGGCGTGGGGTGTAACGAACGTAGGTTCGGATGTTTTGGATTGGTACCAAGTGAAGTTCAAAGATGCATCGAAACAGGAGTATTGGCACGATGGGAAATGGAAGAAAACGACGATGCGCATCGAAAAGTTTCAAATCAAAGGGAAGAAAGACATGGTCGATACCATCCTCTTCACACACCACGGACCTGTCGTTTATTTATCACATGAAAAGGCCTTTCGTTCGAACATTCCGGTGGGACATGCTTTGCGTTGGATTGCCCATGAAAAATCGCAGGAGCTAACGACTTTCTATCAATTAAATCGGGCGAAAAATTACGAGGACTACAAAAAGGCCTTATCGTTTTATTCTGCTCCCGCTCAAAACTTTGTATTTGCTAGTAACGAAGGCGATATCGCTTTATGGGTAAACGGCAAGTTTCCATTAAAGTCAAAACTGCAAGGGAAGTATTTATTAGATGGAACGGATGCAGCGGCTGATTGGCAAGGATTTATTCCTCAGGCGCATAATCCCCATGTGAAAAATCCCGAACGCGGCTTCGTGAGTTCGGCGAATCAATTCTCGGTGGATCCGTCTTATCCGTATTATTTAGGTTGGCAATATGCTCCTGCTGAGCGTGGGCGTCGCATAAATGAGCGTTTGGCGGTAATGGAGAAAATTACGATGGATTCCTTACGAGGTCTTCAAAATGATAACGTCAACATCCGTGCCCGCGAATTATTGCCTCTACTTTTCGCTCAGGTGAAATCGCCAAACGCGGCTCAATCGAAAGCCTTAGCTGCTTTGAAATCCTGGAATTTAGTCAATAGTCCTGAGTCTGTAGGAGCGACTATATTTGAAAATTGGGTAATAAGTTTGCAGGCTAGTCTTTGGGATGATGAATTCTCAGCGGATGAAAAGGTGCCAATGAATCGTCCAGCAATGGATCGTACGATTCAGTTGATTAAATCAGAACCAGCCGCACGCTGGTGGGATGATGTGAAGACGCCTAAGAAAGAGTCGATGTCTGATATTGTGATGAAATCCTTACAAGCGAATGTGGATTCTTTAGTCAAACATCATGGTCCGCAGGGACCTGAGTGGGCTTGGTATAAAATTAAACAAACTGGGGTTCGTCACTTGATTCCGGGTATGGATGCCTTGTCTCGCCTGAATATCCCGATCGGTGGGGGTGGAACCATCGTGAATGCGACTACAACGAAGACAGGACCATCTTGGCGTTTAATCGTCGAACTTTCGAAAGAAGGCAAACCGAAGGCTTATGGCGTTTATCCTGGTGGACAATCGGGGAATCCGGGAAGTAGTCATTACGATGATTTGATTGATACATGGGCCAAAGGGGAGCTTAAACCTCTCTTGTATTTAGCCAGCCCAGATGAGAAGTCGAATCGTTTACGCAAGAAAATCACTTTATCTAAATAAGCTCATGAATAAATTAATCTATAGTTTGATATTAGTAGTTGTTGGAGCCTTGGTGGGAATTTATTTGCCTTGGTATGCGATGGGGGTGGCTTTTGGTTTGATCGCCTTTGCTTTGAATATGCCATTGAAGTCTAGTTTTTTGACTGGATTCATCGCTGGATTCTTGTTATGGGTGATTTCTGCCTTATGGCTTGACTTACAACATCCAAGTACACTTCCTGGCCGAATGGCACAAGTATTTCCTTTGAAGGGGAATGTGTTCGCTTTATTTATCCTGACTGGAGTGTTAGGAGGCTTATTTAGTGGCATTTGGACTTGGGCCGGGGCCAGATTAAGACAGAAATAATAATTTTTTAGGACAAACGATACAGACCTTGTATATTTGCCGTCTATCCAATTAACAAAATTAATACACGTGAAAAATTTACCTTATGCTTGGTTGGGCGTTTTAACCATCGCAATTGCCTTTTTATTTTACCAAAATTCCTCTACTGGATCAACGAGCTTAGGTGCCTCTACCGCAGATGGAAAGCGTATCGTTTTCGTAAATTCGGATTCGTTATTAACGAATTACCAGTTTTACAAAGACGCTCAAAAAGAGTTTGAAAATAAGGGCTACCGTTTGCAGGTTGATTTAGGTCAAAAAGAGCAATCTCTTCAAGCTGAATTACAAGCGATTCAACAACGTGCGTCTGCTATGACTCAAGCTGAGTTGCAAGCTGCTGACATGACTTTGAAGAAAAAAGGTGCTGAATTGCAACAATATTCTCAACAAAAGCAAGCTGAATTAGGTCAAGAGCAAGCAAAGAAGAACGAAGAGTTGTACAACAACATTCGTGACTACATCTCGAAAACTAATAAGGCTAACAAATATGAATTTGTGTTAGGTTATTCTAAAGTGGGTGGCGGAATTTTATTTGCCGATGCTTCAGTGGATGTAACTCAAAAATTAATTGAAGGCTTGAACAAAGGGTACGCTGCAACAAAAGGCGATCAAAAGGAAGATAAATAATAGCAAATAGCTAAATTTAGCCACGCAGTTTGTAGCTGTGTGGCTTTTTTTATTGTCATGGCAAAAGAGAAAATCCAAAAAACTATTGAAATTAAGAACCGCAGGGCATCCTTTGAATATACATTCATTGATACTTTTACGGCGGGCTTGGTATTAATGGGTACGGAAATCAAATCGATACGCCAAGGGAAAGCCAATCTAACAGATGGGTATTGTGTCTTTTTTCAGGACGAACTCTTTGTCCGCAATATGCACATATCCGCCTACGAAGAGGGAACTCACTATAACCACGAACCTCTACGTGATCGGAAACTACTTCTTTCAAAACGCGAGCTAGGGAAATTACAAAAGGAACTCAAGAACGTAGGTTTGACGATTATTCCCACCCGATTATTTATTTCTGACAAAGGCTATGCAAAGCTAAATATAGCTCTTGCTAAGGGTAAGAAGACCTTTGATAAACGGGATGATATTAAAGAGAAAGATGTAAAGCGCGATATGGACCGTTCTATGTCCTAATTTACTTCGTGCGGATTTTTTTCACGATCGTCACCGCCGCCATAATCACAATGGCAAAAATCACAAAACCACCCAAACCATACATCCAGTCTAAGGTATTTTTAGCCACCACTAAAAAGACCACCGCGACTAATAAGATGGTCGCAATTTCATTGAACAAACGCAATTGAATGCCTGAAAGAATAAAATTTCCTTTTCTGAATTGCAGAATCAAATGCCTGCAAACAAAATGATAAATCGTTATCGCTACCACAAAGGCTAATTTTAAGTGCAACCATCCTTGTGTTCCGAAGCTGCTTAACCAAGCAACATAAATAAGACCCAAACCCGTGATCCAAGTCAAGAACATGGCAGGAATCATGATTGCATTGAAAAGCAATTTTTGCATCTTTTCAAATTGCTTCGATAGAATGCTTTTTTCTGGTTCTTGTTTCTCCTGAGCTTCTACCTGATAAACCAGTAAACGGGGCAAGTAAAACAAGCCTGCAAACCAGCTGACAACGAATATGATATGAAGTGCTTTTAAGACCGTATAGCTCATGTTTAGGCTTGGTAACGCTTGAACAAACTATTAATTTTCATTTGAATCACCCCAAAAATCGCTTCCTTAAAGATATTCGCAGACATCTTACTCGTTCCTTTGGTGCGGTCCGTGAAGATAATAGGAACTTCAACTAGCTTGAAACCATATTTCCAGGCAGTAAATTTCATCTCCACTTGGAAGGCATAACCGATGAACTTTATTTGGTCCAAAGGCAACGTTTTTAACGTATTTCTTCGGTAGCAGACAAATCCTGCTGTCGCGTCTTGCACTTTTATTCCCGTCACAAAGCGCACATAAAATCCAGCAAAATAGGACATCAATACGCGACTCATAGGCCAATTGACCACGTTGACGCCATTGATATAACGAGATCCGATAGACATATCGCCGTTTCCAGCATCTTCAGCCGGCAAGTTTTCCGATTTTAATTCGGCCTGTGTAGCACAAGCTTTATAAAGTCGAACTAAATCATCTGGATTATGGGAAAAGTCCGCATCCATCTCAAAAATGAAATCGTATCCCTTGTCTAATGCGATGTGAAATCCTTCAATATAGGCAGTTCCTAATCCTAATTTGCCTTTTCTCTCTAGCAAATGGACGCGACCTGCATTTTGTTTTTGGATCTCTTTTACTTTCTGAGCTGTCCCATCCGGAGAACCATCATCTACGATCAAGACATCGAAAATCGGATCCAAGCTCAATACCTTTTGCAGGATGGCTTCGATGTTTTCAATCTCATTGAAAGTGGGGATAATGACTATCCTTTTGTTCATTTAGCTATTGTTAGGATGGCGAAAGCATTCGGTTGTGTGATCGTTTACTAATCCAGCCGCTTGCATCAAGGCATAACAAATGGTAGGTCCGACAAATCGGAAACCATTCTTCTTCAGAGATTTGCTCAGTAATTCAGAAATTTCTGTACTAGCGGGTAATTCTCCATGATGGGCAAACTTGTTTAGGATAGGCGCATGGCCCACAAACTCCCAAATATATTGGTTAAAGCTACCAAATTTTTCCTGAATTTTAATAAAAGCCAAAGCATTCGTGCAAACGGAGCTGATTTTTAAGCGATTTCGGATGATTTGCTCGTTTTGCATTTGGGCTTCGAGTTGAGTATTGGTCCAGTTTGAAAGGACATGATAGTCGAATTGCGCAAAGGCTTCTCTGAAGGCTTCGCGTCGCTTCAAAATAGTGATCCAGGAGAGGCCTGCTTGGAAGCCTTCCAGGATGAGGAGCTCAAAAAGCGCTTCATCTCGGTGTTCGGGAATTCCCCATTCTAGGTCGTGGTAGGTTTGGTATAATTCGTCTGAACCACACCAGCGGCAGCGTATTTTTGTGTCCATTATTCGGGTTTCTTTTTACAAAATAGGAGAATATATTTCGAATCTTTGGCCCAACAAATTGATAAAATAGAAATAGAGTTACCTTTGTCTCAGCGAAAGGTTCTGCGCCGCTTCGAACGGCGTTGATTAATAGGGAATTTGGTGTAAATCCGAAACTGTCCCCGCAACTGTAAATTTTCAAAAAGCTTTTCAATCTAGGGTCACTGGCGTCGCTGGGAAGGCCGAAAAGCAAGGGAAATGAGTCAGGAGACCTGCCTTTTACTATTCTTGACCTTGCGTTACGGAGGATAATCCGAGGTCGAGCGTTCGATTACCTTTTTATTTCACAGGCCTGAAAGGGCAAAAAAACATGTTAAAGCTAGTATTTTTAGCGAGTTGCTGCTTTGCAGCAGTCGCTAGTAGTCAGTATACAGTAGACAGTAGTCAGTATAAAGTAGACAGTAGTCAGTATACAGTAGACAGTAGTCCGGAGGGAAAGAGTCCGGAGGAACCATTTACCATTTACCATTCACCATTTGACAGTGGTCAGTATACAGTAAACAGTAGTCAGGGAAAAATCTCCTCTCTATACTCTCTTATCTCTACTCTACAATCTCCTCTCTCTACTCTCGAAAGGGATTCCACGCTCGCCGAGGTCACCATCTCCGCGCCTAAATACCCGGAGAAATTGGCACGCTCAGGGAAAGTAGTTTCGGTCATTTCGGCCGAAATGATCCAGGCCAATCTGGGGAAAAGTCTAGGAGAATTACTCCAGCAAAGTGTAGGTGTCGCGGTTGTAGGCGCGCGCAGCGCGCCGGGTACAAACCAGGAAATTTATGTTCGGGGGGCGAATACGGGTCACGTGCTACTTTTAATTGATGGATTTCCTGTAAATGATCCGTCTAACATCACGTCGGTCATGGATTGGAACCTCATTAATTTAGCTACTATTGAACGAATTGAGATCTTAAAAGGTGGTCAATCGACCTTGTATGGTTCTGATGCGATGGTGGCTGTCATCAATTTAGTCACTAAGAAAAATGCCAAAGGAGTACAAGTTTTACTTCAGGGTGGAGGCTTAGGCACACATCAAGAGCAAATTTCTTGGTCCACAATGAAAGGCAATAATAGACTTCAAATTCAGGTCCAAAATTCGGCTACAGATGGCTTTTCCTCCGCTAAAATTGCGCAAGGAAAGGCGGAGGCTGATGGATTTAAGCAACAAAATTGGGGAGGCAAGTGGGGTCACGATTTTGGGAAATACGGTTATGTTGATTTTTCGTATGCCACCCAATTATATCAAGGAAACTTAGATAATGGACCATTTGTCGATGATCGTGATTATACTTCTAAGGCTTCTAGTCATTCTTTCAGGGCGCAATACCAGGTCAAAAATTGGACGGTTCGCGCTTTTCAGGATTTGATTCACCGCGAATTTTTGAATGATTCCTCCAATATTGCGGCGAATGCCTGGTCGAAATATAGTCTCTCGACTTATGCAGGATTGAATCAAGGTCTCGAGGTATTCTTAAAGATTCCGGTGAAAGAGAATGGTACTCTTTTAGTTGGTTCTGAATATAGACGCCAAAAAACGGAACAGTCCGACCTTTCCATCAGTGACTATGGACCTTATTCGTCCCCTGATTTAACAGAAAAGCAAAAGTCCCAACAGATTATGGGAACCTATGCTACATTTCAGCAGAGCTGGGGGAAATTTGGCTATGAGCTAGGAGCGAGATGGAATGCGCAATCGACTTTTGGAAATTATTTCACCTATAATTTGAACCCTTACTGGGCTATTTCGCAGACGGCGAAGCTTTTTGGGAATTATTATACGAGTTTCAAAACCCCATCTATTTACCAGTTAGCCTCTCCTTACGGCAATCTCGATTTGCAGCCGGAGCAAGGTAAAACGATCGAATTTGGATTTGAAAAACAGATTAAATCCTGGAAAATGCGTGTAGTTTCTTTTCAAAACGAGGTTAATCAGGGTATAGTATTTCAATCGATTGATGTCGAACCTTATGGTAAATACCAAAATGTGACACAACAAAAAACGCAGGGAATTGAATTTGAGATTAGTTTTCAGTCCAAAAAATTTCAAGCCGATTTCAATTATACCTACCTAAAAGGGGAGATGATCGATCGCGATTCCACTTATTCCTCCTTAATTCGTCGACCTGCGAATGGCTGGAACCTGAATTTGAGAGCTAATCTGTCTAAAAAGTGGTCATTAGGCTTTTCTAATCAGTATGTAGGCCAAAGAACGGATTACTTCTACGACGAATCCAGTTATTCTGTAAAGGCCAATCCGATGGAGGCTTATCTTTGGACAGATGTATCTCTAAAATACCAAATCAATCAAAAATGGACGATTTCAGCCATGTTAAAAAATGCGCTGAATCAAGAAATTACGGAGATTACGGGGTATAGTGGGCAGCCGAGGAACGGACAAATTTCCCTTATGGGAAATTTTTAGAGTAGAGAGTATAGATTATAGAGTAGAGATTAGATTTTTATCTCTTCTCTATACTCTCTAATCTCTATTCTACTTTATGGCTTGAATTTTTCATACACATCTCTGCCCGTCACCGGATCTTTGCCAAAAAGCTCAATGTAGTCCACCGTGGTCAGAAATTTAGTTTCATCAACTTTGACATACACCCGTTTCAAAATCTGCATTTTACCATTAATCTGAAATAGTGCAATGGGGTTTCCGGTTGGATCTTGCTTTACTATAAATTTGCGTTTTCTGTAGGCTAAAAAATGTCCTTCGTAGGTATTTATAGTGCCTGCGATGGCTGAGGTATATAAACCGTAGGCTAGCGTTCTTTGAATAGCTGTTAATTCTTCAATCGGTGGTTTTTCGTTGAATTTATACCAATAGGTTTTTACCGGGTCTTTTGGATTTAATTTTCCGCCCATCAAATTCGCATCATACACTGCCACGTTAATGTTCGTACTTCGTTGGATAAAAAATAGTCGAATAGGTGATTCAGGCGGCACAGGTAGGCGATCGCCTGCAAAGCAATGCAATGAAATCAAAAGAAGGAGTGACGCTAATTTCAAGTGGGCTAGGTTTTGTCATTTTGCGTCGCAATTAACGAAAAAAAACGCAATCTGATTTAGCTCAGTCATTCTATAATGCGCCCTCATCTTGTTTTTTTTAAATTTATGCGTATCTTTGTGAAGAATTTAAGGAAAAGAAGAGGGGTTTTGATCCCTCTTTTTGTTTTAATAGCCCTAAAGGAACCCTGATTAAAATGGATTTATCGAGTAAACTGAAAGATTGGACACTAGAATACATAGGCGAAGGCCCTTTGTTGTTAGTCGATTTTTCATTTACACCAGGAGCTAAAAGAACCTTAATTACGATTCTAGTGGATACCCTAGAGGGAGTAACCATCGATCAATGTGCCTTAATGAGTCGCAAATTAGCTCATTTCATTGAGGAGAATGTGTTGATCGAGGAAGCGTATAATTTAGAAGTGTCTTCGCCAGGTTTAGACTTTCCTTTAAGTCAAGGCTGGCAATTTCAGAAGAATACAGGCCGGAAGGTGAAGGTTTGGATGAAAAATAAAGACCCAGAAAACGTAGAAGGAACCTTAGTTTCTCATACAGATGATGCGGTGGAAATCCTGACGGAAAAAACCGTAAAACACAGAAAAATCATAGCAAAAGAGGCCACTTGGTTCCCTTTAGCTGATGTAGATAAAATAAAAGTACAAGTGTCATTTCAATAAACAAAGAAGAGATAGCAATGAACAGTGTTGAATTAATTTCGTCATTTTCAGACTTTGCTCGGGAGAAAAATATTGACAAGCCGACGATGATCGCGGTTTTGGAAGAGGTTTTTCGCACCATGATTCGTAAGAAATTCGGTGCCGACGAGAATTTTAATGTAATTATCAACGCCGAAAGCGGCGACTTAGAGATGTGGCGTAGCCGCGAGATCGTAGACGATAATTCCGAAGATATTTGGGATTTCGACAAGATACCTTTGAGTGAAGCGAAGTTAATCGAGCCCGATTTTGAAATCGGTGAAGAGGTGGCTGAGTTGATAAAATTAGAGGATTTTGGTCGTCGTGTTGTTCAAACCGCTCGTCAAACGTTGATCCAAAAGATCAAGGATATTGAAAAAGAAGGTTTGTACGAAAAATACAAAGACTTAGTAGGAGAATTAGTTACGTCTGAGGTGTATCAAATCTTAGGCCGCGAATTAATCTTATTAGATAATGAGGATAACGAATTAGTATTACCGAAGACGGAGATGATTTCGAAAGATCGTTTCAAGAAAGGCGAGACTATCAAAGCGATTATCCATAAAGTCGAAATGGCGAATGGTACACCACGTATCATTTTGTCTCGTATTTCCCCTGTTTTCCTAGAGCGTTTGTTCGAACAAGAGATTCCAGAGATTTACGACGGAACGATTACGATTCGTAAGATTGTTCGTGAACCAGGTGAGCGTGCGAAAGTAGCGGTAGAGTCATTTGATGACCGTATCGATCCGGTAGGCGCTTGTGTGGGGATGAAGGGCTCTCGTATTCACGGTATTGTGCGTGAATTGCAAAACGAAAATATTGACGTGATTAATTTTACGGATAATTTAGAGTTATTAGTAGCGCGTACGTTAAGCCCAGCGAAATTGAATTCGATGGCGATTGATAAAGAGCGTCGCCGTATCTCGGTTTATTTAAATTCAGATCAGGTTTCTATGGCGATTGGTCGTGGAGGTCAAAACATTAAACTAGCTGGTAAGTTAGTAGGTTACGAAATCGATGTATTCCGTGATGTACCTAAAGATGAGCTAGATGATGAGGATGTAGAATTGACAGAATTCTCTAACGAGATTGAAGCTTGGATTTTAGCGGAGCTTCATAAAATCGGTTTAGATACTGCTAAGCAAGTTTTGGCCTTATCTAAAGAAGAGTTAGAGCGCAGAACAGAATTAGAAGAAGGTACGATCGATGAGATTTTAGCTGTTTTACGTTCTGAGTTTGAGTAATTTATATTAAAAAAATAGAATTTAGTTTTTGGTAAATTTTTATGGCAGAAGAAAAAACAATGCGGTTGAGTCTTGTAGCAAAGCAAATAAACGTGGGAACGTCGACGATCCTACAGTTTCTCTCTGCGCAAGGTCACAAAATTGACAATAACCCCAACGCCAAACTAAACTTTGAGCAGTTGACTTTATTGGCAAAGGAATATGGTGCGAACCATATTTTACAAGCCTCTGTGGAGACTCCTAAGCCTGCACCTGTTCCTGAGCCGATTGCTGCATCACCAGTTCCTGCTGCGCCTACTCCTGAGCCTACGCCAGAGCCAGTGGTTGAAAAACCAGCTCCTGTGGCGGAAGCTCCTAAAGCACCGTCCGAACCTGCGAAGGTGGAAGAAGTTCCGGCTGAAGAGAAGTCGATGGGATTGAAGGTTTTGGGAAAAATCGAATTGGATAAAAAAGGAAATCCTGTGGCTCCTAAGGCAGCGAAAGCTCCTGAACCAGCACCGGCTGTTCCTGAACCTAAGCCAGAGCCAGTGGCTGAAAAGCCCGCTCCTGTGAAGGAAGAGCCTAAGCCGGTCGTGGTTGTAGAAACTCCTGCGGTAGTAGAAGAAGTAGATATTCAGTTAATTGAGGCCAGAGGTGAAACATTAAAAGGCCTAACCGTTTTAGGTAAGATTGATTTACCAGCTGCAGGTGATCGCGGTGGTAATAATGCCAAACACAAGCGCAAGCGTATCATCAAGGATGAGAAAAAGCCAGCTCCTACAGTTCAAACTGGAGCACAAGCTAGACCTGGTGATAAAAAAGATTTTAATAAAAAGCCAGTTCCAGGTGCTAAACCAGCACCTAAAGGAGAATTGTCAGATAAAGATATTCAAGAGCAAATCAAGGCGACCATGGCTCGCTTGCAAGGTGCGACTAATAAGCAAAGTTTCGGAGCTGATAAGCGTCGGGAGAAGCGTAAAGGTCGTGCGGAAGCTGAGGAGGCTCGTTTAATAGCGGAAGACGATGAGGCAAAAGTATTGAAGGTGACGGAATTTATTCCGGCATCGGATTTAGCTTCATTGATGGATGTCTCGGTTAATGAGGTCATCTCCACTTGTATGAGCTTAGGGATGTTCGTTTCGATTAACCAGCGTTTAGATGCGGAAGCCATTACGGTGATCGCAGATGAATTTGGTTTCGAGGTGAACTTCGTATCTGCTGAGGAGGAAATCGATGTAGTCGAAGTGGAAGTAGCAGATACTCCAGAAAATTTATTGCCTCGTGCTCCGATCGTTACGATCATGGGTCACGTCGATCATGGTAAAACCTCTTTACTAGATTATATTCGTAGAGCTAAAGTAGCCGCAGGTGAAGCGGGTGGTATCACCCAACACATCGGTGCTTATTCGGTAGATACGAAATCAGGCAAAAAAGTAACCTTCCTAGATACACCGGGTCACGAAGCCTTTACGGCCATGCGTGCGCGTGGTGCGAAAGTAACGGATATAGTTATCATCGTCATTGCGGCGGATGATTCTGTCATGCCTCAAACGAAGGAAGCGATTAACCACTCGATGGTGGCCGGTGTTCCTATTGTCTTTGCCTTCTCTAAGGTAGATAAAGATGGTGCGAATGCGGACAAAGTTCGGGAGGAGTTAGCAACCATGAACATGTTAGTAGAGGATTGGGGTGGTAAATACCAATGCCAAGAAATCTCGTCTAAATCAGGTTTGGGTATAGACGAGTTGTTAGAAAAAGTATTATTAGAAGCAGAAATGCTTGAATTAATGGCTAATCCGAATAAGAAAGCCGTTGGTTCAGTTATTGAAGCGGAATTAGATAAAGGACGTGGTTATGTAACTACCTTGCTAGTTCAAGCGGGCACATTAAACGTCGGTGATATGATGTTAGCGGGTGATAATTATGGTCGTGTGAAAGCGATGTTTGACCACCACGGTAACAAAATCAAAAAAGCAGGTCCATCTACACCAGTTCAGGTGTTAGGTTTGAACGGAGCTCCACAAGCGGGTGATAAATTACTTTGCTTAGAAAATGAGCGTGAGGCGCGTGAGATTGCGAACAAAAGAGAGCAAATCCTTCGTGAGCAAACCTTACGTACTCGTAAGCACATTACTTTGGAAGAAATCGGTCGTCGTAAGGCTATCGGTACTTTCCGTGAATTGAATGTAATCGTCAAGGGTGACGTGGATGGCTCGGTAGAGGCACTTTCGGATTCCTTGATGAAGTTATCTACGGAAGAGGTTCAAGTACGTATCATTCATAGAGGAGTAGGACAGGTTTCTGAGTCCGATGTGGCTTTAGCGTCTACGTCTGATGCCGTTATCATCGCATTCCAGGTTCGTCCTTCACAAAACGCACGCCGTTTAGCGGAGACCGAACAAATCGAAATTCGTAATTATTCCATCATCTACCAAGCGATTGATGAAATTAAGGCAGCGATGGAAGGTCTATTAGCTCCTTCATTCGAAGAGGTGATTACATCGAACATCGAAATTCGTGACGTGTTTAAGATTACCAAAATCGGTACAGTAGCAGGTTGCTACGTATTAGATGGTACGGTTAAACGAGCTAATAAAATTCGTGTCATCCGCGACTTCGTTGTCGTACATGAAGGTGAAATTTCAGCCCTAAAACGTTTCAAAGATGATGTGGCAGAAGTGAAATTTGGCTACGAATGTGGTCTATCTGTCAAAAACTTCAATGACCTAGAAGTAGGCGATATGCTTGAGTGTTACGAAATGAAAGAAGTGAAGAGAACACTGAAATAATCTCTCAAATCAGAAAATGGCCTACGGCATATTTTCTACGATTTGAAATCTCATTTCAGTATCTAACTGAAAAATAAGTTAAAAAAGGGAGCATTTGCTCCCTTTTTTGTATTTATAAGAATAGTAAAAAACATTTATGAATGTATTCCCTACGTGAATCCGTTTTAACTGTCCACTGACTACTGTCTACTGTCTACTAGTTACTGTTACAAAAATGGGGAGCAATGTGCTCCCCATTTTTGTAACTAAAACTTCGGACACGCGAAGCTTTGGCGGTAGCGTTGGAAGGATTTTCTTTGGCCAAAATCCCAATTTAAGACATACGAAAAACTCAATTCGTGTGCGCCTCCAGAACCAATACCTAGTCCAGAAACCGTAAAATCATAGGAATAGCCGAAGGAATAGCGATTATTTTGAATTCCAATTAATCCTATCAGCGATTCTCTATTCGAAGTGGCTTCCGAGGAAATTTTATTTACGGGTAGTCCACGGTACCAAAAACCAAGAACTAAGGGATCTAGTTGCAGGTAGGTTCCGAGGTCTATTTGACTAAAGGCACCTTGATTTTTAATGTAAAGTGCTGGTTTGATGCTTTTTCCTTCAGAGATTGGAAGGCTTAATCCTGCCATCAGCGCATATTTAGGTGCAATTAAATCATCACTGGAACGAATGAGGGATTGATTAGGCCGATTCAAGTGATGAACCGAGGCGCCTATCCAGTAATTGGAATGGTTTAAAAGCAATCCGGCAGAAAGATCTACATAGCTGTTACGATTCAAAAATTGAGTGGCGAGTGGATCGAACGTACTTCCCAGCGTACCATTCACTAAAAAAGAACCTAATTGGTCGCCATAGGTTAAATAACTGTAATCCAGGCTGCGAAAAACGCCTGAACCTTGAATGCCCATGGAGAGCAATGTTTTTTCATTCAAATTAGCATGGTAGGCATACTGTAGACTTAAAGCCGTCGTTTGTAGGGCGGAAAATTGCTTATCAGACGAAAGAATGATTCCGATTCCACTATTAATTTTGCCTAAACTGATTTCAAGGCCGGTGGCAGAATATTGGTAATTGGCGGATTGGTTTGGCCATTGGTTGCGGTGGGTGAGGTAAACCTTATTCTGATCTTGAAGACCGGCGAATGCGGGGGAGTTGAGTAAGGGGTTGGCTAGGTTTTGGGATAATTGCGGATCCTGTGCTGAGAGCGAGAGTGCACTCAGTAATATAAATAAACAGGATAAAAGGCAAAAATGTATCCTCATAGCTAGGCAATTTACATTCATACGCCTCAATAACCAATTTATTGTCTTATTTTGTGGTTTCAAATGAAAGCTATGTTGCGCACGCTTATTTTTCTTTTTTGGTCCATTACTGCCTTAGCTCAAGTTCCTAAAACGATTGAGGTGCGTAATAATTGCATCAATTTATGTAATAACTGCAGCGATGCTCCAGCGGGTACGGTATTTGAGATTCGGGATAATTATCCAGCTTCGGCGACGTATGCATGGGATTTTGGTGAAGCAGGCGCAACTTCAACGGCAAGAACCGGGGTATATCAATATTGTAATCCGGGCGTTAAAAAAGTATCCTTACAAGTGACGGTTGCTGGTGTAACCACGGTTTATGGGCCTCAGGATGTGAAAATAGGTGCTTTGCCGGATTTTATTTTAGGCAAAGATAAAAACGATACCACCTTGATGATCTGTAAAGGGGATCCGGTGGTGTTGAATGCATTTGGCACTGTTTCTAAACCTGCTTTTCCTATAGGTCTTTCTTGGTTTCCTAAAGGCCAAACCTCTGATACTATTCGAGTTTCCGAGTCAGGTTGTTATTCGGTGATGGTGACTGATTTAGGATCAGGATGTTCAGTTGAAGCTAAAATAGAGGTGAAGATTTGTGGGGAACAACCGAAGGCGGGAGGAGTGGATGGCTGGAATTTTGGGACAAATGTTTCACTCAAATTCTCTGGAGGTTCATCAACACCTACAGCGGGTTCAGGGCCCATGCGCACTCCAGAAGGAGTCGCTAAAATGACGGATGAGAATAATGATTTAATTTTTTATACGAATGGTTCTCGGGTTTACGCAAAGGACAATTCCCTCGTCGGACAAGGTTTAAATGGCGATACCACCCAAATACAAGGGGTGGCCATCCTACCTAAAACGACCTGCAAAGGCTGCCAAGCAGAATACTATATTTTTACTTTTCTGCGAAATGCAGCGGGGGAGAATCAAATCTATTATAGCATTTACGATCGTAAATTAAATGGGGGCAAAGGAGGGATTTCGGTGAAGAATGCGTTCTTAAGTCCGGCGCCTTCAGCCGAACGATTTGGGATAGCTGTGGGTGCTGGGGATTATTATTGGTTGCAAACTCAGGATGCAAATTCGGATATTTTAAAGACATTTAAAGTGTCTAAAGCGGGTATTTCGGCACCGATAGCATCCAATGCTAAATCTCAGGCAACTGGGTTAACGGCATCCTCTCATTTTTCCCGAGATGGAAAGGTCTTAGCGATTGGTTATGGGGGTCCACCAGCTAAGGTGGATGTGTATGATTTTGATGTGGCAACAGGTAAGTCAACCTTCCGCTATCAAATTCCTATAGTGGATAGACTTTACGGTATCGAATTTTCGGCGGATGGTAAGATAATCTATGTAACCTTGCAGGGTACAGGAACATCACAGATTTGGCAATATTCGATTGCGTCAAAAGATTCCGTTCAAATGCTGAAATCGAAAAGTCTGTTGTGGACGGGGCCAGGCAAAATAGGGGCTTTGCAGGGGGATCCCTCGAGCGGTTCAATCATTTATGCCACTTTTCAAGGGAGTTCGAGTTTAGGGAAGATCGTGAATCCGGACATCTCTTTACAAGATTCGACGCGCACGATAAAGGCTACTTTTGTCAGAAGCGGATTGAATTTAGCGGCGGGAACTACCAGCGGTTTGGGTCTTCCGCTGTCCATTGTATTAACGCCAAAACCGTCGTCCACCCCGAGTATTCAGCAAAGTTGCGATGGGACGACCTATCGTTTTAAGGTGAGTCAGGATTTGTGCGATCCGATAAAGAATTCCCGTTTGGACTGGAAAATTTACCAAAGCACTTTAGATCCAACACGGAATGCCGATGGATTATTAGTGCCATTGAATCCTTCGGGAACCTTACTTTATTCGTACACAGGTACAGAAATGACCTATGATTTCACGAAAGCGGGGGATTATGTGGTGAGTGTAGCCATCAGTAATTCCTGCTTAACGAATTATTTATTAGACGCGTCGGCCTACCATGTGGAATTATTAGATCCTTTTGTTTTGCCTCCTACCTTTACTTTTATTTGTAAAGAGGAGGGAAGAATAGGGCCTAGTTCGGTTCCGCCGGTCGCCGTTTTTACCTATAACTGGAGTTCCGGGGAGTCCTCGCGATTTATCACCGTTCCTAAGCCGAGCGGTAAATATTCGTTGGAAATTAAAGAGGATGTCTCAGGCTGTTCCATTAAAAGGGAAACGCAGGTGAATTTTATTACCAATCCTTTGGCCGTCAAAAAATCAGATGGTATCATTTGCAATGATAAACCACAGCAAACACAAATGATCCCTCTCCAACTTTCTCCAGCGAATCTTCAGGTGGACTGGCAGGCGAATTCTGGCATTGTTTCTGGATGGAATTCGAAAGATCTCCTGATTAATCGAAGTGGACTTTATCAGTTTACCTTGCGAGATAGTGATGGTTGCGAATTAACGGATAGTGTTAAAATCGAGGATAAGTGTGAGGCTATTTTAATTACTCCTACGGTATTTACGCCAAATGGCGATGGATATAATGATGTTTTTGAGCCATCCTATAATTGGAATGAGCTGAGCGCGGCTTATCCGAAGTCGAGAACTCAGGTGATCTCCTTAGAGATTTACAATCGGTGGGGGGAGCAGATTTATAGCTCGAAGGGACCTAATTTTGCTTGGGATGGGAATTATAATGGGGACAAAGTACCTCAGGAGACCTACGCCTATATTATTCGTTACCAAGCTGTTGATTATCCTGAGAAAGGAATTCAAGAAAAACGTGGGGCCGTCGTCGTGGTGTACTAGTAAGCTCTTACGGTAACCCCTTTCATGAAGTTGACAAAGGCTTTGTTCACCACTTGATTTCCGCCTGGCGTAGGGAAGTTTCCAGTGAAATACCAATCCCCTAAATGATCTGGGCAAGCGATATTTAAATTCGCTACGGTTTGGTAAACGATGGAAAGTTCAGCCTTTAAATCTTTCGGACGAACAATCTCTGCAATTTTATTTGAAATTTCTTCGTCTGTGAAAGGCGCATAAATCGCCTTAACAAAATTCTCTTCCATTGCGGTGCCATTTTCAAGGGCCGCTAAGCAACGTAGATTAACTTCGTCTAAGATATTTTCTAAACCACGCTCATTTAATAAGGCTAATGCGGCGCGGAAAGCAACGAATTCCATCATCTTCGACATATCGATCCCGTAGCAATCTGGGTAGCGAATTTGGGGAGCTGAAGAAACGATGACGATTTTCTTAGGGGATAATTTATCTAATAATTTCAGGATACTTTTCTCTAAAGTCGTACCACGAACGATCGAATCATCGATGATAACGACGGAGTCGACCTCCTTGTTTATCACCTCGTAAGTCGTATCATACACGTGTGCGACCATATCATCGCGTTGATCATCTGAAGCGATGAACGTACGCACTTTCACGTCTTTAGAGACGAGTTTCTCCACTCGAGGACGGAAGGTTAATAATTCTTCTAGTTCTTCTTCAAAAAGAATACCATCCATGATGGCTTTCTTTCGTTCTTTGGCCAAATGATCCTCTAAACCATCGATCATCCCTAGGAAAGCAGTTTCTGCCGTGTTCGGAATATAAGAGAATACGGTATTTTTTAGATCGTGGTGTACTTCCGCTAAAATTTGAGGAATTAATAATTCACCTAATTTTTTACGTTCGTGGTAGATATCTGGATCAGATCCTCGAGAGAAATAGATCCGCTCAAACGAACAAGATTTTTGCTCTAAGCGGTCAATGAACGAAACTTCAGAAACGTTTCCGTCTATATCAATAATCAGGGCATGGCCCGGAGTAATTTCTTTAATTTGGTCGTAGGCACAATTGAACGACGTTTTAATCGCCTGCTTTTCTGAGGCCACTACAGCCACTTCATCATCTACATAATAGAAGGCTGGGCGAATTCCTGCTGGGTCACGTGCTACGAAGGAGGCTCCGAATCCTGTCATTCCTACCATCGCGTAACCACCGTCAAAATCTTTGCAAGAACGCTCTAAAACGCGTTTTAAATCAATTTTCTGAGCAATGATGTCCGATAATTCGGGATTCTCGTATTTATCTTTGTACTTGTCAAATTGGCGCTGATTCTCCTCATCTAAAAAGTGACCGATCTTTTCCATGACGGTAACAGTATCGACTTTTTCTTTCGGGTGCTGACCTAAGGAAACTAATTTGTCGAACAAATCATCCACATTCGTCATATTGAAATTACCCGCCATTACTAGGTTACGGCTTCTCCAATTGTTTTGACGTAACATCGGATGGCAGTTTTCGATCTCATTTTGACCGTGGGTTCCGTAGCGCAAGTGGCCTAATAAGACCTCCCCTGTGAAAGCTACATTCTCTTGCCACCAGTCCGCATCATGTACCGCATCGATACCTGTTTCGCGCTTAACTGATTTTGCGAGTTTCTGTGCTTTACTGAATTTCTTATTGATTTTTCCAAAAATATCTGCCACTGCTTGTGGCTCTACCGAACGGTATCTGGAAATGT
Organism: Aquirufa sp. A-Brett2-W8; assembly: GCF_054558755.1. NCBI lineage: Bacteria > Pseudomonadati > Bacteroidota > Cytophagia > Cytophagales > Flectobacillaceae > Aquirufa > Aquirufa sp. A-Brett2-W8. The sequence continues at coordinate 125,140 of NZ_JBPXKS010000009.1, forward strand.
AACGGTGCCCTGGTTTTACGCTGATTTTAATGTTTGCCACCCCGGCTCCATCTTGCCCCCTATTGACCTGTTTCTCCATCATCAGATAAAGTTTATTAAGTCCGTAGGATGGCGTATTATATGTGTCTAAGTAGTACTGAAAAGGCTTTCGTAAACGGATAAGGGCAATTCCGCATTCGTGCTTAATAGAATCAGACATGGAAACGTGGGGCTATTAATTAAATCAAGGTCAAAATTAGCCAAAATAAAGACCAATTAACTGATTTTTTTTATTTTTTTATCGCTTATTTCCAAAGGGTAGTTAATACCGTTGGGAATAAGATAGATAGTAGTAAAATGGCCGCCAAAAATCCATAAGAACAGATTTCTAAGGGGCGCATTTCTAACCAAAGGCTGGATTTCACAAGCGATTTTTTGAAATACAATTGGAAAGGAATCTTTAAATAATAGAACAGAGAAATGGCCGTCGTAAATATGGCCACAATCAATAAAATCAAAATTCCCACCGTCTGATTTAATTCATAGTTTGACCATAATAAACTGAAATAAGTCAGTTTCGCTAGAAAGGTACCAGCTGGTGGTAAGCCTACTAAAGCCACGAGACCAGTTAGCAAGAAAAAGGCAGGCAAAGGTTTCGAAGATCCTAGGCCTGCGAAAGCAGAAACGTCTTCCGCTCCTGATTCATCAATGAGATAGAATACCAATAAGCTGGCAATGCTATATAAGAAGCCATAAAATAAGATGGCATCCAGCGCTTGTGCGGGTTGAAAGAACCAGGCCATGGCTAAAAATCCGCCATGTGCGATGCTAGAATAGGCGAGGAGACGTTTTGTTTTGTTTTGGCCTAATGCTCCTAAATGGCCAACCAAAAGTGTCAATACGGCTAAAACAGCTAATTCATTTACAAATGAAACGGGTAATGTAGGAAGGAGGCGAATGCCCACGAAGGCAATAGCGATTTTAGGAGCCGTGGAAATCCAAGTCATCCAAGAGGCAGGTAAATTTTCCATCACATCCGGATTCCAAGGATGAAAAGGTGCCCATGACATTTTAAACAACAATCCCACGGCAAAAAGCCCTAAGGCAAAACCGCGTAAATAGGGGTCCGCCACCGAAATTCCACGTGAGAAATCAACGCTAGTGAAATCGAGAGATCCGGTTAAACCATACAGCAAGGAAATCCCATACAAGAAGAGGGCAGACGATCCTAGTCCAAACAAAACATAAGGCAAACTAGCACGCGCAGCCTCTTTTCGAAGACTCACGAGTACATAGGTTCCCATCGACATAAACTCGATGGATAAAAATAAGCTTAAGGCATGGGTGCTCATGCTGCTTAATAAGGCGCCTAATAAAATCGATAAAAAACCTATCAGTTCTTCGAAGGTGAAGGATTTTTTATGGATTTGATTCATCAAAATAAGCAAAAATCCAATACCTAAAATCAAGGTATTGATGGCATTCGACCCTATATTCGCTTCGAATAAACCCGCCGCAAATAGCCCACTTAATCCTAATTCGGATCGTTGAAAACTGAGGGAAAGGGCTAGAATTAGGGGGATTTGGCAGGTAAAATAGCGCCAAGAGGTGCTAAATTTTTCTGTCTTAGAGTGTAAAAATAGTTCAATGAAAAGGCTAATCAGAATCGTCCCAGCTACAATCAATTCCGGAATCACGAAATGGAGTCCGGCCGTTATGGACTGGATTCTTTCGGTGAGTGTGGAAATGCTGGCGAATGAAGACATGTGCTAAATTAGAGTTTTTGGCTTAAATAAAAGGCAGTCGGATTGTTTTTTAACCCTTTCATTTCTTCCGGCATACCGGTGAAACTAATATAACCACCGTTTTCGCCTCCTTCAGGACCTAAGTCGATGATGTGATCAGCACATTTAACGACTTCCATATTGTGCTCGATGATCACTACTGAGTCGCCTTGTTCGACAAGATCGTTCATGGCTTTCAATAGTTTTTTAATATCATGGAAGTGTAGACCCGTCGTAGGTTCGTCAAAAATAAACAAGGTCTTGCCTTTGTTCGGATTTCCTTTGCCTAAGAAACTAGCCAGTTTCACACGTTGCGCCTCTCCACCAGAAAGAGAGCTCGATGATTGCCCTAATTTGATGTAGCCTAGGCCCACCTGAAATAGCGGGTCGATTTTATCGGCGATGCGGGGTTGATTCTCTCGGAAAAACTCGACCGCTTCTTCGACTGTCAAATCCAAAATCTGAGAGATATTTTTATCTTGTAATTTAACATCTAGTATTTCTTGTTTGAACCGGGAGCCACCACAGGATTCACAGGGCAACTTGATATCCGCCATGAATTGCATTTCAATCGTGATTTCTCCTTCACCCTGACAAACTTCGCAACGACCACCTTCTACATTAAAGGAGAAGTGAGCTGGTTTATAGCCGCGGGCTTTCGCCACAGGCAGTTCCGAATAAAGTGCTCGGATTGCATCATATGCCTTAATATAGGTAACTGGATTCGAACGAGATGATTTTCCGATCGGTTGTTGGTCCACCATTTCGACACTCGCGATTAGGTTTGTACTTCCTTTAATTTCGCGGAATTTCCCTGTTTCCTCGGTGCCTTGTTGAAGCAGCCGAAGCATCGCCGGGTACAGGATTTTGCGAATTAAGGTTGATTTTCCTGATCCGCTGACACCCGTCACCACGGTCATAATTCCAAGTGGAATCGCGACATCCACATTCTTTAAATTATTCTCTTGTGCGCCCGTAATTTCGATTTGAGCTAAGGCTTTACGTCTGAAATAAGGCACTTCTATGCGATCTTGATTATTTAGGAAACGCAGGGTATGGCTGTCGGTGTTTTTATCTGCCAAAGCCTCTGTTAAATTTCCTTGGAACATTAAGTTTCCTCCGTGGCGTCCAGCTTCGGGTCCGATGTCAATGATTTGATCCGCTGCGCGCATCACCTCTTCTTCATGTTCTACCACGATCACCGTGTTTCCCATATTTTTTAACATCATCAATACGGAAATTAATCGTTCCGTATCACGTGGATGTAAACCGATACTGGGCTCATCTAAAATATACATGGAACCTACCAGGGCGCTGCCCAGCGAGGTCGCTAATTTAATCCGTTGAAATTCGCCACCAGACAGCGTGGAGCTCAAGCGATTCAGGGTTAAATACCCTAAACCGACGCGATCCATATATTCTAGCCGATTATTAATTTCGATTAAAATACGTTTCGAAACCTGCTGATCATGCGCATTGAGCTTCAAATTTTCGAAAAAAGCCTTGGTTTTAGACAAGGGCCAAAGCACTAAATCCACCAAGGAGGTGTCCGCAATTTTCACATAACTGGCATCCATTCGCAAGCGGGATCCTAAGCACTCTGGGCAATTCGTTTTACCCCGGTACCGGGATAAAAGAACGCGGTATTGGATTTTATAGGTCTCTTTTTCGAGGAAGTCAAAGAATTGTTGCAGACCAGCAAAGTATTTATTTCCCGTCCACAAAACCTTTTTCTCTGCGGCATTCAAATCTTTGTAGGGACGGTGAATAGGGAAATCAAATTGTACGCCATTGCGCAGCAAAGGACTTAACCATTCGCTCATTCGTTCACTTCGCCAAGGGGCAATCGCTCCTTCGTAGATGGATAATTCATGGTCTGGGAAAACCAAATCTGGATCTAAGCCTAAAACTTTACCGTAACCTTCACAATTTCGGCAGGCTCCGTAGGGATTATTGAAAGAGAATAGATTTAAACTGGGCTCCTCAAAAATGATCCCATCTAGTTCGAATTTATTCGAAAATACATTGCGCTTTTTTCCTTCGATTTCGATCCAGCAAACGCCCTCTCCTTCGAAATAAGCCGTTTGTACAGAATCCCCCACGCGAAATTGCGTTTCCTCATCGTCTTTTTTCGACACTAAACGGTCGATTAAAATGGCAATCTCGGAAGGTTTTTTGGCTAGTTTTTGAAGATGACTAGGATCCTCTACTAATTCTTCTAAGGCAATTATTTCCTCCTGGAATTTTAAACGGGAATAGCCTTTTTGAATGAGTAGTTGACACTCGTTTTCTAGGCTGCGATCCTCGTGGTGTACGAGTGGTGCTAGAATAAGGACTTTTTTACCTTCTTCTTTGGCGATAAAATCGACTATATGAGAAACCGAATCTTTGCGAACCTCCTGACCAGAAACGGGTGAAATGGTGCGGCCGATGCGGGCAAATAATAATTTTAAATAATCATAAATCTCTGTTGTGGTGCCTACTGTCGAACGCGGATTCTTAGTGTTAACCTTTTGTTCGATGGCAATGGCCGGAGAAACTCCCTTGATATAATCGACGGCCGGCTTTTCCATGCGACCCAAAAACTGGCGGGCGTAGCTATTTAGACTTTCTACGTACATTCTTTGGCCCTCTGCAAATAAGGTATCAAAGGCTAAGGATGATTTTCCAGAGCCGGATAGACCCGTAATAACCACGAGTTTATTGCGTGGAATCGCCACATCTACATTTTTTAGATTGTGTACGCGCGCACCTTTGATGATGATATGCGTTTTCGGATCACAATTTTCTATGTTATGCTTAGACTGAGGGGTATTCATTTTACAAAAATATCGTTTAATTTTGGTAATTAATTTAAGCCAAATGAAAAAACTAATTTTATTCTTATCGCTCCTCACTTTTGTAGGAGTTTCAGAGGTCTTCGCGCAAGAACCCGTGGTCATTAAAGAGGAGGGCGCTGAAGAGGATTCCGACGTGGAAGTAGACGTTCGAACGCTACCCTTTCGTCAACGATTGAATTTTGGGGGTGGAATCAGTGGTCTGAGTTTTGGGAATCCGACCAGTATCGGGGTTTCTCCCATGGTGGGCTATTCGCTCACGAATACCTCCATCTTGGGTGTGGGATTGACTTATCAGTATTATTCGGCGACTTATGCTTCCTTAGGAACGTATTCAAGTAATCTTTTTGGCCAAAAAATCTTCATTCGCCAACAAGTCCCTGCTTTAAACCAAGTCATTGGTCAGGCCTATTTAACGGGTCAAATAGAAAACTATACTAATCTTTCAGATAATACAGGGATAAATTATTCAAATCCCGTTTTAGTAGGGGTGGGTATAGGCTCTAGAATTGGTATCAATTTTTCGGTCATGTATGACCTAAACTATACCTCAGGGCGCTCACCGTATGGCTCAGCACTTGTTGTCCAAGTAGGTGGATTTTTCTTTTAAAATTTAAAACAATTTAGCCCCTTTATTAGTCTTGTATTTCAGTTAGAATTTCTTAATTTCGAATTCAATAAAAATTCATATGTCAACGAAAGTTTTAGAACCCTTATTGGTTGAGGATCCCAACCGTTTTGTGCTTTTTCCCATCAAGCACGATGATATTTGGCAATATTATAAAAAAGCTGAAGCATCCTTTTGGACGGCGGAAGAGATCGATTTATCGCAAGATTTAGCTGACTGGAAAAAGATGAATGATGGTGAACGTCATTTCGTTTCTCACGTCCTTGCTTTTTTTGCGGCTTCGGATGGCATTGTGAATGAAAATTTAGCAAATAACTTCCTGAAAGAGGTACAATATGCGGAGGCAAAATGTTTTTATGGTTTCCAAATCATGATGGAAAACATTCACTCTGAAACCTATTCTCTTTTGATCGATACCTATATCAACGATCCTAAGGAGAAAGACCATTTATTACGCGCCATCGAGACAATCGATTGCGTGAAGAAAAAAGCGGATTGGGCTTTGAAATGGATTGAGTCAGATAATTTCGTAGAGCGTTTGATTTCTTTCGCTGCGGTGGAAGGTATTTTCTTCTCTGGATCATTCTGTTCTATCTTCTGGTTAAAGAAACGTGGTTTAATGCCAGGTCTTTCGTTCTCGAACGAATTGATTTCCCGTGACGAAGGATTGCACTGTGATTTTGCTTGTCAATTATATACAGACCACATTAAGAATCAATTGCCACAAGAGCGTATCTACGAAATTATCCTAGATGCAGTTGAGATTGAAAAAGAATTCGTAACCGTAGCTTTACCTGTATCCTTGATCGGTATGAATGCGGATATGATGTGTCAATACATTGATTTCGTAGCGGATCGTTTATTAGTTTCTTTGGGATGTAAGAAACATTATAATGCAACGAATCCATTCGACTTTATGGAGATGATCTCACTTCAAGGTAAGACGAATTTCTTCGAGAAGCGAGTGGCTGAATACCAGAAATCAGGTGTGATGTCGGATAAAGAATCGATGTCCTTCTCATTAAGCGAAGACTTCTAGAAATTATAATTTTTAAAAAGGTCTCGATGAAAATCGGGGCTTTTTTTATGGCCAGCGCTCAAGGATCATGGGCAAAACAAGGCCGATGGTAATGCCTGATAGTATTTTAATATAAGATTTTTGCTTCCAATGGAATACATAAAACGAAATAAATGAAGCTAATAAAACGATAGCGACTACACAGATTTGGCCTAGTTCTAATCCTAGATTAAAGCCTAGTAATGGGGTAAAAAGGGAGCTTTCCAAGCCTAATAAACTTTGTAAATAATTCGAAAATCCCAGTCCGTGAATTAATCCAAAAAACGCAACCACTCCATATTTATAGCGTTTCTTCGCTTTAGTCAGATTATAGATGGCTGAAAGAAGAATCGTACAAGGGATTAAAAATTCTACCCAGGTTTTATTCACCTCAATGATGTGCAAAGTGGCCAAAGCTAGGGTGATTGAATGCCCTATGGTAAAGGCTGTGATCAGCCAAAGGACTTTTTTATAATCAGAATAAACGTAAACACAGGTCAGCGAAAGTAGGAATAACAAATGATCCAGAGCCGCCCAGTTCAAGATATGCTCCAGGCCTAATAAAAAGTACACAGAAAAATTGCTCACGTTTTGTTATTTATTGGTCAAAAATAGAGATATTCAAAGTAATAATTGTTACCTGTATATGAAATTTGACTACATTATCGTGGGTGCTGGTACGGCGGGCTGTGTTTTAGCACATCGATTGTCCGAAAATCCGTTGAATCAAGTGCTTTTAATTGAGGCCGGTGGAGATTTTAGGGATCCGCGCATCAGCATGCCGTCGGCTTATTCCTTGCTGAACCATACCTATCTGAACTGGAATTTTTATACGGAACCACAGCCGCATTTAGGTGGTCGTCGCCTTTACCAGCCACGAGGTAAAACCGTAGGAGGAAGTTCTGCCATTAATTGCATGGCCTATATTCGGGGTAATAAAGCGGATTATGATCAATGGGCAGCCTGGGGTTGCCAAGGTTGGTCTTATCAGGATGTATTACCCTATTTTAAGAAGTCGGAGGATAATGAAGATTTTCAAAACGAATACCACGGCTCCGGTGGTTTACACCGAGTGGCAAAAAATAGGCATTTGACTATTTTTGGTGATGCATTTATTCAAGGCTGTGGAACGGTGGGAATTCCTGCTAATCCAGATTTTAATGGAGCGAAGCAGGTGGGAGCCGGTTTATTTCAGTTTAATATTCAGGATGGAGAACGCGCCTCTGGCGCAAAGGCTTTCATTCAACCAGCGCTTTCCAGAAAGAACTTGCATATTCAAACCTCTTTTCAAGTGGCTTCATTAGTGCTGCAAGGAGAGAAAGTAACGGGTTTGAAAGGATTTAAATTGGGCTCGAAAAAGGCCATCGAATTCGAAGCTTCTGAGGTGATTTTATCCGCAGGGGCGTTTCAAAGCCCCCAAATTCTTCAGCTATCCGGCATCGGTGATGCAGCTGAATTGCGCGCGCACGGCATCGATTCGCGCCTTGACCTGCAAGGGGTGGGGAAGAATTTATCAGACCACGTATTTGTGAATATGAATGCGCAGGCTAGTACGAAGGGACAATCGTATAATGTGGCTTTGGGGGTGAAAAACTTTGTTGATTATACGTTCAAAAAACAGGGGCCTTTAACTTCGAGTCCTTTGGAGGCCGCTGCTTTCTATGATTCGGTGAATCAATCGGATGTTCCAGATTTGCAGTTTCATTTTTCGTCAGCCTGGGCTTATGATATGTATGACTACGGTAAGATGCCATTAAGCGATGGTTTTACCATTTTACCTACTTTATTGAAGCCCAAAAGCCGGGGCACCGTTAGCCTGCGATCAGCTGACTATAACGAAGCACCGGTGATTGATCCAAGGTACCTGTCAGAAAAGGAAGACCGCGAGACGCTGAAACGTGGGGTGCGCATCGCAAGGGATATCGTTTTATCTACAGCTTTTGATGGTTTGCGAAAAGGTTCAGAGTTACACTATCCGGAAGGACTTTGGAATGAAGAATTAATCCAAAATCACATCGAGCAAGCCACAGAATGCGTTTATCACCCGGTAGGAACGTGTAAGATGGGAACAGATGCGGAGGCAGTTTGTGATCCTTCGACGCTGCGTGTGAAAGGTCTACAAGGGTTAAGAGTGGCAGATGCCTCCCTTATGCCGGATGTAATTTCGGGTAATACGAATTCGGCGGTGGTGATGATTGCGGAGAAGGCAGCCGATTTAATTTTGAGTAAATAACCGGCGCGAAAGCGTTTTAACTAAAAAGAAACTATGAAAAATGTATTGATTTTACTTTGTGTTTTAGCTCCATTTTTTGGCTTTGCCCAAAACGAAGAATCCCTTAAAGAAGCCGAATTAAATCGCTTTAAGGTGATGGTAGCGAAAGATACGCCCGGTTTACAGGCCGTTTTGCACAAAGATTTAGTGTATTTCCACTCGAGTGGCGTGCAGGATTCGAAAGAGACCTACATCGCCTCGATTGCCTCTGGTAAATCAAGTTATGTAACGATCACACCGGAAGAAATGCAGCATCGCGTTTACGGAAAGACGGGAATTAATACCGGAATTGTGTCGATTTTACAGCAAGCAGCTGATGGAACACAAACGACTATTCGCCTACGGTTTACGGATGTTTTCGTTTACGCAGACAAGCGCTGGCAAATGGTATCTTGGCAGTCGACTAAATTAGTCCCTGCGCAAAAGCCTTAATTTTTTCGTAGATATACGCTAAATCCTCGTCTTCGATACAATAGGGGGCGAGGATGTAGATGGTATTTCCCAAAGGTCGCATCAAAATGCCTTGCTCTATAAAATAGGTGTAGGCCTTGTCTCTGATGGAGTGCATATACCCATTTGCTTCTCCTACCGCGATTTCCATCGCGATAATGGTGCCCTGAACCCGCACATTTTTCAAAATAGGATGTCCTGATAGCGCCTGAGCAAAAGCTCGATGGCGCGCTTCAATTCGCGCAATCGACGTCCAAGTTCCGTCCTTTTCCATCAAATCTAGACTTGCATTCGCCGCCGCACAGGCTAAGGGGTTTGCTGTAAATGAATGGGAGTGGAAGAGTGTTTTCCTACGATCATCGGAAAGGAAAGACCTAAAAAGTTCATCGCTGCACAAGGTCAAACCCATCGCCATCATTCCCCCTGTCAGGCCTTTAGAGAAACAAGCGATATCTGGTTTTTCTTCCAAATAATCCATGGCGAACCATTTTCCGGTCCGCCCAAAACCCGTCATAATCTCATCCGCAATACACAGAATGCCTTTTTTATGCGCTTCTTGAATCAAAGCATCTAAGGTAGATGCCTCGTACATTTTCATTCCACCTGCGCCTTGAATGAGGGGCTCGAAGATGAAGGCGGCGTACTCGTCAGCGTTTATCGATGACATCGCCGCGAGGCACGCGTCCTTATCCAAAGGACTCGGCAAGAATTCCACCTCGAAAAGCATATCCTGAAAAGGGTCATTGAAAGAGCTAGGTGCTCCTAAACTCATTGCCCCAAAAGTATCCCCATGGTAAGCATCCGCAAAGGCTAAAATTTTTCGGCGTTTGGTATTTCCCTGATTGTGGAAGAATTGCAAGGCCATTTTAATGGCCACTTCCACGGCCGTAGATCCATTATCGGAGAAGAAAACCCGCTCGAAATTAGCCGGTAAATGCGCTAATAAACGTTCGGAAAGTCGAATTGCGGGTTCGTGGGTAAAGCCTGCGAAGATGATTTGGTCGAGCTGGAGGGCTTGTTCGTACACTTTTTGGGCTAAATAGGGATGCCCATGTCCATGCGTATTCACCCACCAGGACGAAATCGCATCGATGTATTTTTTGCTATCCGTATCAAATAAATGAGCGCCTTTCCCGCTAACAATCGGAATTGAAATGGGTTCAATCTGATGTTGCGTGAAGGGGTGCCAAATGACCGCCGCATCCCGGGATGACAAGTTTGAATTAGACATGGATTTTATCAGCATACGAAGCGATAACCGCTTCATTGAGTTCTTCTTCTATATTAACGCGTAAAATAAGCGGCAAACCCGTATGATTCAAAATGAATTTTTCTCCCGACGGATTTTCAGGGCCATTGAATACGATTCCAGCCATCGGAATCCCGTGTTGCTTTAACAACTCATAACTCAACAGCGTATGATTTAGGCTGCCTAAATAGTTTTTGCTAACTAAAATGACCGGCAGATTAAGGTGTTTGATAAGGTCTAAATTCGTCTGTGAATCATTTAGCGGAACCATAATTCCGCCCGCTAATTCGATGATTAACGTCTGATCGGTGGGTTTTTTAAATGCAGCAAGGTCTATCGTAATTCCATCAATCTCGGCCGCACTGTGTGGCGACATCGGTTGCGTTAAGGCATAAGTCGATGGATGGACGGTAGCAGATGTCACCCATCGGCGAATCCAATACGCATCCCCTTGATCTAAATCCCCCGCTTGGACCGGCTTCCAATAATCTGCCTTCAATCCAGCTGTTAAAATCGCTGAGACGACAGTTTTCCCAATTTCAGTACCTATGCCGGCGACGATAAATTGTTTCATTCGAGTGCTTTAATGAGTGCTAGTAGTTGTTCTTTCGTGTGTAATGTGCTTAAAGTAATGCGAATTCTTTCTTTTCCTTTGGCCACCGTAGGGTAAACAATCGGTTTAATGGCAAATTCGCTGGCAGCGGCGGCCTTCGCACGCACGGCCTCGTTTCCGGTGACGAAGAATGTTTGAATGGCGGAGTCGCTATCTCCCCAGGCGTCAGAATGCACGTTTGCTCGGAAGAATTTGATGTTATTTTGCAGTTTTTCTCTGGCTTCGTTTTGGGACGGCAAATAGTGCAAGGTGCTTAATAAAGCGGATACATGTGCCGGAGTAGGTGCCGTTGAATAGATAAACGGTCGGGCAAAGTTCACGAGGTATTCTTTGAGGGCCAAAGACCCCAAGACCACCGCTCCCGCATTTCCCCAACCTTTTCCGAAGGTAATTACCCGAGCAAAAACCTCCTCGCACAAACCTAATTCGTGTACAATTCCTTGGCCTTGCGTGCCATAAATTCCTCCAGCATGCGCCTCATCGACGATGAGTTCAGCCTGGTATGTATTTTTCAAATCCACTAATTCCTGCAAAGGTGCTAAATCTCCATCCATGGAATAGACCGATTCCACGACGATCCACTTGCGTGTTTCTGCGGGGTATTGATCCAGTAAATGAACCAAGTCGTCAAGGTTATTATGTTTAAATATGCGTCTTTCGGCTTTAGAAAGTCGTAATCCATCAATCAAACTCGCGTGTAAAAGCTTATCGCAGAAAATTACGTCGCCTTCTTGCGGCACAGAAGAGATCAAACCGATATTTGCATCATATCCTGAGCTGAAAAGCAAAGCGGCGTCAGCACCGTGAAAGGTGGCGCATTCTTTTTCGAACTTTTCGATAAGTTCTGAATGTCCCGAAATCAAGCGGGAACCAGTGGATCCATTTTTTCGAAAAGCAGCGGGCAAGGCTTCGAAATCGCTGGCGATTTTTGCAGCTAATGCGGTATCTGAAGCTAAACCTAAATAATCATTGGAGCAGAAATCCACGCGTCCCTCGAGCAAAGCCAATTGCCTGAATAGTCCCTCTTTACGTCGGGTTTCTAGTAATTCAATAAGCTGTTGCTGAATATTTTCCATAGATTTCTCTACTGCAAAACTACGAAATAATCGCTGTGGACGATTATTTTATCATTTAATTGATATTTAATGCCAAAATTTGGCAAAAACACTTGACAATTACTCACTATTTTGTAGTATTGCAAGTCGATTCTGACAATTCAACGAATCAACATCCCCGGAAACATTCCATTTTCAAATTCAATCCGACAACCCACGTCTGTTGTCATCCTTAATTAATCATTTCCCTTTTATGGAAGATAAGCCTATCAAGAGAGTAAAAAAAGTGCAAGAAGAATCATCATCAAACGAACGCCCTAAGCGTCAGCGAATTCAAAAAAGTAACGAAGAAGCTCCTTTGTTGCCGATGGAATCAGCTGCTCCTGCAGAAGCTCAAGCAGAGTTTTCAGCTGAAGCACCGATTGAATATAATGAGGTGGCTGCTCCAGAAGAGTTCATCGTAGATACGTCTTTCATCACAAGTACAGAAAACACAAGAGACGAGGTATCTCCAACGGATGCCCCTGTCGATTTAGATAAATTACCTAAAGAGGATGCGCCAACTCCGGTACATCACCATAAGCCTCGTTCGAATTATAACCAAGTCATTAAAGAATTAGATGGCCTGATTGAGAATGAAGGAGTTTTGGAGATTATGCAAGAAGGCGGATATGGCTTTATGCGTTCATCAGATTATAATTACTTAGCGTCTCCAGATGATATTTATGTATCGCCATCACAAATCAAAATGTTTGGTTTGAAGACAGGAGACACCATTTTAGGCAAGATTCGTCCACCTAAAGAAGGAGAAAAGTATTTTGCCTTATTGAAGATTGAGTCCGTAAATGGTAAAACGACGGATGAGATTCGTGACCGGATTAACTTTGAATATTTAACGCCTTTATTTCCAGAGGAGAAGCTAAATTTATCTTCTACGGCGGATAATTATTCGACGCGTATTTTAGATTTGTTTGCGCCTATCGGTAAGGGCCAAAGGGGTATGATCGTCGCCCAGCCTAAAACGGGTAAGACGGTTTTATTAAAAGACATCGCGAATGCGATTTCCCGCAATCACCCGGAGGTATATTTGATCATTTTATTGATCGATGAGCGTCCTGAGGAGGTAACGGATATGCAGCGTTCGGTTCGTGCGGAAGTGATTTCATCTACTTTCGATGAGCAAGCGGAGCGTCACGTGAAAGTGGCTAACCTTGTTTTAGAGAAGGCCAAAAGAATGGTGGAATGTGGCCACGATGTGGTAATCCTATTAGATTCTATTACACGTCTTGCACGTGCTTACAATACAGTCGTTCCATCATCAGGTAAGATTTTATCCGGTGGTGTGGATGCAAATGCACTTCACAAGCCTAAGCGTTTCTTCGGAGCGGCTCGTAACGTCGAAAATGGCGGATCTTTAACCATCATCGCGACAGCCTTGATCGAAACGGGATCGAAAATGGACGAAGTAATCTTTGAGGAATTCAAAGGAACGGGTAACATGGAATTACAATTAGATCGCAAGTTAGCGAACCGAAGAATTTATCCATCGATTGATGTGACAGCTTCCGGAACGCGTCGCGAAGATCTATTGATGGATCCAGCCGTATTACAACGTGTTTGGATCTTGCGCAAGCACATGTCCGACATGAACTCGGTAGAGGCGATGGAATTCTTGCAACAGCAGATGAAAGGGACTAGGAACAACGAAGAGTTCTTAGTGTCCATGAATCGCTAAAAGGAACAGATAAAAGGGAATCGCTTAATAGCCCAAAAATACTTTATCGATAATGCTGCAAGCTTGATCCATCTCCGCACCGGTGATGGTGAGGGGAGGGGCTAGGCGGATTTTATTTCCGTGGGTCGGCTTCGCGAGTAATCCCTTTTTCATTAGGTCTAAACAGATTTCCCAGGCCACCGGGCTATCTTCCGGCGTATCGATTTCGATCGCACAAAGCAGCCCTTTTCCTCTAACGGATTTAATTAAGGCCGTTTTATCACGTAAGCTTTCTAAGAAGGTCAATAATTGCTGGCCACGAAGTACGGCATTTTCGACTAAATCTTCGTCTTCGATAATATCGATGGCCACATTCGTAACGGCACAAGCTAACGGATTTCCCCCATACGTAGAACCGTGCTCCCCTGGTTTAATGGTCAGCATTATCTCGTCATTACAAAGCACCGCGGAAACGGGCATAAATCCCCCCGAAAGTGCTTTCCCTAACAATAATATATCAGGTTGAACCAGTTCGTGGTGGCAAGCTAACCAAGCGCCTGTACGTCCTAAACCTGTTTGGATCTCATCGGCGATGAAAAGTACGCGGTGTTTTTTACACAATGCCGCAGCCTTTTTTAAATAGCCCGGCGATGGAATGACCACCCCAGCTTCTCCTTGAATGGGCTCGACCATAAAGGCCGCCACGTTCGGATTCTGTAATTTTTCTTCTAATGCTTTTAGATTATTGTAAGGGATTTGGCTGAATCCGGGTACAAATGGCCCGAAATTATGGTAGGATGATGGGTCACTCGAAGACGAAACGGCTGCGATGGTTCTTCCCCAAAAATTTCCTTCCGCAAAAATGATTTCGGCTTGATTCGCCGGAACCCCTTTCACCTCATAGGCCCATTTACGAGCTAATTTGATCGCAGATTCTCCCGCTTCCACACCCGTATTCATTAAAAGAACCTTCTCATAGCCAAATTTCTCTGCTAATTTTTTCTCCGTCGAACCCAATAGATTCGTGTGAAAAGCGCGGGAACTGAGTGTTAAAAGTGCGGCTTGATCGGAAATGGCTTTAACTAAACGCGGATGACAATGCCCTTGATTCACCGCACTGTAGGCCGATAAAAAATCGAGGTACTTTTTTCTGCTTACATCATACACATGCACACCCTCCCCACGTTCTAAAACGACAGGTAATGGATGGTAATTATGTGCACCAAAATCAGATTCTAAGGCAATGTATTCGGCTGAGGTCATAGTAATTCGTAAATCCCTGCTACCCCTTGACCTCCACCTACACAGGCTGTTACCATGCCGTATTTTTGGTTGCACAAACGCATTTCGTTGAATAATTGGATGGATAATTTTGCGCCTGAACATCCTAGCGGGTGTCCTAATGCAATAGCTCCACCGTTTACGTTCACGATGTTAGGATCAATATCGAGAGTCTTCATGACTGCCAAAGACTGCGCCGCAAAAGCCTCGTTCAATTCAATTTGTTGTATATCCTTCAGCGTTAATCCGGCTTTTTTCAAAGCAATCGGAATCGCCTCTACTGGACCAATTCCCATCAAACTCGGTTCAACCCCCGCCGTAGCGTAGGAAACCATGCGTGCGATTGGTTCTAAATGTAATTCTTTGACTAATTTCTCAGAGACCACTAGCACAAAAGCGGCTCCGTCGGAAGTTTGGGACGCATTACCTGCGGTAACGGTTCCGCCCACCGCAAATACGGGGCGTAATTTTCCTAAAGCTTCGATGGTAGAGTCTGCACGCGGACCTTCGTCTTGTGACACGGTCCAGCTGCGGGTTTCTTTCTTACCTGATTTGGCATCAAAATAATTCTCTGTTACTTCCACAGGAACGATTTGCGAGGTGAATTTACCCGCTTTTTGAGCAGCTAAAGCCTTCTGGTGTGAGGCGAAAGAGAACGCATCTTGCTCCTCGCGCGTCACGTTGTATTTCTTGCTCACTTCCTCTGCGGTCAGACCCATTCCGATATAGTAATCCGGATGTTCGTTAGCGATTCCGTAATTCAAGACTGTTTTGTGGCCCATCATCGGTAGCATAGACATCGATTCTGTACCCCCTGCAATGACACAATCGGCCATGCCTGAGGCAACTTTCGCGGAGGCCAAAGCA
Source organism: Aquirufa sp. A-Brett2-W8 (assembly GCF_054558755.1). Classification (NCBI taxonomy): domain Bacteria; kingdom Pseudomonadati; phylum Bacteroidota; class Cytophagia; order Cytophagales; family Flectobacillaceae; genus Aquirufa; species Aquirufa sp. A-Brett2-W8. Next base: position 140,926 of record NZ_JBPXKS010000009.1, read on the forward strand.
ATCGCTTCTAAACCAGAGCCGCAATAGCGGTTGATGATGAAGCCTGGAACACTTTTTGGCAGGGATAATAGTGAGATATAACGCGCCATTTGCATGCCTTGTTCTGCCTCTGGAATCGCATTTCCTACGATCAAATCTTCCACGCGTGCCGGGTCTAAACTAGGCACCTGCTTCATCAAATGTTTAATGACTTCCGCCGCTAAATCATCTGGACGCATGGTTCTAAATCCTCCTTTATTAGCTTTCGCAACTGCTGTGCGGTAACCTGCTATGATATATGCATTCATCTTCGTAAAATTTAATTTCTGAGTGGTTTACCGCCACCTAATAAACTTTGGATTCGGTCCATGGTCTTTTTCTCGCCACATAAAGAAAGGAAGGCCTCTCTTTCTAGGTCGAGTAAATAGGTTTCGCTCACGACTTGCGGAGCGTCTAAATCGCCACCGCAGATCGCGTAAGCTAATTTATTTGCAATTAATGCGTCATGCTCGGAAATATAGCGTCCCATCAGCATGCCTTGAATGCCTGCTTTGAATAGGGCCAAACCTTGTTTTCCCTCCACCCAGACATCGTTGCGTCTCGCTTTTTGGACATATCCTGCGTCTGCTAAGGCCAAAGCCTCTCTTTTCGCCTCCGATATCACCTGGTTGCGATTCAGCACGATGCGATCTTGAGGACGTAAATAATTCATCTCTCTCGCCTCGTGCGCTGAGGTACTCACGCGCGCCGTCGCGATATTCATAAAGGCCTCTTGCAAACGGTTCAACTCCACATCGCCTGAGCGACGAGCATCTCCCATGCGAAGCGCCATCTCTTTCGTTCCACCACCTGCCGGAATTAAACCCACACCCACTTCGACTAAACCCATGTATAGTTCTGCATGAGCGACAATCTTGTCCGCGTGCAAGTTGATCTCGCAACCGCCACCAAGCGCTAAAGTATGCGGTGCTACCACTACCGGTATACCGGAATAACGCACGCGCATCATCGTTTCTTGGAAAGTCGCGATCATCGTGTTGATATCGTCGAATTTCTGCTCCATCGCAAACATAAACAGCATACCTAAATTCGCTCCAGCGGAGAAGGCTTCGTTCGACTCGTTTCCGATCACTAAACCTTGGAAATCTTTTTCCGCCGTTGCGATAGCCTTTTGAATGCCTTCCAGCACCCCTTGGCCCATTGTATTCATCTTTGAATGGAATTCTAAGCCCAAAATGCCATCGCCTAAATCCAAAATATGCATGTCGTCATTCGACGAAACGGTTTTCGTAGGCTTTAAGATTTGTAAATTAATTTGCTTCTCAGCTCCTGCAATCGCTTGGTATTTCTTCGTCGCGATGTCGTAGAACAGGCGTTTCCCGCCTTCGACTTTGTAGAAAGTGGTATTTCCTGCTGCAATCATCTCCGTCACCCAAGCAGCTGGAGCTAATCCTTCAGCTTTCATTAATTCGATGCCATTCACAACACCGATAGCGTCCCAGGTTTCAAAAACTCCCATCTCCCAGCCAAAACCAGCACAAATCGCTTGGTCAATTTTGACTAAATCATCTGCAATTTCAGGAATACGGTTCGACGCATAACGGAAACCATCGAGGATGGTTTTGCGGTAGAACTCGCCAGCTACATCTTTTCCCGCTAATAAAAGCGCGAAACGATCTGCCAAATTATCAATCGCTTTAGAGCGATCCAATGTTTCAAAGTTTACGCGTTCTGCCGCGCGGTACTCGAATGTATTCAGATCCAGGCTCAGGATGACCGTTTTGCCTTTTTCGTCTTTAGTCTTCTTATAAAATCCCTGACCCGTTTTATCGCCCAGCCATTTGTTTTCCATCAAACGCTGTAACATCACCGGCAGGTTGAAAATCTCTTTGCTTTCGTCGTTTACGAGCGCGCCCTTTAAATTATTCGCCACGTGAACCGTGGTATCTAAACCGACCACATCCGAAAGACGGAACGTGCCTGATTTAGGACGACCTACGACTTTAGAAGTCAGTTTGTCTACTTGCTCGACCGTTAAGCCTAATTCCTCCACGACTTTCATCGTCTGCATCATCGAATAAACGCCGATGCGGTTGGCGATGAAGGCTGGCGTGTCTTTGCACAGAACCGCCGTTTTACCTAATTGGGTTTCACCGTAGCTTAACAGGTATTCGATGATCGCTGTATCTGTTTTAGGTCCAGGAATCACCTCAAATAAACGTAGGTAACGGGGAGGGTTGAAGAAGTGCGTTCCACAGAAATGCTGTTGGAAATCTGCACTTCTGCCTTCAGACATCAAATGAATTGGGATACCCGAAGTATTCGAGGTAACTAAGGTGCCCGGTGTGCGGTACTTCTCTACTTTTTCGTAGAGCGATTGCTTGATGGCTAGGTTTTCTACGACTACCTCCATGATCCAGTCTGCTGAACTGATTTCCGACAGGTTGTCATCGAAGTTACCTAGCTTGATGTTATTCGCAAAGCCCGACGCGTAGAGCGATGCGGGCTTTGCTTTTATAGTTTGTTGAAATGCGGCGTTAACGATTCGGTTACGTACCGAAGGGTGTTCTAAACGAAGACCTTTGGCCTCTTCCTCTGGGCTCAAAGTCTGTGGTGCAATGTCCAATAACAGGACCTGAACCCCAATGTTTGCGAAATGACAGGCTATTCTGGAGCCCATAATTCCTGAGCCTAAAATGGCTACTTTTTTAATGGCACGATTCATATCTACGTTTTTAAATCTCGATATGTAAATATAAATAAAAGGAATTATGTTATGCAAGCATACTAAATTTTATTTATATTAAAAAAGGCGACCCCTGGGTGGGGCCGCCTTCCATGTATAGAACTTGCAATTTCTACATATAACTCTCCATCGGCTCGCAAGCGCAAACTAAGTTGCGGTCTCCGTAAGCCGAATCGATACGAGATACCATTGGCCAAAACTTGTTCGCCTTCACATAAGCCAGCGGGAATACCGCTTTCTCACGTGAGTAAGGACGATCCCATTCGCCTAATAACACGGCCGATTGTGTATGTGGCGCGTGCTTCAATACGTTATTAGCTTTGTCCGCTTTGCCTTCTTCGATCTCGCGAATCTCCGCACGAATACTTAATAAGGCATCACAGAAACGATCTAACTCATCCTTGTTCTCTGATTCTGTAGGTTCGATCATTAAGGTTCCAGCTACCGGGAAAGAAAGCGTAGGCGCATGGAAGCCGTAATCCATTAAACGTTTCGCGATATCTTCTGATTCTACGCCAGCCGAAACTTTGAACGGACGGCAATCAAGAATCATCTCGTGCGCAGAACGCCCTTGAGAACCCGTATACAGAATTGGAAATTCTTTTTCTAAGCGCGCTTTGATATAGTTCGCGTTTAAGATCGCAATTTCTGTTGCCTTCGTTAATCCTTTTCCTCCCATCATCGCAATGTAAGCGTAGGAGATGGCCAAAATACTAGCAGATCCCACCGGAGCCGCAGAAACAGCTCCTGAGCCACCGTCATGTACGTGTCCTGGCAAGAAAGGAACTAACTGTGGCGCCACGCCGATAGGTCCCATACCTGGGCCACCACCTCCGTGAGGAATGCAGAAAGTCTTGTGTAAGTTTAGGTGACAAACGTCCGCTCCGATGATAGCTGGGGAAGTTAATCCCACCTGAGCGTTCATGTTAGCGCCATCCATATATACTTGACCCCCATATTCGTGGATGATCGCGCAAATTTCTTGAATCGTTTCTTCGAATACCCCGTGTGTACTGGGGTAAGTGACCATTAAGCAAGAGAGGTTATCTTTGTGTTCGATGGCTTTGGCCGTCAAATCAGCCACATCTATGTTACCGTGGGCATCGCAAGGGGAAACAATCACCTTCATACCGGCCATCACCGCTGATGCCGGGTTTGTTCCGTGCGCTGAAGATGGGATAATCGCAATGTCACGGTGATGATCACCACGAGACGCATGGTAGGCGCGGATGGTCATTAAACCCGCATATTCTCCCTGAGCGCCCGAATTCGGTTGCATGGACATTTTGGCAAAACCCGTAATCTCACACAACCACTCATTCAAATCAGTTACTAATTGCTGGTAACCTTTCGTCTGCGAAGCAGGAGCGAAGGGGTGCATTTTGCCTAATTCTGGCCAAGTCACCGGAATCATTTCCGTCGTCGCATTTAATTTCATTGTGCAAGATCCTAAAGAGATCATCGAATGAACCATCGATAAATCTTTCGATTCCAATGATTTCAAATAACGCAACATGCCGTGCTCCGAATGGTATTTATTAAACACGCTGTGCGTTAAGAAAGTAGAGCTACGAGTCAAGGCAGCTGGGATAGCCCAAGTCACCGTTTTCTCCGCCGATTTCGAACCGCTTAATGCCTCAAAGAACGAGATGATTTCGATTACATCTGCCTCTTGAGTTGTCTCATCTAAAGAGATGCTCGTCGTAGTCGACGTATAACGTAAGTTACGTTCTGCTTTTTCTGCCAAAATACGTAAGTCCGCCGTTTGCGCCCCCGTTTGAATCGTCAACGTATCGAAGTGATGCGTGTTTTCTGATGTATAACCTAGTTTACGAAGATTTACCGCTAGTAATTCAGTTAAACCATAGACTTTTTCAGCGATTTGCTTTAAGCCTTTTGGCCCATGGTAAATTGCGTAAGCAGCTGCCATGATGGATAATAAAACTTGCGCCGTACAGATGTTAGACGTTGCTTTCTCGCGGCGAATGTGTTGCTCGCGTGTTTGAAGTGCCATACGTAAAGCGCGGTTTCCTTCCGCATCCACCGAAACCCCGATGATACGGCCTGGAATGTTACGCTTGTATTTTTCTTTTGTGGCGAAGAAGCCGGCATGAGGTCCTCCAAAACCCATGGGTACCCCGAAGCGTTGTGAAACACCTACTACCGCATCTGCTCCCATTTCACCCGGAGGCGTTAATAAAGTCAAGGATAATAAATCAGCAGCGACTACGACTTGAAGTCCGTTTTCTTTAGCTGCAGCGATTAAAGCGCTATAATCAAAAACCTCTCCATTAGAGGCCGGGTATTGTAACATGATGCCATAGAAACGGGCGTCCGTTACATCGAAAGAGCGGTGGTCACCCACGACGATTTCGATGCCGATAGGTTCTGCACGCGTTTTTAATAAGTCGATAGTTTGTGGAAGGCATAATTCCGACACGAAATACGCTTCTGCTTGATTGCGTTCCGCTGGACGTTGTCCGTATAACATCGTCATGGCTTCGGCCGCTGCGGTTCCTTCATCTAGAAGGGACGCGTTCGCTAATTCCATGCCGGTTAAATCGATGATCATCGTTTGGTAGTTCAATAACATTTCCAAACGTCCCTGAGCGATTTCTGCTTGATAAGGCGTGTAGGCCGTGTACCAAGATGGATTTTCTAAAATATTTCTCAAAACGACCGTGGGTACAATCGTATCCGAATAGCCTAAACCGATATGTGATTTAAAAATCTGATTTTGACCCATTACCGCTTTAAAATCACGTAAAAATGCGAATTCTGATTTCGGTTCTGGCAAGCGAAGCCCTTGAGCTAAGCGAATTTTATTCGGTACGGTTTGTTGAATAAGTGTCTCTAAACTAGCTACGCCAATGGTTTTTAACATAGCGGCTATATCAACTGCCTCTGAATTGTTATGACGTAAAGAGAAGTCTTCTTGGTAAGTGTAATTTAGGGTCATGAATGTTGATAATTAGTATAAGAAAATCGTCATAAATTTAATCTTTTTTTAGCGATTTATATTTAGATTCTTAACTTCGCTTTCCTAAATTTTGTTTCAACAAATGAAAAAAACTAACAACTATGTTTTAGCGCTACTTTTAGCAGCTAATTTAATTCCGATGAGCGCGATCGCTCAGGGAGATCCAGTTCCTTACGCGCTGTCAATTCGCGCGGATGATCTGAAAAAGCACTTAACTTTTATCGCTTCTGATAGCTTGAAAGGTCGTAATACGGGTTCGGCAGAGCAAAAAGTGGCCGCTAACTACATTGCAGATCATTTTAAGAAGTCAGGCATTGCGCCGGTAAACGGATCATATTTCCAAAAAGTGGACTTAGTGAATCGCGCTTGGTCGAATGTATTTATTTCTGCCAAAGGTAAAAAATACGAATACCTACGCGAAATGATGGCGAGTGCTTTAGCGCCCGTAGCAGCTAATTCAAAATTCCCCTTAGTATTTGCTGGCTTTGGAGTACAGCAAGGTGGCTATACTGATTTTGACAAATTAAATGCAAAAGGCAAATACGTCTTAGCTTTCGAAGGCGAAGCAAAAGATGCAGCGGGTCTTTATGTACTTTCTGGATCAAAAAGTCCATCTGTTTTTGGTAAAGGCGATGGCTGGAAAGAAAAATTAAAGCGTGCTCAAGCAGCTGGAGCGAAAGGTTTAATCTTGATCGCGGATCGGGATACGAAAACTTTTGGTAATCAAGTTCGTCAACGTCAAGTGATGATGCAACGTTTCGGAAACGAACGTATGGCCTTCGCTGATGCAGAATCTGCAGCAAATGAAGCTCCCGTTTTACTGATTTCTTCTGAAGCGGCTGCTGAAATGTTGTCAACAACGGAAGCGGAATTGCTAGCGTACAAAGCGTCTTTAGCAGCAGAAAAAAAATCGATTGCCGCTAAATTTAAAGCAGCAGCTATCGAAGTAACGATCGAAAGAACAGAAAAACCAGTAGACACGTATAATGTGGTAGGTTTCCTAGAAGGAACGGATAAGAAAGAAGAAATCGTCGTTTTAACGGCGCACTATGATCATATCGGTGTTTCTGCAGACGGCCAAATCAACAACGGCGCAAACGACGATGGTTCTGGAACCGTAACGGTGATGGAATTAGCGGAGGCTTTTGGTAAAGCAGCAGCGGAAGGAAAACGTCCACGTCGTAGCATTTTGTTTATGACGGTAACGGGTGAGGAAAAAGGTTTATTAGGTTCTGAGTGGTACGCAAACCACCCTTTATTTCCTTTGAAAAATACCGTGGTCGATCTAAATACGGATATGACGGGTCGTTATGATGACGAGCACAAAGGCAAGCCAGATTATATCTACGAGATCGGTTCAGATAAATTATCGTCTCAATTACGCGAGGTATTAATCGAGCAAAATAAGAAGCACGTAGGTCTAGAACTAGATTTCCGTTTTAATGATCCGAACGATCCAAACCGTTTCTATTACCGTTCAGATCACTATAACTTCGCAAAGCATGGTATTCCAGTGGCTTTCTTTTTTAACGGAGTTCACGACGATTACCACATGCCAGGTGATGAGGTAGACAAAATCGAATTTGACCAAATCCAAAAAGTAGGCCGTTTAGTGTTCTATATGGCTTGGGAAATTGCTAATAGAGAGCAGAGATTGGTGGTGGATTCGAATAAGCCATAATTTGCGGTGCGATTTTTAAAGCACAAAGCATAAAGAATAAAGCACAAAGTTTGTATAAAAAAAGGGACCTAGGTCCCCTTTTTTTATGTATTCAGAAATGTTTCATAAACGTATCCCCGAAGCGGATTCCATCTTTATTTTTTGTGCTTTATGCTTTATTCTTTAATCCCTCTAATTTTTCTCTAAAGGAAATCGAGCGCATTTTCGCTTCCTGAATAAACTCATTATCCTTCACATCGCCGATCACCGCATCGAGTTCCTTGGCATTGCCGAACATCGCTAAACGGAATGGGTCTTCGTAATCTTTTGAACGAGATCTTTCGATGCCGGCCGTTAAGAATTCTGCCGTTGAGATGGCGCGATCAATCCACGCAGGGATATTTTCGAAAGCCTGATGATTAATTTGCAATAAGCCGTTGAGGGCGTTTTCGAATTTTTGGTCCGGGTAAAGTGCAGCTTGTTTTTCGTAAAATTCGTGCACCTGTTTCCATCGGGTGATTTTGCCAGATTTCACCTCTTCTTTCATTGTATGAATGACACCTGAAGGGATTAGTTGGCCTCCTAAATTTTCCCAAATCTGAATTGCCGTCGCGTTCTTCAAGGTGGCTTGCAAAAGCGCTGAAGGAGATTGTGATGGGTGGCGTTCGGAAGTGGCTAACCATTCTTTGGCCGCATGATAATACAATAAATCGTGGAAAATCTGATACGCTTTATGCGCCTTCGCTATGCGGGTTCTGCGCTTCGTATTTTCGATGCCTGTAGCAAAAATGTCTAGTGGATTCGTTGCGTTCGCCGGGTCATTTAACCAGGCTTTACCATCGCCGCCGTCTAGGGATTCAGAAACCCATTTTTCCAATAATTTTATTGCTTGCAAGATTTCTAAAACGGTATCAGGCGCTAAGAAATCAAATTCGAGCAACATGTCTTTGTCGGTTCTTTGGTCTCTGGCTGCGAATTTCCAGGCGTTGCGGGCTAGGGCATACATATTGTATTGGAACCAGTAGCCTGCGATAATCAATAATCCGCCTTCTTTGTCGTCGTTTCCGATGAGGGAGAAGGGTAGAGGATTTTGGATTTCGCCCGGGTAATTTCCTTTAGATATCAGGTTAAAGGAGGCGAATTTAGAATTGTGTTTTAGGGCTACGGATAAGCCGGGCCAAAATCCACGTCCCGCCTGCAATTCTCCATCTGCTCCACGCGAATTATGATTTGAACCGAGGGTCGCGCCAGCGGCCATATTGCTTTGGCCTTTTACGATCGCCGCGCACAGAAATGAGTTATTGTGGTGTTGTTCGTGTGCCGGGAAAATGAGGGCATTCAATACCTCGCAGCAGGAAATAGTGGAATTACTTCCTAAAAAGGAGTTGATCAATCGGGCACCATATTTCAATTGAGAATGGGCGGCCAAAATAAATCGAACAGCTTTCACTCCGTAGAAAATGCGGCAGCCTTCGTGGATGATTCCGTTGACGATTTCGCAGCCTTCGCCTATTTGGGTGGAGGCTTCGGCGTTCGAGATGATCGTTAAGTTCTTTAATTTATTCGCGCCTTTAATATAGGTGTCGGTACCCATGTTGACGTCCTTGATGATACCCGTGTTTTTGATGACGGTGCGGTCGCCGATTTGGCCGTAGAATCCTCGCTTCGAGGAGAATTCCTGGATGGTCATCTCTTTGTATTTCGCCTGTAATAAAGTGTCATCGCGGTCTTGGGTCCACAAGAAGGCATCGGCCGGTTTCATTCCCACAAAAGGAATCACCTTGCGACCGCCGTTTTCGTTGCCTAATTCCATCCAAATTCGGATACGTTCTTCTTCGCCTTTCTTCACGATTCCATTTCCAAATTTCGCCGTCGAAGTCGTCGCTAATTCGTTTACTTGGAGGATCATCACCTCATTTCCGATTTGGTAATGAGATAATAAATTCACGCGATCGATCGCCACATTATCGCCAAAATCACACGAAATCAAGGTGCTATTATAAAGACCCACCGGCATGCGCAGGTTTTTGAATTCTAAATAGCAACTTTCTAATATACCGATGCGATTAATGCCAAAAAACCGGCAATTCTTCACCAAATAGGGATTAAAACCCTCTTTCACCCACACATCTTTCCAATTCTCTGCCTCGTTCAAGTTCGCCTCGAGGATGCTGATTTCACGCGGCGCCAGTGGACGGTAAGCAGCCAACTCTAAATTGGAGTTGCGGTGGTCGAATTCGCTTTGGCCTTCTTCTAAGAAAGCAGGCGTTACGAAATCAAAACCGAGTTTTGAAAGGGGTTTTTTATCAATTCTGTTCATATTTCATAAAATTCTAGCGGCAAATCATCCGGGTCCGCAATAAACGTAAAGCGCTTCCCGGTGAACTCATCGATGCGAATGGGCTCCGATACGATGCCCTTTTTATTCAATTCCTGCACCGTAAAATCCAGGTTATTTACTTGAAATGCCAAATGCCGCAAACCACTACTTTCCGGCCTCGAAGGGCGTGCAGGTGGCTTAGGGAAGGAGAATAATTCAATCACATACTGATCGTTCAGCGCTAAATCCAATTTATAAGAATCGCGCTCCGCACGATACACTTCTCGAATGACCTGCAGTCCTAAATCCTCGGTATAAAAGGCTTTAGAACGCGCATAATCCGAGCAGATGATGGCGATGTGGTGAACGGAATGTAGGCCTAAAATATTCATTTATTTAATGGATACGGCGATTTTAGAGTCCGCGGTTCCATAATACAAGAACCACTTCCCTTTAAACGGGACTAAGCCCTCCACGAAACATACTTCGTTCACTTCGCCGATTTTTTCATAGGGTTTATCAGGCCAAATAAAGGGCGCAACAGTTCGAGACAACACTTTGTAGGGTAGACGAGCATCGAATAAAACCTGACCCGCGGCGTAGGTGAATTTGGGGAAACGAACCTCGTTATAATTTGCCGCGTTTGAGCTATTATAAATCAGTAAAATACCTTCTTTTCGGAGCAGCGCATAGGGCCCCGGTTCCACTAAACGACTATCGAAATAACCGGCGCGTGGCTTTAAAACGGATAAACGAACACCCGTCTCCGCGTTTTCCAATATATCCCAATGACATAAATCTTTCGATGTAGCCAGGAATAAATCGGTATCGCCAAAATACATATAATAGAGACCGTCGATTTTTTTCGCCACCATTTTCGAGCCGCTTTGAACAGACACGAGTGCCCCAGATTTCGACCAGGTATTCAGGTATTTTTCGGAGGTGAATAAGGGTCCTATTTTCTCCCAAGTCTTCAAGTCTTTCGAGAAGGCGCCACATAGACGAGCGACTTTGCCGTCGTAGGAAGTATACGTTAGAAAATAACCATTATCTGAAGTTTCCACAATGCGTGGATCTTCGATGCCACCGGGCCATTCGAAGGTGCGGAAGGCGTCATTCGCAGGGAATAAAATGGGTTCTGGATTCTTTTTGAAATGAATACCGTCCTCGCTGATGGCTAAACCGATGCGGGAGGTGCCTACAGAATCTTGTGCTCGGTACAATAAATGAACGAGGCCGTTAAGAACCAGCGCCGTCGGATTTAAGACATTTTTGTTTTCCCAGCCCACTATTTTACCCGTAACAGGATCTAAAAATCGTGCCTCAAGGGAGGGTTTCAAGATGGGATTGAAAGAGTCGGCCTTTTTAAATCCGGACATCTGCCAGTTTTGGGCAGATATGGAAAGAGACATACATAAAAGCACACACACGAATAAACGTTTCATTTCCTTCTCGATTTAGGCTTCTAAATTACGAAAAAAGAACGAAAGCTATCGGTAATATAGTACAAGAAAAGAATCTATTCTTTGAAGATACGATCCTCGATTCCTTGGTTGATGACGTAGTTGCTTAGTAACAAGTGTATTTGACCTGTTTTACGTGTATTCACCGGAGCTACAGCGGTGCGATTGATGTCTATCACGACGCCTTTAGGAATCTTGAATTTTTTCACATCTACGGTGATGTTCATTTCTGAAGGTAGGCCAAAGGCTTTTTCGGACCCGTACACATAGGTGGAAACGACAGTGCCATTACTGCGGGAGGTGATTTGAGATTTGAGGATTAAATCGAGCGTGGGGTCTACCCAGATTTTGGCCAAAACAATTTCCCCTGAATCATCCGTGGGAAGTAAGGTGATGGCTTCCGTTTTTATACCATCAATAGGCTCATTACCCGTTAGCAGGGCATTATATGCGGATTTATTGCGCAATAGGGCGGTCAAGTCGGTGAAACCTTTTTTAGGCAAAATCGCAATCCCCTTCGTGATCATCCGGAATTTCTCCGGTTGCTTGAAATAAATCGTCGCCTTCGCTGGCATAATTTTAATCAAAGGAATATCGGATTTTATCTGCGCCTCGACGCGGTAATCGCGCACTTTGTTCATCCGCGCTAAAACCTGCGCCACCGTTTTATTCGCATCTTGTGCAAACAGGGAAAAAGAAAGAAATAGTAAAATTACGTGAATCATGATTGTATGTCTTTGTGGTGGAATGTATACAGCGAAACGGAAATCAGCACCACATTATGTGCCACTAAAACGGCAATCGAGCGCCAAATAGCAGAAAGTGGCAAGGGATCTTCAAAGAAAGAACGCCAGGCAGCCATGTGCGTCGTAAATAAATAGGGTTTAATCGGGTCGAAAACACGCACATCCAAGGTCCCTATGATGGTAAACAGCAAGATGATTGACATCGTCGCCACGATAGGGCCGATGGAATTATCGGTGAAACACGATAAGCAAATGGACAAGGAGCTCACGGTGAATAAAGCTAAAAAAGCCACCGCAAATCCACCCAAATAGCGCCAATTCACGTCAGCTTCCTGCAAAATCACTAAACCATCTGAGTTCAAGACCACCATGTCTCCCGTCCCAAAAAGCAATTTGCCCACAACAACAGACATAACCCCCATCCATAAAATGACGACCAGGGTATAGATGCCCCCTGCGATGAATTTCGATAATAATAATTGAATCCGTGAAATAGGCTTAGTCGCCAGCATGCGAATCGTTCCCATCGCAGCCTCACCCGACACTAAATCGCCGGTAACGAGGGCGACGAGCAGAGGAATTTGGATTAATAACATCTGTAAAATGATGAAAGCGACTAGATTTCCATTCAGTACATTGCCCTCAAAGCTCAAAGTCTGTTCGAAAGACGAGGTCACAAAGGAGATAATAGACATGCCATCCGCCTTTAAAGCGAATTGAATCACGCCCACTAAAACAGTGATTGCGGCTAGGCCTAAATAGGACCGAGGTTTCAGCGCGATCTTGATAATTTCGTTATATAAACTGTTGAATAGGATCATTGATTGATGATTTTAATGAAATAATCCTCCAGCGTGCGTTTTGCCTCCAGGCTATATATTTCGATGTTTTGATCGACGAGAAATTTAGTCAGCAAAGGAATTTCGGATTTTTCGATTGGAAATTGTAGAGCAGTATCCCCCACATTTTCCCACAAAAGCTCGGGTTTCCAGGTCAATAGTGCATTTTTCGCCTGCGAAAGAGGGCTAGCCTCTAGGCGCAGAATCAGATTTTCGCCATTCATCAACTCACTCACTTTTCCTTCCACCATCGACCGGCCCTTATTGATGATCACCATTCGATTACAGATCAGTTCGATTTCTGCCAAATTATGGGACGATAACAGTACCGTTTTATTTTGCTCATTCTTCAATCGCAAGATCAAGTTCCGAATATCAATTATCCCTTGTGGATCTAAACCCGTTGTGGGTTCGTCCAATATAATCAGATCGGGATTATGTAAAAGTGTTTGGGCGATGCCTAAACGCTGCTTCATCCCGTGAGAAAAACCAGCGAATTTATCTCTCTCGCGTCCGCCTAAACCGACGAAGTCTAACATTTTATAGATTTCTTGCCTAGAAGAGGGCTTCCCGGAGATGCGGGAGAAGATTTCTAAATTTCGGTAGGCGGATAAATACTTATAGAAGTCAGGTTTTTCGATGATGCTCCCTATACGCCCTAAAATAGATTCACGATGGGTGGTGATCGATTCACCAAAAATCTCAATAGTGCCGCTGTCCGGTTTTATTAAGGAATTTAGGCAGCGGATGCTCGTACTTTTCCCGGCACCATTAGGCCCTAAAAAGCCAAAAACATCCCCTTTATAAACCGAAAAGGAAACATCATGAATGGCTTGAAAGGATCCGAATTTCTTGGATAAGTGACTAACAGATATAATTTTCTCAGGCATAATTTTTAAACACATAAAGCGTAAAAAAAGTTTTATTATTTAATTAAACTAAGGTCAGGTAGCGAATTCGCGCAATTCTAGCATGTCCATTCTATTATCATTAAATAATTTTATAGTAAAATAAAGATTTTTTATGATTTTAATATTTGAGTGTAAATAATTCTTTTATAAATTAGAGGCGTTAAACTTTGTTAAATACTCACTCATTAACAAAGCGTCAACAATCACTTAAAACCTTTTATTTTTATGAAAAACAATTTCTACGTAAGCAGAGTGGTCTTTTTACTCGCCTTGATGCTGACCTTATCGTGGGTGGCATTAGGTCAAGACCAAAAAGTTGCTGGAACAGTCTCGGACGCTAAGGGCGGAGGGATTCCAGGAGTTTCTGTAGTGATTAAAGGTACCACTTTAGGTACTACTACAGATGGAAATGGAGCTTTCTCCATTAGTGTAAAAAGTGGCAATGCCGAATTAGTCGTTACTTCGGTAGGGTATATTTCTAAAACCGTTGCGGTTGGAAATCGCTCATCTATTGCCATTTCACTTGTTGAAGATGTAAGTCAACTGAACGAAGTAATCGTGACAGGTTACGCGTCTCAACGTAAAAAAGACATTACGGGAGCGGTAGCGGTAGTAAGTGCAAAAGAACTTACTGCAGTGCCAGCAGCCTCCCTAACACAAATGTTACAAGGACGTGCAGCAGGTGTGACGGTAGGTAATGATAACTCCCCGGGTGGTGGAACGATGGTTCGTGTCCGTGGTTTTGGATCTACGAACAACAATTCACCCTTGTACGTGATTGATGGAGTGCCTACACAAGGTACACTAAACCAAATCAACCCGAATGATATTGAGTCTATGCAGGTATTGAAAGATGCGTCTGCAGCTTCTATCTACGGTGCGCGTGCTGCGAATGGTGTCGTGATCATTACTACGAAACGTGGTGGAGAAGGCGAACCTAAGATCAGTTTTGACATGTATACAGGAACTCAACAATTAGGTAAAACGTTGGATTTATTGAATACGAAAGAATTAGGTCAATATTACTATGAGTCTCAAATCGGTGCTGGAAGACCTGCGGGAACTTCTCCTTCAGCTCAGTATCGTTTTTCACCAGATGGAACTCAGACCATTGCAGATTATATTTATCCTAACGTGTATGGTGCCTTACCAGCTAACTATACTTACACGAATGATATAGCAGACCCTAAATTAGGTAGCACTGCTTTTAACATTACAAAAGCGAACAAAGCAGGTACTGATTGGCAGCGGGAGATTTTTGGTCCGGCTAGAATATCTAACTATCAAATAGGGGCTACGGGTGGCTCGAAAAATGGTAAATATGCCATTTCTGCCAGTTACTTTGACCAAGAAGGTATTTTAAGGTATACAGCCTACAAGCGTTATTCCGTACGTGCAAATACAGAATTCAAAAAAGGAGCTATCACGTTCGGTGAGAACTTTACGGTTTCTTATGATGAGCGTCAAGGGGTTCCATCAGGTAATAATAGCGAATCAAACCCAATCATGTTTGCGATTCGTATTCAACCTATTATCCCTGTATTTGATATAACTGGAGGTCCAGCTGAATTAGGTGGAACGAATACGTCATTCTTAAATGGTTTTGCAGGTTCACGTGGTTCGAACTTAGGTAATGCACCTAACCCGTTAGCACGTCAGTACAGAGAGCGCGATAACCCAGTTAGAGCAACACACATCTTCGGTAACGTATTCGCAGAGGTTGAAATTATCAAAAATTTAAAGGCGCGTACTAGTCTTGGTTTTGAATACAATAATAACAACCAATCCTCTTTTTTCAATCGTGATATTGAAGCTGCTGAAGCTCGAAATGCGAATAGCTTAACTGTTAGTAATAGTTATGATCGTGCCATCACTTGGTACAATACATTAAACTATTCGAAAATCTTAGGAGATCATAATTTCAATTTGTTAGTAGGTACAGAATCTGTATCGACTTATGGATTTGGATTTAATGCACAGCGAAGTAATTTCGCTTTTGATGATTTGTCCTATCGTTATTTAAATAATGGTTCTGCGGCAGGTCTTACGAACGCAGGTGGTGGAGCAACTATTACTGCTTTATTTTCTCAGTTCGGAAAATTCAATTATTCATACAAAGAATTTTTATTAGCAGACTTTACCTTGCGTAGAGATGGATCGTCTCGATTCTCTCCAGCCTATCGCTATGGAGTTTTCCCTGCATTCTCTGTAGGTGCTCGTCTTTCGGAATTAGCTTTCATGAAGGATTTGACTTTTGTGAACGATTTAAAAGTTCGTGGAGGATGGGGTAAAACAGGTAATCAGTTGATTCCAAACGTGTATAATGCCTATACCTTGTTCACTCCAGATCCGAATAACAATGCCTATGACATAGGTGGAGCAGGTAACGCAATTTCATCTGGTTTTGATATCGCGCAATTTGGTAATTCTAATGGTCGTTGGGAAACAAATACATCCACTAACATCGGTTTTGATGCAAGTTTGATGAACAATAAATTAGATATTGCTTTCGATTGGTATACACGTACAACATCTGATATGTTAACACAAGTGCCTATTCCAAGATCATCTGGAACAGCAGGTATTCCTTATGTTAACATCGGGGAAGTAAATAATACGGGTATTGACTTGAACGTAACCTATAGAGATCAAATTGGTCAATTTAGATACACCGTTTCAGGACAAATAAGCCAGTACACAAACAATGTAGTGAAGTTGAATAACGATCCTTTAGCGCAGATCTTCGGATTCTCCACGCGTCTACCAGCCATTTCGCTTACTAAAGCGGGATTACCGATTGCTAGTTTCTTCGGTTATGTGGTAGAAGGAGTTCTTAAAGATGATGCAGCAGCTGCAGCAGCGGTACAAATTCCAGGTTATACCCGCGCTGGTGTATTCAAATTCAAGGATGTGAATGGTGACGGAAAAATTAATGCTTCTGACAGAACCATCATTGGTAATCCTCACCCAGACTTTACGTATGGTGTAAATGTTAATTTAGGATACAAGAATTGGGATTTAACGGTTTTTGCTCAAGGTGTTCAAGGAAACGAATTGTTTAACTACTTGAAATACTGGACTGACTTCAATACGTTCCAAGGTAACCGTTCGAAAGATATGTTATACAACTCTTGGAAGGCACAAGGTGATAATGCACTATTGCCTCGCTTGAATGCTAATGATACCTTTAGTCAACAAATTTCAACCTATTTTGTGGAAGACGGTTCATACATGCGTTTAAAGAATATCCAATTAACCTACACGGTGCCTAATACGGTGTTAAAGAAAATCAGATTAAGTTCGATGCAAATTTATGTTCAAGGACAAAACTTATTTACTTTAACTAAATACAAAGGTTTAGATCCTGATATTAATATCAGAAACTCAGGAGCTGATAATCAAGATATCCACATGGGTATTGATGAAGGAGCATTCCCTGTTTCTAAATCTTATAACGTAGGTGTAAGAGTAGGATTTTAATTTAATTTAATTTAAAATAAATCAGATAAAAAATGAAAAAGTTAATCATATTCGCATTGTTTGCGACAGTAGGAATAAACTTTTCCTGTTCAGAGTCTTTCCTCCAGGTAGAACCTCAAGGAGCGGCCTCTTTAACATCTCTAGCTAATAAAAACGGAGTAAATGCCCTCTTAATTGGTGCATATTCTTTAATGGATGGAGTAGGTGCAGGAAATACAGGACGTCAATCAACCATTTCAAACTATGTGTTTGGTGGAATTACCTCCGGTGATGCGGTAAAAGGTACAGATGCTGGTGATCAACCAGAGCAAAGTTTTATTGAGCAGTTTACGTGGTTTGCAGAGAACACGTATTTCAATGGAAAATGGCAACATACGTATGATGGCGTAGCTCGTGCGAACGAGGCTATCTTACTTTCTAAAAGCCCAGATGTGAAGGACATGACAGATGCGGAGAAAACGCAAGTCGTTGCTGAAGCACGCTTCTTACGAGGTCACTACCATTTCGAAGGGAAGAAAATGTGGAATATGATTCCATATGTGGATGAAAATACCTACAAGCGCGATGATCCGAATTCAACAAAAATAGCCAATGACAAAGATATTTGGCCTAACATTGAAGAAGATTTCAAGTTTGCTGCAGCAAATCTACCTGCAACACAAGCACAAAAAGGAAGAGCAACTAAATGGGCTGCTATGGCCTATCTTGCGAAAGCGTATATGTTTCAAAAGAAATATAGCTTAGCTAAGCCATTATTGTTAGACATCTTGCAAAATTCTGGAAAGAAATTAGTGGCAGACTATCATGATAACTACAGAAATACGACGAATAATAATAGTGAGTCTATTTTCGAAGTTCAATTTTCAGTGAACGATGGTTCTACTGGAAATAATGGTAACGCGGGAGATAACTTAAACTGGCCATATAGTGCAAACGCACCAGGCCGTGGATGTTGCGGATTTTACCAACCATCACAAAACTTAGTGAATGCATTTAAAACTTCTGTCGATGGTCTTCCATTGATTGGTAAAAATAAAGCGGGTCTTGAGGATACCTATAATGACGTAGATTTACCTAATGATCAGGGTATTGTAGCTACAGCAGCATTTACTTTAAACGTTTCTGCGCCAGTGGATCCAAGATTAGATTGGACTGTGGGACGTCGTGGTGTAAATTTCCTAGATTGGGGAAAAATGCCAGGATCGACTTGGATTCGTGACCAAAATTATGCGGGTCCGTATACAGGAAAAAAATGGATGTATTATTTAGCTGACGAAGGAAGTTCGACACACTCTACTAGCAAACGTTCGGTGAATAATAATTACCGCCTACTTAAATTATCAATGGTAATTTTGTGGTTAGCAGAGATCGAAGCAGAAGCTAATGACTTAGCTAAAGCAGAGGAGTATGTAAATATGATTCGTAACCGTGTTAAAGCGGGTAAAGTGCAAGATGCATCGGTAAACAATGTCATTAATCCTTACCCAGCTGGAACATTTGCTGCTAATGGCAAAGACTATGCCTTAAATGCTGTTTACATGGAGAATCGCTTGGAATTTGCGATGGAAGGTCACCGCTTCTTCGACTTAGTACGTTGGGGAATTGCAGCAGACTTTTTAAACAAAATGTACATCCCTAATGAAGGTGCTGCAGGCAAGGACTTAGCAGGAAATACGTATAACAAAAGAAGTTATATGGTGGGTAAATCATTTACCGACAAGAATAAGTACTTCCCTCTTCCGATCGATGAGATTTTAAATTCTCAAAAAGGTGGAGTAGCTACTTTGAAACAAAATGATGGATATTAATATCTAGCATAATTTTTAAAAAGTCAGGGCTGAAAGGTCCTGACTTTTTTTATATTTGACCTGTAAACTTTCCAAATGCTTCGACCACTTCGGTATATTAGTCCTTATTTATTGTATGTGTTGGCTTTCTTAGCTTTCACGAAAACGGGATTGTATTGCTGGATTCCTCTGGTCTATCTATTTTTCTTGATTCCTTTGGTTGAATTAGTCATCCAGCCAGATGCTGATAATTTAACGGAGGCCCAGGAGGCAGAGCGAGCTGTCGATTTAAGAAAAAAATATTTTCTAAATAAACCCTTTAATTAAAATGGAAACCCCTAAAACAAAAACTTACTCGCTTAGCGAAATGAAGGACAAGCACATAGGGCCTATTGGTTCTAATGAGCGAGATGAGTATGAATACGAACTGCGCATGGAGGTTTTGGGAAAAATGATCAAAACAACCAGACGAGAACGAAACTTAACCCAAGAAGAGTTAGGTAAACTTGTGGGCGTTCAAAAAGCGCAAATTTCTAAATTAGAAAGCAGTACAAATAGCGCAACAATCGATACCATATTGAAGGTTTTCTCCGCCATGAAGGCAGAGATAAACTTCAATGTAAGACTGGAAGATAATTTTGTGAAATTGTAAGAAAAGCTAAATGGCACCATCTCGTAAAGTGTGTAAGTAGAAATATTTAGGGTTTCGACCTTGATAATTTTTTTTTACTTTTAAACACTAAATAAAATGGAAGTGGAATTACCCGATTCATTAACCGATGCTTTCTTA